>JBPCQC010000007.1:0-17710 GCA_050998515.1 Verrucomicrobiales bacterium
CTGGGCTGGCCGTGGGCGCGTTGGGGCACGCGCGCCCGCTTTTTCTGAAACACCGTCCCGCACTTCAGTATGATGGAAATTCTGCATAGCCTTGGATTCGATTGGCCGAACTTCATCGCTCAGGTCATCGTCTTCCTCATTGTTCTGGCGATCTTGAAGAAATACGCCTTCGGACCGGTGACGGCGATGCTGGAGGAGCGTCGGGGTCGCATCGCCGAAAGCGAAGCGAATTACGAAAAGACCAAGGCTGCGTTAGCCAGCGCCGAATCTGAAAAGCAGGTTATCCTCTCGAAGGCCAACGAGGACGCGAACCGGTTCATAAAAGAGGCGCAGGAAGCGGCCGCCCTCGAGCGCGAAAGGCGGACGCAGGAGGCTATCGCGGAAGCCGCGGCCATCATTGCCAAGGCCCGCGACGCGTCGAAACTCGAACACGACCGCATTCTCACCGACCTCAAGCGTGATTTCGGGCGCCTCGTCATCGACACGACAGCGAAAGTCACGGGCAAGGTCCTTACGCCGACGGATCACAAGAAAATCAATGCTGAATCTACCGCGCAGGTTGCGCAGTAGTTTCGGCGTTATTCGCTATTGGTTATCCGTTTTGTATCGCCCCTCCGTTATCTCTCTCGCCAAGCGCAAATCCGCCGGATAACGAACCCGATGAAAGTTAAAAAAGAATCCCTCCGTGCCGCCCGGCTCCTGCTGAAAGCCGCCATGGTAAGTGGGCGTGTGGATGCGGGGCGGGTCCAGGAGTTCGCGCGCCGCATCATTGATGAAAAGCCGCGCGGCTATGTGCAGATTCTGGATGCCTTTCAGCGGCTGCTGCGACTGGAACTTGAAAAACATCATGCGAACGTGGAAAGCGCGCAACCGCTCGCCCCTTCGACCCAGGAGTCGGTCCTGGCCGACCTCAACAAAAAATTCGGTGGGGACCTAACCTCGGAATTCAATGTGAATCCGGATTTGCTGGCCGGCATGAGAATTAAAGTCGGCTCGACGATTTGGGACGGGAGCGTCAGTTCGCGCCTGGAAATCCTGCGCCGCCAGATCGGCGCCTAGCCCATCTCTTAACCACTATCTTTCAACCCTTAATTTACCCATGAGCACGATTCTCGAAGAACTCGAATCACAAATCGCCGGCCTCAAAACCGCGGTGACCAAATCCAATGTCGGTGTCGTGCGGGAGATCGGCGACGGGGTGGCCAAAATAGAAGGGCTTTCCGACGTAATGCTCAATGAGATGATCGAGTTTCCCGGCGGCCTCTATGGCCTGGCGCTGAATCTCGAGGAAACCGAAGTCGGATGCGTTTTGCTCGGTCTCGGGGAGACCATCAAGGCGGGTGACGAGGTAAAAACCACGGGGCGCCTGTTATCGGTTCCTGTAGGCAAAGGATTGCTAGGCCGGGTCGTCAACGCGTTGGGCGAACCACTTGATGAGAAGGGCGCCATCCAGGCCGACGCTCAATACCCGGTGGAAAAAATCGCTCCGGGGATCATCACCCGGAAGTCAGTTTCGGTGCCGGTGCAGACTGGCATCATGGCCATCGATGCCATGATCCCGATCGGCCGCGGTCAGCGTGAATTGATCATCGGTGACCGCTCGACGGGCAAGACCACCATCGCCGTTGACACCATCATTTCACAAGCCAAGCAAAACAAGGCCGCCGAACAAGGGAAGCTGAAGGACCACAAGCCGCTGTACTGCATTTACGTCGCCATCGGACAGAAGCAGTCGAACGTCGCGCGCGTGGTCAAGATTCTCGAGGATTCCGGCGCCATGGAGTACACGGTCATCGTAACCGCCTCGGCCTCGGATTCCGCCGTGAACCAATATCTCGCTCCCTATGCCGGTTGCGCCATTGGCGAATGGTTCATGGATCAAGGCATGGACGCTCTCATCGTCTACGATGATTTGTCCAAGCAGGCAGTTGCTTACCGCCAGGTTTCCCTGGTGCTAAAGCGCCCGTCGGGCCGCGAGGCTTATCCCGGCGATGTATTTTACCTGCATAGCCGGCTGCTCGAACGCTCGGCGCGGGTAAACGAAAACTACGGCGGCGGATCACTCACTGCATTGCCTCTCATCGAGACCCAGGCCGGCGACGTTTCCGCCTACATCCCGACCAACGTCATTTCCATCACCGATGGGCAGATCTTTTTGGAAACCGATTTGTTTTACCAGGGCATCCGGCCTGCCATCTCAGTCGGCCTCTCTGTCTCACGCGTCGGCTCCGCTGCGCAAACCAAAGGGATCAAAAAAGTCTCCGGCACCACGAAACTCGACCTCGCGCAGTTTCGCGAGCTCCAGGCCTTCGCGCAATTCGGATCCGACCTCGATGCCGCCACCAAGGCGAAACTCGACCGCGGCCAGCGCATCGTCGAGCTCTTCAAACAGCAGCAATATAAACCAAAGAGCCTGCCCATCATGGTCAGCACGCTCTACGCGATGCAAAACGGTTACTTCGATGATGTCCCGGTTGATCGCATCCGCGAGGCCCAGGCCAAAATGGAAGATTACCTCGAAACCAGAAAAGAGGCGTTGATGGAGCGCCTCGCCAACGAAAAGACCCTCGACAACGTCGAGGCCGATTTGAAGTCCGCCCTCGCGGATTTCAAGGGCAGCTGGAAGTAGGACGGCCGTTAGTTGTTATTGAGGTCACTGGGTTGGTCGAGAGAACCAGCGAGCGCTCCCCCCACGCTCAAGAACTTCGCCCAAGCATACACTCATCCGTGAAAAATGAGACCGAGCAATCCGCCAGCCAAGCCGCGCCACAAGAAGAAGGATCCAAGAGGCAACGGGCGCTCGCAGAGCGCTCCTACAAAATTTAGCTGTAGGGGCGCTCTATTGAGCGCCTGAACCTGTTCTGTCACTGGTGGAGGTGCGCGGCACATTCACAAGAGTGTCTTCAACTACGAAAACAGAGTACTGATCGACCAAGTGAATTGCCACGACGTGATCGTGATTGGTCTGGGCGGCATGGGCAGTGCGGCCGCCTATCATTTGGCGGCGCGAGGGCGGCGGGTTCTGGGGCTGGATCAGTTCTCACTGCCGCACCGTCTTGGATCGAGCCACGGCCACACGCGGGTGATTCGGCAGGCCTATTTCGAACATCCCGCCTACGTGCCGCTGTTGCTGCGCAGCTATGAATTGTGGAAATATCTCGAACGCAGAAACACGAACCAGTTATTGCTGCTGTGCGGCGGGCTGATGATGGGCGCGCCTGACTCGTCAGTGGTCGCCGGCAGCCTCGAGAGCGCCCGCCAGCATGGGCTGGCTCATGAGCTTCTGACGACTCGCGACATCGAGCGCCGCTACCCGCCCTTCCGAATGCCGAGGGACACCGTCGCCTTGTTCGAACGCGAAGCCGGGATTGTTTTCTGCGAGCTCGCCGTCACCGCGCATCTCCAGCAAGCCACACGGGCTGGTGCTGAGCTGCACATGAACGAACCGGTCCTCGAGTGGCACGTCGCACCGGGTGGCGGCGTGTTGGTGAAGACAGCCGGGGCGACTCACACCGCGGACCAGCTCGTGATCACACCCGGTCCGTGGGCGCCGCAGTTGCTCGCTGAACTGGCGATCCCATTGAGAATCGAGCGCCAGGTTCTTTATTGGTTTCGCCCTCGAAATGGAGTGGGTCCGTTTCTGCCGGAGCGGTTTCCCATTTACGTTTGGCAGCGCAGTGACGGCAGTTTGCCTTACGGGTTTCCGGCCGTTGATGGCTCCGAAGGAGGGGTCAAAGTCGCGTTTTACCGAAAGCCGCAGGCCGAATTGTGCACCGCGGAATCGGTCGACCGAAAGATTCGCGCGGATGATGTCAGTGAGATGCGCGCCGCATGCCGTGAATTTCTCCCGGCGCTCGATGGCGAGCTTCTCGAGGCCACGGTCTGCCTTTACACGTTGTCGCCTGACTTGAATTTTGTGATCGGGTATCATCCGGCCCATCCGCAGGTCAAAATTGCCGCGGGGTTCAGCGGGCACGGCTTCAAGTTTTGCACCGTGGTCGGAGAAATCCTGGCCGACCTGGTCTCAGATGGCCGGACCAATTATGATATTTCACTTTTCGACCCGATGCGCAGCTTTGAGTGAGGGCGTAGATCCCACACAACGGGCTTGCAGGGGCTGCTGGGACGGGCTAAAAATCCTGTCCCTCGTTCTCCAAGCTGGCGTTTTCAGGACGCTCGGGTGGCGGAATTGGTATACGCGCACGTTTGAGGGGCGTGTGGAGCAATCCTTGCGGGTTCGAGTCCCGCCCCGAGCACCAATTCACGCCCAGTCGTTAGATCGGCGTTTTGATCGAGGATCGTCGTCTGAGGCCGAGGCATCCGGCGGCAATCCCAAACAATGCCAACGATCCAGGCTCTGGGACGAAAGTGATCGAGTCGACATTCATCCTCAGATTCGTTGGGTGGCTGAGCAGGTTCAGGCCGGTTAAATCGACGGAGTTCATGTTGGTCAGGCCCGCAAGAGAAAACTCCAAATCGTAGAACTGCCCGTCGATCGGCAGCTGGCGAGCGGCGCCCCCTTCAGCGCTTTCGAAAGCAAAGTTGTTCTTTTGAAAAAAGGCACTCACGCCGACCGTGCCGCCCCCGGGCCCCGTCACTTCGGTCGCCGACATACGAAAAACCACCGCGTCATAATTGGAGAGATCGGTGGTCCGATTATTAAAAGTGTTGCCATTCCAGGCGGTTCCGTTGCCCCAACCGAGTGCCGCGCCGCTTTGGCCGCCGAGGTCGGTCCACTCGAGCGAGCCGGAACCGGTGGCGTTATGAGAAAGGCCGGTTTGGTTCTGCCCACCATCGTTGCCCAGGACGGCCGCATTGTCGAAGTTCACGATGGCGCCTTGGATTCCACCCTCGGCCGTGCCAGTGTCGTGGGTGATCAACGCGCGGCTTGAAAGCGGCGTGCCGCCCGCGCGCACCTCGCGAACTGTCCAAGTGACGTCACCGATGGCGGCATGGTTGCGCGCATTGAAACCGATGGTGCGAAGATAAACCGCTTGCTCGGGCGTCAATCCCGTGAGCGGGACCTGGTAGGTATTAATGCCGGGCGTGATGGCCAAATCCGGTCCGAGCGCCACGAAGGTGAAACCCGTCGAGGCCTGAACGAAAAACTGCACGTCGATGGTGCCCGCGCCGGTGTGCCCGATTTCGTACTCAAAAAAATCCAGGCCCGTGACATCAGTTCCGCCGCTTGATGCTGAAGATTCACGAACCCGGTTGGCGCCATCGCTGATCGCCACGTCTCCGCCCGCGCCGCCGGTTTCGGTAATGCGAAGCTCACCGGCAATCGAATTGTCCAGCACCACCGTATTGGTCCCGAAATTCTTAACCCAATTTTGCACACCGCTGGTTCCCTCCCAGGTGTAGAGCGCGCTTGGCGACTGCGCCTGCCCATGAAACAGGGAGGCTCCAGAAAAGAAGATGAGCGCGAGGGATTTCGGCACCGATTTTTTCATACGACCGCGAGCATATGAAACCGTGGCGGGCGTAGTCAAGCGCGTTCCGGGAATCATTGTCCGCCGGGGACCCAATAAATGTGATCGGTCAAACCGCGAAAAGCGGAATTGGCCAGCACCGCCACCAGCGCCCAGTTGGCGAGTTTGCGAAAGGAGAGATCGAACGAAGTAAACGGAATGCGCATCTCGCGCCCAAGTGCCCACACCATCATCGCCAGCCCGAAGACGAGCGGCATCGCCAGCGTGAGAAAGAGCCGGGGACCCATCCCAATTTTGGCGTAGAACGCGTAGGCCACGAAGTAACCGGCCATGACGGCCGCGTAAGTACAAATGGGCAGCCAAAACCGCGCGAACAACCGCCGGGCTTCGGAAAAATTTATCACCAGCACAGCGAGTGCGGCACCAAAAAGTCCCTGCAAAAACCGCACCAACCCGCGGTAATCGCGTTTGATGCGATCAAACTGGCGGTCGGCGGAGTCCAAAAACCGCTCGCCGATATTCTGCCACGAGTGTTCGGCGAAATAGCGGGAGGGACCGGGCAAACCGCTCCGTTGCCACTTTTCGAAAAATGGGCGGGCCTGGTCATAATCCTTGGCCTGGCTGAGAACAGCGTCATCAAAAGTAGGAGCCTGCGCGCCCAGCCGCATCCCGACCAGGGCCCGCGACTCGTCATGAGTGTCCACCCACATGTGATACCTGGTGTGCGCGCTAAAAAAGTAGCTGCCGAAAAGTTTTTTCGATGTGCGCAGGTAAGGCGAGAGCAAAGCGCAAAAAACCAACGGCACGGTGAGGGCCATCGCCCCCTGGCGAAGGACTTGCGGCCACTCGCTCCTCGACACCAGGGGCACAATTCGCACCGCGGAGGCGAACAGAAACAGTGCCAGCGCGGGCAAGGTGGATGACTTGAACATGTGAGTCGCAACAAATGCCGCGCCAGCCGCGATGGCCAGCATCCACCCCGGCTTGACTAACATTTTCAGGACCAGCACCAGGCAGAGCAAAAAAAGACCGCAGAAAATCAGCTCGGGCTGAAAATAACCGGCTCGGAAAACGTAGAGCAAAAACCCGGCAGCCGCGCTGAAAAGCACCGTTTCGGTCCACGGAAAAACCAGCCGCCAGACGGCAGCGAGCCCGGCCAGCGCGAGTACTGACAAGACGACGGCGAGAGTCTTCGACCGCCAAAAAAACTGCCAGATGCCTTCCCCATGGCGCATAAACGGAACCAACAAGGCGCCGTAACCCGGCATATGCTGCCGCGGCACGATGTAGCTGGCACCGCGGTGCTTCAAAAACGAGGCATGTTCGAGGTAGATCGTCTGATCGTGATTTTTTTTCGGGTGTTGCGGATCGTTGTTCATCACGTGGGCGGTGAACATCGCGAAATGCCAGAATAAGATTAGCGCCGCCAGAGCGACAACACTCAGCAACACCGCGTGCAGACGCAGCCATCGCTTCGAGCGGGGAGTGTCGATGCCAAGCAAATAGGACCACACAGCCGACATTCGAGGGCCGATACTGACGAGAAATCGGTTGCGGGCAAACATCAAACTGACTAGCAAGTGCGCTCCGCCGCAATCCCCCTCATCACTTCATGAAAGCACCGCTCAAAATCGCCGTCACCGGCGCCGCCGGCCAAATCGGCTATTCGCTTCTCTTTCGAATCGCTTCGGGAGGAATGTTTGGCCCCGACCAGCCGGTGAGTCTGCACCTGATCGAAATTCCTCCCGCGCTCGAAGCTCTTAACGGAGTGGTCATGGAGCTGGAAGATTGCGCCTTTCCGCTGCTCGACGAAATCGTTCCCACGGCTGAACTGGATAAAGGCTTTGCCGGCGTCAACTGGGCCCTCCTGGTCGGAAGCGTGCCTCGCAAAGCCGGCATGGAGCGCAAGGATTTGCTCAATATCAATGGCAAGATCTTCATCGGACAAGGCCAGGCCATCGAGAAAAATGCGGCAGCCGACGTGCGCATCCTCGTAGTCGGCAATCCTTGCAATACGAACTGCCTCATCGCGATGCACAACGCGCCAAAGATTCCGCGCGACCGCTGGTTCGCCATGACCCGGCTTGATGAAAATCGAGCCAAAACTCAGCTGGCGAGAAAGGCGCATGTCCCGGTCTCCGAAGTAAGCCACCTGGCCATTTGGGGCAATCACAGCTCGACGATGTATCCCGACTTTTACAATGCCAAAATCGGCGGCCAGCCAGCGACGGAGGTGATTGGCGACGACGCCTGGCTAAAAGGCGAATTCCTTTCCACCGTGCAACAGCGCGGCGCCGCCATCATCAAGGCGCGCGGCGCTTCGAGTGCCGGCTCGGCGGCCAACGCCATCGTCGATACCATCCGCAATCTCATTACACCGACCGCCGCCGGTGACTGGCACAGTGTCGCGGTCTCGTCAGACGGTAGTTATCACTGCGAAAAAGGCCTGATCACCTCCTTCCCCATTCGCAGCGACGGAACGAAATGGGAAATCGTGCAGGGGGTTCCCATCAACGAATTTTCGCGCGCCAGGATCGATGCCACCCTCGCGGAGTTGCGCGAAGAACGAGACGCCGTGAGTGAGTTGCTGCGTAGTTGATTGTGCGCCCCGTGGCCCCCAGGACAGAGCATCAATTGATGGCCATTAACAGCTTGAGCACTTGAGTGGCGGGGCAGGACTCTTACAGTGGCTGGGTGCCGAGTGCCATCATGCAATGCCATTCTCCAGGCTCCCTCTTCCGTCTGGCCGCGCCGGCGTTTGTGGCCGCGGTATTGTGTGCACCGGGAGCACAGGCTGATCCGACTGCAGGGGAAGCGATGCGCCTGCTGAAGAAGAATTGCTTTTCCTGCCACAATGAAGAGAAGAAAAAGGGTGGGCTGGTGATGACGTCGCGGGAGGCTTTGATGGCGGGCGGCGAAAATGGAGCGGTTGTGGTTTCAGGAGCGCCCGATGAGAGCCGTTTGATTGCGGCGCTGGCGGCGGACGCCGACCCGCATATGCCCCCAAAAAAGCAGCTTGCCGGGGAGCAGGTCAATGTGCTCAAGCAATGGGTGAAGGACGGCGCGGCGTGGAATGCGGAGGCCCTCGCGGCGCTTTCCGCTCCGCGTCCAGTGACGCTCGCGACATTGCCAGATTCGTATCACCCTGTGCTGGCGGTGGCGCTGTCGCCGGATTCGAAAAGGCTTGCGGTGGCCTGCGCAAACCAAGTCGTGATTTATGACGCAGCGGGCGCTGGTTTGTCGGTCCAGGTTAGGGCGAGCGCTCATCCCGATCCCGTGCAATCGATGGCGTGGAGTCCGGATGGTACGCGACTTGTGAGTGGAGCCTTTCGCCGCATCGTGGTGTGGAATACCGAGTCGCTGGCGGTGGAACGCGAGATTACCACTGGACTGACCGACCGCATCTCGGCGCTGCAGTTTCTGCCGGACGGAACGCAACTGGTGATTGCCGATGGGCGCATCGCCGAAGAGGGCACGATGCGAATCGCGGATGCCTGGAGCGGCTCGATCACGAGATCGTGGCCGGCGCATAGCGACACGATTTTTGATCTCGATATCAGCCCCGACGGAACGCTGCTCGCCACTGCAGGCGGCGACAAGCTCGTGAAAGTTTGGGAGCTGGGAACGCAAAAGGAATTGGCGCGTCTGGAAGGCCACACCGCCCAGGTGCTCACGCTGGCTTTTAATGCCGATGCCACGCAGTTGATCACCGGCGGAACGGATGAACAGCTCAAACTTTGGGACGTCAAAACGAAGGAGAGAATCGGCACTCTCGGCACGCAAAACGCAGCCATCAATGCCGTCGCGTGGCCATCGGCGGGCCCGGTGTTCGCCGTCACCGCCCCTGGTTCGTTGCTGCGCTACTCGGACTTCAAGTCTCACAGCGGTGCGCAAAGCTCCGATTCCGCCAGCGAACGAAAGCTCGAGGCGGCCGGCAGCGCTCTTTGCTGTGTCACCGCAGGCGCCAGCAGCGAGCGCGTTTTCGCCGGGTCCCATGACGGCCGGCTGTTCGTCTGGAACAAGGACGGCAAGCTCGAGAAGAAATTCGAAGTCAATGACCACAGGACCAGCGGATCGATGGCACTGACAAAGCAGCCCGATGTGACGGACGCGCCGTCTGTGGCACCAAAGTCGCAACCGCCGAGCTTCTTGCGCGACGTGCTGCCGGTCCTCAGCAAGGCGGGATGCAATGCCGGCTCGTGCCATGCAAAGCCAGACGGACAGAATGGATTCCACCTCACCGTTTTTTCCTACAATCCGCAGGCTGATTATGACGAGATCGTGAAGGAGGCGCGCGGCCGGCGCCTGTTTCCTTCATCTCCCGAAGAGAGCCTGATCGTCCTTAAACCGACGGCGGCGGTGCCACACGAAGGGGGCGAACGCTTCGCCAAAGATTCCGACGCCTGCCGCACGCTGATCGACTGGATTCGGAGTGGCATGGTCTATCGCGCGGAGGATGAACCGTCCCTCGATCGCCTCACGATTATTCCGCGTGCGGGAAGCTATCAACAGGGAGCCACCCAACAAATGCTCGTCCGCGCGCATTATTCCGATGCTTCGGAGCGCGATGTCACAGCCCTCGCCAGTTTCGATTCCAACGACAGGGAAATCGCGCGCGTCACCGACAACGGTCTGGTCACCGTCGGAAAGTCGCGCGGGCAAACCGTAATCGTTTCCCGCTTTCTGGGACTGGTGACCGATTCACAAATCACCGTGCCGACTGACCATCTCCTGCCCGATGAGCGATACGCCGGCCTGCCCGTGAGCAACTTCATCGATGAGCTTGCCTACACGCATTTCAAGCGGCTGGGCTTCTTTCCCTCGGAAGGTTGCACGGATGCCGAATTCCTCCGGCGCGCCTCGCTGGACACCATCGGGGCATTGCCGGCGCCCGAGGAAGCGCGCGCATTTCTTGCCAGCACGGAGCCGAACAAACGCGAACAGCTTATCGACCGTCTGCTCGACCATCCGTTCTACGCCGACTTCTGGGCAACCAAGTGGGCCGACCTGTTGCGGCCGAATCCCGACCGCGTCGGCATCAAAAGTGTATTCGTGCTCGACCAGTGGCTGCGCGAAAGTTTTCGAGCCAACAAACCTTACGACCATTTCGTCCGCGAAATCCTTGTGCAGGAAGGAAACAGCCACCGATCTGGACCGGCGGTGGTGTATCGCGATCGGCGGGAGCCCGCGGACCTGACGACGATGTTTTCGCAGCTTTTTCTCGGCGTGCGGCTCGAATGCGCCAAATGCCATCACCACCCTAACGAAAAATGGAGTCAGGACGACTTTTACCAGATGGCGGCGTTTTTTGGTCCGGTGAAGCAAAAGGGGGCTGGCATTTCACCGCCCATCTCGGCGGGAAATGAGACGTTCTATTTCGCCGTGGGGAAGACGGTGAAGCACCCTGTTACCGGCGAGCTCATGGAACCCAGGCCGCCAGAAGGGCCGCCAGTCAAGGGGCCCGAGAACAGCGACCCGCGCCGCGCGCTCGCCGAATGGATGACCGACGGGAAGAATCCGTTTTTCGCGCGTGCGATTGCCAACCGTGTGTGGGCAGCGTTTTTCGGCAAGGGGATCGTTGATCCGGTGGACGACTTCCGCACCTCGAATCCGCCTTCAAATCCGGCGTTGCTCGACGCGCTCGCGCAGGAAATCGTGAATCAAAAATTCGATCTCAAGGCGCTGATGCGCACAATTATGCGGTCCCGCCTTTACCAACTCAGCGCGACGCCCAACGAATTCAACCAGGCGGACACTCGCAATTTTTCCCGTGCCTATCGCCGGCGTCTGCCGGCAGAGGTGCTCACCGACGCGGTAGCCGACGTCACGGGAGTTCCGGACAGCTATCCCGGCATGCCGCCGAACAGCCGCGCGACCCAGGCCTGGACTTACAAGATCGAGTCGCGAACCATGGACGCCTTTGGCCGGCCCAACCCGAGCAGCGACTGCCCCTGCGAACGGGATGCCCGGCCGAGCATCGTGCAATCGCTCCACCTCATGAACTCGCGCAACTTGCAGGCAAAGCTGGCGAGTCAGGATCTCAACGCCCGCGTGCAACGACTCGTTGCGAACGACTCGACCCCCGAACAAATAGTCATCGAACTTTACCTTGCCTGCTACAGTCGCATGCCCACAACCGAAGAGCTGCAAACCGCCACCGACACCTTCAGCGCCGTCAGCGCCACCCGCCGCTCAGCCACCGAAGACGTCCTCTGGGCGTTGTTTAATTCAGCGGAGTTCGTGTTCAATCATTGAGCCATGTTTTATCAAAAGCTTTTGCTAACAAACCGTTGGGATTCGGTGTTCGCAGGGAGGCTCACCGCGTCGTCGGCCGGGGGGGTCGAGCGAGACCATACCTCAAAATCGGCGGGCTCACGGACATGAATGATCCTCTCGCCGTTGCGAATCTTAAAACGTAATACGGAGGCGGAAAGCAAGTTTTTAAGGGCTTACCTCGAATCGTATAAGTTGCCTAACAAACCCGATCTCTCTGATCCAATGGTTTACAAAGACTTTGTGACGCGGTTTTTAGACAAGTGATCAGTATCGAGCAGGATCACGCTGCAGAAGACTTTTCTTCGGCGCCTTCGGCCTCCCGAATCCGGCGTCCTTCAGAGTCGATTTCTTTCATCAACTCATCTTCACTGAACATCCCAATCGTCAAACGCCAGTCCTTGGAGTCGAGATGAGAAGAATCGGGGGGTTGCGCGGATTCGGGTTGCTCGGCAGTGCCATGCTGATCTTTGGAGCAACTCATAAGGCAAACTAAACGCTTCAACCCACACCGCAAACGGGGATTCTCCGATGATGTTTTCCCTCGCAAAACTCGATTGGCCAGCGTCTCTTTCCGTTCTTCCGCCCATGGCCTTTCATCTCAACTGCGACGGCATGGCCCGTCGTGACTTCATCCAACTTGGCCTGCGCAGCACGCTTGGGCTGGGGTTGTGTGACTTGCTCCGCTTGCAGGCCGTTGCCGGCACGGGTCCGGGACTGGTCGCTGGGTCAAAGAACTTCAACTGCATCATGATCTGGCTGGATGGCGGGCCGTCCCATTACGAGACGTTCGATCCAAAGCCGGACGCGCCCTCGGAAATCCGCGGAGAATTCAAGACCATTCCCACCGCGGTGCCGGGCGTGCATTTTTCGGAAGTCGTGCCGGAACTGGCCAGGTGTTTCGACAAGTTCACGGTCGTCCGCTCGATCTGCCACAAAGATCCAAATCACGGCGGCGGCAACCATTACATGATGACTGGCGCGCCGACACCAGTGCCGGTCAACTGCGGAGCATCGGTCACGTTTCATCCGTCGTTTGGCGCCATGGTTTCCTACGACCGGGGCGTGCGCAACGGCCTGCCGGCGTTCATGGCGATGCCCGACAATACTCGTTCAGGCGGGCCGAACTTTCTCGGTGGCCAGCACGCGGCTTTTGAAATCGGTGGTTACCCGAACGCGAAACATTTCAAAGTGAGCGACGTCGTGCTGCCGAAGGAAATTGCCGAAGGCCGCGCCCAGTCGCGGCGCCAGTTGCGAGCTGCGCTGGATCGGATGCAGCGCTTTAATGACAACCTCGCCGACGATCCGTCGGTGGTGTTTGATCAATTCTATGAGCAGGGTTTCGACCTCGTTTCATCGCCGAAGGCTCAGGCGGCTTTCGACATCAACAGCGAAGACGAGAAGGCTCGCGAACGTTACGGCCGCAACGACATGGGCCAGCGCTTTCTCCTCGCCCGCCGGCTGGTCGAGGTCGGGGTCTCGTGGGTTACGGTAAATTGGGGCGGATGGGATGATCACCGAACGCTCTTCACAAGTTACAAGGGCGACCGGTTGAAGAACTTTGACCGCGGCGTTGCTGCGCTGCTCACTGATCTGCACGAGCGTGGATTGCTGGCGAACACGCTTGTCCTCGCGCTCGGGGAATTCGGCCGAACGCCAAAAGTGAACAAGGATGGGGGGCGCGACCATTGGCCCCACGCCATGTCGGTGCTCATGGCGGGCGCAGGTATCCCGGGCGGGCAGATTGTCGGGGCCACCGACGCGAAAGGCTATCACGCCTCGGAAAATGTTTATCGCCCCGAAGATTTCGCGGCATCACTGTATACAAAAATGGGCATCGATCCCAACCGGACGCTGGCCACAAGTTCCGGGCGGCCCGTGCACCTGGTGAACAAAGGCCGGCCGATTAAGGAACTCTTCGTGTAACCGCGTGGAAACGTCGCGCCTCAGGAGGATTTCGCTCGCAGTTGTTCTTGTTGCTTCCGCTGTCCTGGCCGCCGAGCCGACGCTGACGCATCTCTATCCCGTCGCGGGCGGGCAAGGCGCGACAACCACCATTACGGCCACGGGCAAGTTCGATCCGTGGCCGCCGCAAGTTTGGGTGGACTCACCAGGCATCGTCTTCAAGCCGGGTGAAAAGACTGGAAACTTTGAAGTCGAAATCGCAAAACACGCGGCTACCGGCCCCCACCTCGTGCGCTTTTTCAATGCGAGCGGCATTTCGGCTCCCCGCTTTTTCATCGTGTCGGCCCAACCCGAGCTGCGCGAGAACGAGCCGAACGACAGTTTCAAAGCGCCGCAGAATATCGGCAGCCTGCCCGCCACCTTGAGCGGCCGGCTCGACAAGGCGGGCGACGTTGACTCTTTTGCGGTGGCGCTCAAGCGCGGTCAGACGCTGGTCGCCTGGCTCGAGGCCTACGTGCTTGGCTCAGCCTTCGACGGCATGCTTCGGATCGTCGACGCGACCGGGACCCGGCTCGCTTTCAATCACGATGGCCACACGCTCGATCCGTTTCTGGCGTTCGAGGCGCCGCATGATGACGAATTCATCCTGCAGGTCATGGGATTCGTTCACCCCGCGTCGTCGAACGTGCAATTCACGGGCGGAGAAGGATGCGTCTATCGGCTGCATTTCGACGCGGGGCCATTTGTTCGCTTCACTATGCCACTCGCCGCTCAGCGAGGAAAAAAAACCCCAGTGGAACTCATCGGCTGGAATCTTGTTTCATCAAGCGCCGAAGTCGACTGCACTCAATGCGTCTCGGAAGGAATGCCTCTTACTCAGGCCATCTCCGGTTTTGCGGCGCCGCACACAACGACGGTGAGCGACCTTCCCGAAATCATGGAAAAAGAACCCAACGACAGCTACCAGACCGCTCATGGTTTGGAAGTTCCCAGCGGGGTCACCGGCCGCATCCAACGCCCGGGCGACGAAGATCGTTTCACGTTTATTGCCGTCAAAGGACGGAGTTATGATATTAAAGTGACCGCGGCCGCCGTCGGTTCACCGCTGGATGCCTGGCTGAGAATCGAGGACAAAGAGGGCAAGGAGCTCGCTCGCAATGACGATGCCGGATCGAGCGATCCACGGCTAAGCTGGACCACGCCTTCCGACGGGACATTCACCCTGGCAGTTGGCGACCTCACGCACCGGGGCGGCCCTGATTTTGTCTATCGCCTGGCAATTTTCGAGCCCGCTCCTTCGGTTTCCGCCACAGTCAGCAGTCACTCAGCAATCGTGCAGCCCGGCAAGAGCACCGAGCTGAAAGTCCTCATAAAGCCCGAGAATGGCTTCGCGAAAAAACTCGATATCGTCGCCAAGAACCTTCCCGAGGGCGTTTCCGTTTCACCGCCTGCGGAAATTCCGGAAAAGGGCGGCGAAATCACGCTCAAGCTCGTCGCCGAGACCGGTGCAAAAGCCGGCGGCCAGCCGTTCCAACTCGTGCTGCGCGAGCCCGGAACGGCACGCGAATTCCCGGTGCGCTTTTCTCTGATTGGATCCTCGGAAGACAACGGCGTCCCACAAGGCTACACAGACCTCGTAATCAACTCGACGGATCAACTTTGGCTCACGATCCCGGCTGACGCAGCGAAGTGAACCGGAGGCGATGGGGCGAAGCCGGCTCAATCCCGAGTGGGAGCGCCGCAGACCTCGTGCGGCTGCAATGAATAGAGCAAGGCAGCGGCTGCGCCGATTTGTGTGATGGCCGCACGAAACGACGGCGCTCCCAACGCGGTGCGCGCTACCTTGCCCTCAAATGCCCGCCGGGGTGGGCGCGCAGGGCCTGGAGAATTTCGGCGATGACGCTCACGGCGATTTCTTCCGGTGAATCAGCGCCGATATCGAGGCCTATGGGGGCATATACCTTGGCGAGGCGCTCCGGCTCACGCCTGTGGAAATCAGTTCATCGAAGACGCGGCGGACTTTGCGCCGGCTGCCGATCATGCCGAGATAGCCTACACCAATATGTTGCACAGCGGCGCGCAACGCCTCGCGGTCGATCTCGAAGTTGCGGCTCGCGATCACGAGCGCCTCGTCGGCCTGCCAGGCGCGGCCGGCGATGAACGAGGCAGGCGACTGGTCGCTGAGCTTTTTGTGCGCCGGAAAATCGGCGAGCAAGCCGGGCCGGTCATCGATGGCCGTGACATGCAGCCCGCACAGGCGCGCGAGGTTTGCAATCGCTCGCGAGCAATGGCCGGCGCCGACCAGGAAAATCGCTTCCCGGACTTGTTGGGGTTCGATCAGGACCGTAACCTCGCCGCCACAGATCGCGCCGAAGGAATCGTCGGACTTCTCATGCAGCGGATAGGTCTTCAAAACTGGCGCGCGATCCCGGAATGCCCCGGTGCATTCCTCGATGACCAGCGCCTCGAATTTGCCCCCGCCGATGGTGCCGACGGTGCGGCCATTGCCAAGGACGAGCATTTTCGTCCCAGCCTGACGCGGCACCGAGCCGGCGGTTGCCGCCACGGTCACGAGCGCGCACGGCACGCGTTGGTCGCGCGCTTCCAATAGTGCTTTTGAAAACTTCCTCGCTCATTGAACAGGGCATAACGTGGCCGTTATCCTGTAGCCGGGGTCTGTGACCCGGCCCTGGGAATGGGGTTGCCGACCCCGCTCCGGCCTCAGCGAGGCCGCCTACAAACTCGCAAGGAGGTTTTACCATCAATTTCATAGGTGGATGGTGAAGGACAGAAAACAATGTTGAATTTGCAAGTGTGCGTTATGCGCTCGCTCGGGAGGGCGAGCGTATCGCGAGCCGCGATGAATCCCGCATTCTCGAATTCAATGCGGCTCGCCAGTAGGCTTGCCCTCCCAGGGCGGTGCGTGAGAGCGACCATGCTTGTGCTTGCCGCCTGAGTCGTCGTACGATGCAAGCATGACCCGCTTGGGAGTATCCATTGCGAACAGGTTCTACCGCACACTCGCGGCGGTGTTTTTTTCTGTCCCTGTCCTCGCCAGCGACGCAACCGAGCGCACGGCGCGCATCGAAACAAAGGCGCTTTCAGCGCTCATCGTGGACAACAAAGCCTACGGGTCTGAGCATCGCGCCGGCTACAACGGGGTCGCGGAACTGACGCTCAAGGTGCCGGAAGCGAAAAACCTATTTGTACCGCGGTGGGCCGGACTCAATTTCGAACACATCTTCAGCGGCGATGCAGAATCATTTAGCTGGAACATTTTTGAACCGCGTCGAGCGCCGATGCAGTTGCTGCGGCGGACACCCAACTGCGTTGAGTTGCAGCAGGAGCGCACTGAAAACTGGCCGCTGCGCAGCCGCCTAACTTACGAGGCGAAGGGCGACGCCATCGACTTTGCCTATTTCGGCACGCCATTAGCGGATGTCTGGAAAAAGCATGGCTACATCGGTGTCTTCTTCGCGTCTTATATCGACGCCCCGTCAGCAGAATTCGTGGGTGAGTTGAGGTTCTGGTAGGTTGGCCGTTCGATGATAGAGAACAAGTTCCAACACTTCGTAAGAGCGGTGTCCGTAGCTGCGAGCGAGCGAAACCCGGAGCTTGTGATTGAGGCCCTCGGTGACGGCGTTGGTGAACTGTCTTTTGGCGCGGAAATAATTGAGCAAAAGCTCTTCGTGAGAACGAAGCATGCGGGCGACTTTTTGCATGGGTCGGAGGCGCGAGCGGAGAGCGGCGCTGGTCCACACTTGCAGGAAGGCTGCTGCCCAGAGGACGCTCTTGTAGTGCCAGAAGTGGCGGAACGATTCCTTCAGTTCCCAAGCGCGAGCGGTCTGGCGCAAGCACCGAAGCATGATGTGGAGCTTGTCACGCGCGCGACCCCGGACTCGGGTCCCTCGTTTAAGCAAGAGGAAGCGACCACCTTTGATCTGGAGTTTCTTGCTGGCCGAGCGCAGCCGGCCAGCCTCGCCACGGCGCACCAGGTCCACGGCGTGGTTGAGATGCTGGGCGACATGGAAGGGATCGAGGACGTTGAGTGCTGCGCCGGCCATTTTCGCGATGACCGCCAGATAAGGCTTCCACATATC
>JBPCQC010000013.1:0-31043 GCA_050998515.1 Verrucomicrobiales bacterium
CGCGGGAATCAACAAAGGTTTCATCCATACTGTATCCAGTCGTTATGACAATTTGTACAGCGGTTCTCTCGGAAACCTTTATTTTCTATTTTCCATGATTACTTTGCGCTTTCATGCGTAAGCCCTGATATTACCCACAGCCGTCAGCAGGTAAACGGTGTCCCCCGCCGCGTAGAGCCCCCCGTATTGCATCGGGTAATTACCCGAGGCGGGCGCGATCACTGCCGGTGGGGACCATGTCGCGCCGTTATCCTGGGAGCTTCGGTGCATCACGCTGCTCCCGCTGTGACCAACCACATGCACCCGGTTCCCCACAGCTACCCGGCCATGGGCTGTGACCAGAGAAACAGGATCGGACCAAAGGACCGGAGGAGGAGGCTCAACGCCAGCCAGCGCGGCAATTTCCTGCGCGTTCAGCGCGAGGGCATAGATCCGGGCATCATCGATCAGTCCCTGGAAAAAGATCTCGTCCCCGGGTTGATCGCGCGCCCCGATCCGCACCTGCACGCTGTTGTTGACAGTCTGACCGCTCAAGCTCGAAAGGCTGTAGCGCGTCCCGCTTCGCACGCCATTCACGTAACGGGTCATGTTCTCTGTTCGATTAAAGACCACCGCTATGTGGTGCCACTGCCCATCATTCACGATCGTTCCGTCTCCGCTGAAAATATTCACTGTTCCCCCGCCGGATTTGTGGATGACAGCTCCCACCGTGCCATTGCCGGAAACGCTGATTCCCCACCCATCCGGATTTGAGCCGCCGACAAATCCCATTTTCGTCAGCACCATTCCCGAAGAGGTGGTCTTGATCCAGGCCGCGACCGTCCAGTCTCGAGCACCCATATCCAAGCCGGCGCCGGTCGTCCCGCCGGAAAGGGCGTCGGACGCAAAATCGTAATCGTTTACGCCGTCAAAAGACAGTCCTCCTCCCGTTTGCCCCGGCACCCTCACCGCTCCGACAATAGTGCCGGCGTGCCCGTTGCCCGAAGAATCGGTCGAGATGCTGCCGCTCGGTTCGTCAAATTTCCAGTGGGCATTCGGCACACTCTCTGCCGCCGCCGTCAGGCCGGTCATGTGCAGGGCGCTCAGAGCGAGCCCCGGAAAACCCCGCAGCCACCCGCGCAATGAACAGTGCCTTGAAAGGTGCAACGCCGTCCTGGCGGGAGTAAGGGTTCTCATATCTGGGTGCATGATGGGGGTTGTTGCTTACATTGTGCGCCGGAGCCGGAACCGTACGCTCCTTTTACAGCGAAACGTCCCCGGGCGGCTGTTAGCGGCTAACGCGGAGTCGATAGAACTGCCGGTCGGCAGAGACCCCCGGATCGACAAAGACTTGGTCGCCGCCATCGCCGGGAATCGTCTGCATCGCAACCCAGCTTCCCGACGCGAGCGTCGCGGAGCGCTCCACGACATAGCTCCGGCCGCGCACAGTGGGGAACGAAATCCTCCATTCTGCCGCAGCGAGCTTGCCCTCACGAATAAAGATCCGTGAAGCGGGATCGCGCGGATCGGTGCCCCCGGCGAACTCATCAAGGTTGGTGCTCCCGTCCCCATCCGGGTCTGCGGAGGCGTCGGTTGGGCTCGTTGGATTGAGCCCGTGCAAAGTTTCCCACTGGTCGGAAAGCCCGTCGTTGTCATTGTCGGTCGGCTCGTCCACCGGCGAGCCATCGATGGAGAGAAGGTAGGCAATCAAGTCGAGGCGCTGGCCAGTTGAGAGCGTCGAGGTGACGCCGTGCCGGTCATCGGGGTTTCGTGTGGTGAAGACGTCTAACAGGGTTGCCGCACTGCCGTCGTGCAGATACGGAGCAGTGTCCCACACCCCGCGGAGGCTTGGCGTATCGAGGCCGTCAAGCGGCTGAGTGAGTCGCAAGCCGCTGCCGGGTCCGAGTGTGCCCACATCGTGGCGGATAAAGTTGGCCGGGCCGCCGGCGAGCGTGCTGTCGGTGAAACGCGAACCCGAATGGCACGAAGCGCACCCCACCGCGGGGCTGAGGAAGAGCGCCTTTCCGCGACGGGCTGCGCTGGTGAGTGTTCCGTCATCCTGCCGGAACGGGCTGCGCGGCGGTGTTGTCAGCGAGGACACATACGCTGCGAGGTCGTCGAGGTCTGCGCTGCGGCCGGCGTTCGAAGCGCCGAGAGGCGGGTTGGGCGGCTGACCGTCCTGGGCGAGACCGCTGCCTCCGAAGTGCTTGACGATATCATTCTCAAAATCCTGCAACTCATCGAAGTTCCCGCTCCAGTGCACCGGCCCGTCCGCGAGCCCACCACGGCCGCGAAGATCGGTCGTGTTGCGGAGTCCCTCGCCGCGGTTCGTAAAGTCCCATGTGCGCCCATCGTGCCCTCCACCGTCCGCATGGCACGAGGCACACGCGATGTAGTTTGCAAGCGAATGGCGCGGTCCCGACTGCGATAGAACAAGCGCTTGCCATTGGCGAGCCGCGGCGGGAGCGGCTCGGCAGTCACCGCAACCGTGGCGAGAACCGAAGGCATTTGCGGATCGGTCAAGTCAAGCACCTGAACATTTCGGGAGAGATAATTCGACACGTAGCCTCGCTTGCCGTCGTCAGAAACCACGATGCCTTGGGGCGCATGTCCGAGATCAATGCGGGCGGCGAAATCAACCGTGTTTCCATCGCCTGGAACGAACAATGTCGCCGCAGACGCGTCATAAACAGAGAATGTTCCAGCGCCTTGATGGGTGACATACGCCCAGCGGCCATTGGGCGAAAAAGCGATCGCCGAGACGCTGTCGGTATCATTCGCATCGATGCGGCGGTCGATCCTCTCGGCCCCGCCGGGCACATCAAGCTTTCCAAAAAAGCCGCGGAGCGCGTTTTCCGGGTGCGGTGTCTCACCGTTTGTAAATAAACCGCGGCTGGTGTTTGCCTTCAATCCGCCAAACCAGACCGCAGTCCCCGCCGGATCAACGGCGAGCGCCGAGAGCATGTTCGGAAAGCCGCCGCCCGAAGACGTGGTATCGGGACTGGTGTCTTCGACCAACGGCGAGATCGCCGCAACACCAGGTGCAGCCAACTCGATCTTCGTGACTGTGCCTGCCGAACCGGTCGTGAGGAAATGTGACACGTAGGCCGCTTTCCCGTCTGCTGTGATCGCCACCGCGCGCGGAGCGGCTGCGACCGGAATCACTTTTTCCACGACGAGCGACGGTGCGATCACCGTCACCGTCGCATGGCCCTGATTGGTCACCACAATCCGGCCATCAGCGGTGGCTACCGCCACGCCGTAAGGCTCATGCCCGACGGCGAGTTTGCGCACAACCTTTCCTGACCGTTCAAGCACCCAGAGTTGATTGGCCTCCTGACACGCAACGTAGACGCGCGTGCCATTCGGACTGAAGGCCAGAGTGCGCGGGCGCCGGCCCACTGGGACCTCGGCAAGCCTGGCCGCGCCTTCCGGCGTAATTCCCAGCACCGACACCGAGCCGGAGTCAGGGTTTGCCACCCAAAGCTCGTCTTCTGATGGACTCAACGCGAGGATGCTGCTCTTCGTTGGCGCCACCACGGTTCGTGGGGCCAGCACATGAACAATAGTAGTGTCAACCGCGGCATCGGCCCCGTCGCTCACCGTTAGAGTCACGCGATACGCACGCGCCTCCAAATATGAGATCGTCGGATTGGGATCCATCGACGTCCGCCCGTCGCCGAAATCCCACACGAAACTCAGCGGCTGCGGCATCTCATCCGGGTCGACCGAATCAGCGCTCGAAAAGAAAATCGCCTCACCCACCAGGGCCTCGGCACGCGCCGCCGTCGCCTTTGCGAGTGGCGCGAAGTTCTGTGCCGGACACGGGACTCCCAGGCTGCCGAGTACGACCGAGACCAAAAATACTTGCCGAAAGCGGGGGGGGTGCAAAGCCAGCCATCATAATCCCATTTTCCAATCCTGCGCCCGGTTTTTGACCGCTACCCAGCTGGCGAGGAAAAGCATCTTCGGCTCGACAGAGTGCCCGCCCCACCAGGCTGGGGGCACGGCGCAGAGACCCCCTTCCTTTCGGGTTTGCAAACCAGCGAAGATTAAATATGTTGACCGCGCATGAACACGCGCGCCGTGACTCTGTTAGTGGCCCTGCTGCTCTCTACGATTGGGCAGGCCGCGCTCATTGCGAAAGGGAACTCGTGTTCTGTGAGCGATTCCAAGTGTGTCCAGTTCGCCCAGAGCTGCTGTTGCGAAAATGAAACCGGGGTTTCGTCGTCCGCTTGCCACTGCGAGTCCGTGCCTCGCGTTCCATCGCAGCCGCAGGTTCCGGTGCCTGCGACTTCGCGCACGCTCGATCTGGTGCCTCAGCTCACGCAATCTGAGTCCAGTATCACTTTGGTTTTGCCTCGCGCGTCGATCCGCAAGTGCGGTCTATCACTCGACGCCTTGCGGTTGGTGGCACCGCAAAAAGCAAGTCGTTCGGTGCTTTTCTGCACCTTTCTGATCTGAATCGGCGTCTTTCGCACGCGCAGTGTGCCCAGACGTCACGGTCCAATGCGGACCGGCTGCCCGATTTTTCGGGGATGTCCACAGAGTTTTTTCCGATTCAGATCCCATGCATTTTTCGAAGTTCATTTTTTTTGTCCTTATCTCGGCGGCGCCGGCTTCGGCCCGCCCCGAAGGAACGCGGGTTTTGACCGAATCCTTTCTGGCCCAATTGCGGGCGGAAGCACGGAACAACCATCCTTCGGTAGAGGCGGCGCAATCCAAAGCGAAAGCCGCCGGCGCGGGGCGCCGTGCGATTCGATTGTGGGAGGACCCGATGGCGATGATGTCGCTCATGGCAGCCGACAAAGAGATGCGCCGCGAGGACGGCGACGTCATGTTCGGGGCCGAGCAACAACTCCCCCGCCGCCGGCTTTATGAAGCTCAGCGGGAAAAGGCTGCCGCCGAACAGGCCGCGCGCATTGCGGAGGTTCATGGCGCCAGCGTGAACCTTGAGATGGAAGTCGCACACTCCGTCATCGAGCTCGCGCTTATGGACGAGTCGCTCATTATTACCGGGGAACAGCTCGGCTGGATGGAAAAGATGGCCGCGACTTCGCGTGATCGCGCGAGTGATCCGCAGGCCACCTCTGCCGAGCCGCTGAGAGCGGAGGCTGAACTGGCGCAGGAAAATCAGTCGCTCGACGCCATGCGCCGAGAGCGGGATTCCATGACCCGGCGGATCAACCTGCTTCTCGGAAGACCAATGGGTCGAAGCTGGCCGCGCCTTACGCTGCCCGACCACCCGGCTCAGGAGCCGTCATTGCGGGAGTTGCTGACGCGCGTGAGCCGCGAGAACCCTCACCTGGCTGCAATGAGTCATATGGCAAATGCCGCCGCCGCGGAGGTGAAAGTGACCGAACACGAGCGTGATCCCGTGTTTTCGATCAATGCCGAAACCAGCACCTACTCGGGCGTCGATTTTCGACAGGCGACCGTGGGAATCAGAATGACGCTGCCGTGGCTCAACGATCCCGTTTATCGAGCCGGCCAGGAGCGCGCGCGACATGAATGGGATGTCGCGGAGTTTGAGCGCGAGGCTTCCGAGCGCAAGATGCGTTCGGAGGTGGTGATGGCCTTCACGAGCGCGCAGAACGCTGCGCGGCAAGCCGCGGCCTTTGCCAGTGAAGTCATCCCCCGTCGCAAGGAGGCAGCCGAGGCTGTCGAAAATGCGTGGGTTAGCTCGAAAGCCATGCTGATCGAGGTGCTCGCGGCAAGAAACGCGCTGCTCACCGCCCGCCTCGAACACCGCCGGCGCCTCGCCGCTCAGCGCGCCGCCCTCGAAAAACTGCGCGCTCACGTGCCCGGCGCCCATCCGCTGCCACGCCCAGCTCTCCCCCGCGCTTTTTCACGTCCATGAAAACAATTGTCCTCGTCATTATCACTCTCGCCATCGCTGTTCCCACAACATGGTTTGTGGCCAGGCGACTGAACAATAAAGATGCCACCACCGCAGACAGCAGCGGTGGACGCAAGCTCCTCTACTATCAGAGCGCCATGCACCCGTGGATAAAAAGTGACAAACCCGGGCGGTGCACCATCTGCGGCATGGAGTTAACCCCGGTCTATGAAGGCGATACTGGCTTCGACAGCGCGGCGGGAGGCGATGTCCTAACGCTCACACAGAGCATCATTCAGGTCATGAACGTTTCGAGCACGGAGGTCAAAAAGCTTCCGCTCGCAAAGACCCTGCGCGTGGCCGGCAAGGTCGACGACAACGCCACCCGTCATCGCGTGCTTTCCGCCTACGTCCCAGGGCGAATCGAAAAATTGTACGTCAACTTCATGGGTGCCGAGGTCACTGCCGGAGAGCCGCTCGCAGATTTCTATAGTCCCACCCTGCTCCAAACCGAGCGCGAGTTCCGCACGCTCACCGGCGAATTGCGGGAGAGAACCGCGCTCCGCCTGCGCCAGATGGGGCTCAGCCAGGAGCAAATCGCCACGATCCCTAACAAAAGCCCAAATGCGCTTGCTTCACAAATCCTCGCCCCGATCGGCGGCACCGTCGTCGCCCAACATGTCTTCGAAGGCCAGTACGTTCAGGAAGGCGAGAAGCTGTTCGAGATAGCAGATTTCTCGACGATGTGGTTCATTTTTCGGGCCTACGAACAGGATTTGCCGTGGATCAAGCCCGGCCTCGGCGTGGATGTCACCACACCGTCACATCCTGGAATGGTCTTTAGCGGCGGCATTAGCTTCATCGATCCAAACTTTAATGACGCCACTCGCTCGACCAGCGTGCGCGTCGAGCTCGAGAATCCACTCGTGGAAGGACGCCGTTTGTTATTGCACCGGCTGTACGCCGATGGAGTGGTGCGCCTCGAGGCTCCAGAAGTCCTGAGCGCTCCCCGTTCGGCGGTGATTCAGACTGGACCGGAAGCTGTTGCCTACGTCGACAAAGGCGGTGGCGCTTACGAACGGCGAGAGCTTAAACTTGGACGCGCCGGTGATGAGCTGGTCGAAATCCTGTCCGGTCTCACGGAAGGCGAAAAGGTTGTCACCAACGGAGCGCTGCTCATCGACGGCCAGGCCGAGATGAATCGCTCATTTGCGGCTCCCCCGGCGCCGGAAAGTACCACTCCAGCATCCCCGGCTTTGACTGACGCAGAAAAGAAAGCGGTCATAGAATTTGTGAAGGTGGCCGATGCCATGGCGCATGCGCTTTCTGCGGACGATCTCAATGCTTTCCACAAAGCGAGTGGGCCTGCCATGGCAGCCACGGAGACATTCACCGCCGCTCTTAATTCGCGCGCCGACTGGGCCGGCAAGCTCGCGGCGCTAAACGAGGCGCGGCATTTTCATGACCTTGACGACATCAAGAAAGCGCGAACTGCCTTTCAAAAATTCACCGTGGCGGCCACGGCTGTGCTGGAACCTCTGCGCCGAGCGGAGGGCGCACCGGAATTCGCGGTTTGGCAATGCGACATGGTCGATCAGGCCATCGCCGGCGCACCAAAAACAGGCCGCTGGGTCCAGGCAACCGGCCGTCCCGGCCACAACCCGTTCTTTGGCAAAGAAATGCTCGAATGTGCAACGCCGGTGAAGCCCTGATCGATTTCACGCGCCACGCCCCGGGCTGACGAACAACCCACAACCTTGTGATTCAGACCATCATCGAATGGAGCCTGCGAAATCGATTTCTCGTTTTCTCGGGGGTTCTTTTGCTGATTGCGCTGGGTATTCGAGCGGTCTTCACGACGCCGGTCGACGCGATTCCGGACCTGACGGAAAACCAGGTCATTGTCTATGCGGATTGGATGGGCCGCAGCCCTCAAGAGGTCGAGGATCAGGTCACCTATCCGCTCACCACCGGCTTGCAGGGACTCTCCGGAGTGCGTGAGGTGCGCGCCACTTCCATGTTCGGATTCACCATGGTCTACGTCGTGTTCGAGGATGACGTGGACTTCTACTTCGCACGCACGCGGGTTCTCGAACGTCTCAACTATTTGCAGGCATCCATGCCCGAAGGCGTCAAGCCGCAGCTCGGGCCCGATGCCACCGGACTCGGATGGGTCTACCAATACTACCTCGAAGTTGACCCCACAAAGTCGACGGACGGCGGTTATGACCTGGCACACCTGCGCTCGATTCAGGATTGGTTCATTCGTTACCAGCTTGCGAGCGTCCAGGGGGTGGCGGAGGTCGCCAGCATTGGCGGCTTTGTGAAGCAATACCAGATCGAGTTGTCATCCACAAAAATGCGCGCTTCCAACATCACGCTCATGGAGGTGATGACCGCGGTGCAGAACGCCAATCTCAACATCGGAGGCAAAGTAATCGAGGAAAACGGCGCCGAATTCGTGCTGCGCGGCATCGGGCTCATCGAAGGCGTCGATGACCTGGA
Source organism: Verrucomicrobiales bacterium (assembly GCA_050998515.1). GTDB lineage: Bacteria > Verrucomicrobiota > Verrucomicrobiia > Verrucomicrobiales > V1-33 > JBPCQC01. Next base: position 8,324 of record JBPCQC010000013.1, read on the forward strand.
ACTCACGCCCGTGAAGGCCATCGAGGGCACACCGGTTTATTTGAAGGATATCGCCACGGTGCGGATCGGAGGCGATTTCCGCCGCGGCGCGCTTGACCTCAATGGTCACGAAGTCGTCGGCGGCACCGTGGTCATGCGGACGGGCGAGAACGCCAAAGCCGTCATCGAGCGCATCAAGAAGAAGATCGCGCAGCTTTCACCGAGCCTGCCACCAGGCGTTTCCATCCGGCCTTTTTACGATCGCAGCCAGCTCATCGACCGAACCATCGACACGCTGAAGCACGCGCTCACCGAGGAAATCATCCTCGTTACCCTCGCGCACATTATCTTTCTTTGGCACTTCCGCAGCATCCTGATCGTGACGCTGCCGCTGCCGATCTCGATCCTCATCTCGTTCCTTCTGATGAAGGAATTCAAGATCACCAGCAACATCATGTCGCTCACCGGAATCGCCATCGCCATCGGCGTCCTGGTGGATGCGGCCATCGTGGTGACGGAAAATGTCATCCGCCATTGCGAGCAAGCGGAGAAGGCAAAGGGAGGCCGGCTCACCGCTGCCGAAACCTGGCAGATGACTCTCGCCGCGTGCAAACAGGTCGGCCGGCCCATTTTCTTCGCGATGGCCATCATCATTCTCGCCTTTGTGCCGGTCTTCGCCTTAACCGGACAGGAAGGAAGGCTTTTTCATCCGCTCGCCTGGACGAAGACGTTTGCGATGATCGGATCGACACTCCTCGCGGTCACGTTGGTTCCGGTTTTATGCAGCTTGCTGGTCCGGGGGCCATTCCATTCCGAGGAGCATAACGTGGTCATGCGTTTTCTCCTGCGTCTCTACGACCCGGCGTTGAACTGGGCGCTGCATCATCGCAAGACTGTCATCGGCGCGGCGGCTGCGCTGCTCGCGCTTGCGCTCGTCGTGGCCTTCGGGGTGCCCGGTAGCTGGGTGAAAACCCTAAATGATCGCGGATTCCCGCAGCTTGCGCGGTTGAGCCAGGGATTCGGAAAGGAATTCATGCCGCCGCTCAATGAGGGAAGTCTTTTGTTCATGCCTGTCCTGCTGCCCAAAACCGGACTTACCGAAATTCAGCGGGTGATGGCGTGGCAGGATGAGGTGCTGTCGCAGGCCCCCGAGATTGAATCGGTGGCAGGCAAACTCGGACGCTTCGAAACGCCCACCGACCCCGCGCCCACTGAAATGGTCGAAACGACGATCACGCTGAAGCCCGAATATATTTCCGAGGGTTGGTTTCGCCTGAAGCGAAACCCTGCCTGGCGCGAAGGGATGACGGTCGAAAAGCTCAAGGCCGAGCTCAATGAAAAAATGAAGCAGGTCGCGGGTTACGTTCCCGCTTTTCTCCAGCCCATCGAGAACCGGATTCTCATGCTCTACACCGGCATTCGCGCGCAGGTGGGCGTCAAGATTTTCGGCGACAACCTGGATGAGATTCAGCGGAAGGCGTTCGAGATTGAAAAAGTCATCGCCTCGATTCCGGGGGCGACGGGCGTCTCAGCCAGCCGCGTGCAGGGCAAACCGTATCTGAACGTGAAAGTGGATCGGCAGGCCCTGGCACGGTATGGTCTTAGCGCCCGCGAGGTCCTCGAAGCCGTGGAGGTCGGTCTGGGTGGAAAAAATGTCAGCGTCACGATTGAAGGACGACAGCGCTTTCCCATCCAGGTACGCTTTGAGCGTGGCGAGAGGGACGATATCGAAGAAATCGGCCGCACTCTCATCGCCGCGCGCGGGATGGGTGGCGCGCCAGCCGTACCAGCCATCGGCGGTGGCGGCATGGGAGGTATGAGCGGGGGCGCTGCCAGTGCACCTGGGACTGGAATGGCTGCCGGAGGAGGAGACGGATCGCTGACTTACGTCCCGCTGGCGATGGTGGCTAAAATAACTCGTGAGGTTGGCGCGAATGAAATCGCGAGCGAGAACGGGCGGCTTCGCGCCTACGTGCAGGCCAACGTTCAGGACCGCGACCTCGGCGGCTTTGTGGCCGAAGTCGAGGAAAAACTCAAGGGCATCTCGTGGGGTGGCATGACCTACTCGCTAACCGGCGAATACGAAAACCAAAAGCGTTTCATCAAAACCATGCAGCTCGTTTTTCCCGCCGTGCTGCTAATCATCCTGGTCATGCTGTTTATGGTTTACCACAGCATCCTTGAAGCCGCCCATGTCATGCTGGCTGTCCCCTTTGCACTCAGCGGCGGCGTGTTTTTGCAGAAGCTGCTCGGTTATAACTTTAATGGCGCAGTATGGGTCGGTTATATCGCTCTCTTTGGAACTGCGGTCCAAACCGGCGTCGTAATGGTCGTTTACCTCGAAGAGATGGTGAAAAAACGAATGGCGGAAAGAGGAACCGCCTTCTCACTCCAGGATCTCGAACAAGCGGTGAAGGATGGCGCGCGTCTGCGTCTGCGCCCAAAGGTCATGACCGTCGCCACCATCGTCGCCAGCCTCCTGCCAATCATGTGGAGCCACCGCCAGGGCGCGGAAGTCATGAAGCCGCTCGCGACTCCAGTCATCGGCGGAATGCTTTCCAGCCTCCTTCACATTCTCATCGTGACCCCAGTCATTTTTCTCTGGCTAAGAACCAGAGAGTTTAAGAAGCGAACCCGGGAGGTGCCCGCTGCGCTTTGACTCATGAATTTCACTCGATGGCTTGAAGGAAGGCGATCGCGTCGCCATTCGCGGGAATTTCCTCCTCGATTCCCAGTTCCAGATCAGCGGCCTGCCGAGCCTTTTTTACGAGCACGGGCAGGCGCCTGCCGCCGGACATCAGCACGGTGCTGACAAACAAGCGCCCGCGCCGAAACCGACCGGGCACGAAGGCCACGCCACGCCAAAGCCAGCGGAACAAAAGCCCTGATGACCTGGCTCAGAGCGCTTCCGTGAACTCTTCAACACTCACGCCAGCCATCTTCAGCGCGCTGCGCAACGTGCCCGCGGCGACCTCGCGATGCATCGGAATCACACAACCAATTTCCCCCGCCGCCGTGACTTTCTTCATCACGACATGGCTGCCGCGCTGTCGGTCCACGGTGAACCCAAGCCGTCGCAGCGCGCGCACCGCTTCGCTCCCCGACACGATCGGAACTCTAGGCATTCGCGAGCTCGAACCGCGTGATCTTCGCAGCCTTCAAGTTTGCCCGCGGAAACGCCTCGAGATACGCCTCTGTCGCCTCGCGCAGATTCGCCAGCGCTTCTTCCTCCGTCTTTCCCTGCGACGCGACTCCAAGCTCCGGACACTCCGAAACAAGCAGCTCGGTTTGGTCATCGGGATAGATCACGGCCGTGAGTTGGATCATGCGCGGACCTTAACCGCCGGCCGCGCTGCGAACAACCCGCAACTCCCGACCCATGATTGACGGGCTGAACGGCGTGGTGATCGAGGGACACGGCGTGATGGATGAACACCCAGGAAGCCATCGATGTTCTGGCAGTTCTGAATGCTCTGCGGGCCGCCTTTCCACCCAAAGTGATTCATGATCTCTGACCCCACCATTGAAGATTGGCCCGAAAGGGTTGAAAAAAGGAAGGGTTATAAACAAGGAAGCAGGAAGGTCGAGGGGAGTTTTTTTGCGGCCTTATCGAAAGTGACGAGGGTGTGTCCTGCGGCATGGCTGGTGCCGTGGATGAGGCGGCCCACAAAACCGGGTTTGGCGGTGGCGAGGTTCGGCTGGGCCAGCACTGCGCGCGCTACGGGAGTGACGGTGGCTCCGCTGTGCCGGGCGAAGAGATCAAGGGCCGCGAGGGCCTCCTTTTTTGGAAGTTGATAAAAGGCCTGGAGTGCGAAGTAGGCCTCCACCAAGACGAGGTCTGGAACCAAGACAGAGACGCCCGCAGTGAGTTGCTCCTTAAGAAATGCGCTCGCCCGGTGATATTGGTCCTTGGGGTCGCGGGCGAGAAGACGCATCACGACCGAGGTGTCGAAGCACAGGCTGCCGGAAGTCATGACTTGGAAGAGTTCAGTTTTTCAGCCACCTCCGCCCCCCAGCCCGTAGCGATGGCCGCGCGAATGTCATCCATATCGTGGCTCATGCCGGGCCGCACGTAGCGACGGGAGATGGCGAGCCACGGGGCCGCGTCGAGCTCGGCTGGCGTGAGTTCAGAGGGCACGGGTTCAACCTTTGGCGGCGGTGGACCGTCCAGCCAGCTTTGAAAAAGCTCCACCGCTACCGAACGCACCGGGCGGCCTTCCAAAGCGCTGCGCGCTTTGACGCGGCGATAAAGATCATCGGGGATGTCAAGTGTCGCTTTCATGTATTACAGCTTCCTGTGTAGCAGTATTCGTGTAAAGGATCAAAAACGTCCGGCAGCGGCACCCAAGTGGCACCACCCTATCGACGGCCCATGAAATCCTCCAAGACGACGAACCATCGCGCCTGCGGACTTTTCCTAATGTGACTCGGAACGGGAGAGGCATTCCTAATCGGGACCACGCTATGAAATCGCGGCTGCGAAAGGCGAGACTGTGATTAGTGGCGTAAGATGAAAACAGAACAAAGACTCTCACTCCGTAACTGCCCCCTTGATGTCACGCAACAATCGTCCGGGAACAATACCCGGTGGTTACCCGACCGGATCGATTCCCATGGGTAGCTCGATGGCAGGAATCGCGGACGGAAAGTAAGCACAACATGCAGCCTCTTTCGTTACGCTGGAAAACCGGCACGGTCAGGCAAACGCGTCCGCGCCCGCGCGGGAGCGAGCCGCCGCTGCGGGCCGAGTTGTTCAGCGTCGAACAATTGGCGCGCCATGCCAAAGCTCTCGCAGCCAATCACCAGGTAGTCACCCGGCAGGGTTCCAATCGTCTGCTGGAACGGTTGGGCCAAAACGAGAACATACTAAGAGATTTCAATCGCGCGACCCTCGCTGTAGATCCAAGCCGGCGCATCACTCCCGCCGCCGAATGGCTGTTGGATAACTTTTACCTGATCGAAGAGCAGATTCAGATGGCCCGGCGGCATCTGCCTCGAAATTACAGTCGGGAGTTGCCTCGCCTCTTGAACGGCCCCTCCGTCGGACTTCCGCGCGTTTACGACATCGTGCTCGAATTGATCTCGCACGTGGATGCGGAGATTGATGCGGGGCCGCTCAGCGCCTTCATCGCCGCTTACCAAACCGCGGGTTCCCTGAAACTGGGCGAGTTGTGGGCCATTCCAATCATGTTGCGCCTGGGGTTGATTGAAAACCTGCAGCGCATCACCACGCGACTGAACATCGCCCGGGAGGATCGCGATCTTGCGGACTTATGGGTGGATCGTTTGCAGGATATGGCGGAAACGAATCCGTCTCATCTCGTCATCGTGGTGGCAGACATGGCGAAGTCCAACCTGCCCCTGTCCAGTTCGTTCGTGGCGGAATTTTGCCAGCGATTGTCGCGACATAGCCCGGTGTTGCATCTCGCGCGCAGCTGGCTGGAACAGCGGCTCGTTGAACAAGGGATGTCCATCGAACATCTGGTCCAATCGGAGAGTCAAAATCAGGCTGCCGACCAGGTTTCCGTCAGCCACAGTATTGCCAGTCTTCGTTTCTTGAGCCCCATGGACTGGAAGGAGTTCGTGGAGACCCTGAGTCTGGTCGAGGAGACTTTGCGCTCCGACCCGGCCGATGTTTACAACGATATGGATTTTTCGACCCGCGATCACTATCGCCATTCGGTTGAATTCCTTGCCCGGCACAGCCAGCTCTCGGAAGCGGACGTCGCGCAGCGCGCGATCCAACTGGCTGCAGACAGTGCCCGGCAAAAGGGACGCGAAGATCGGACCGCCCATGTGGGCTTTTATCTGATCGACAAAGGCCTGCCCATGCTGGGGCGCATGGCGAATGTGCGGTGGCCCCGGCGAACGATCATGGAACGAAGCATCCGCCGTTTTCCTCTGACATTTTATGCGGGCGGTATTGGGGTGCTGACATTACTCGCCACGTTCGGGGTTATGCAGGAAGCCCAAGCGCTGGAAGTGCACGGATGGAAACTCATTTTCTTCACGCTCACCTTCCTACTTTGTGCCGGTCAACCGGCCGTGGCGTTGATGAACTGGCTCTCCACGCTGCTGTTGAAACCCCGCCCGCTCCCGCGCATGGATTATTCCTTCGGCATCGCGCCGGATTGCCGCACGATGGTGGTCGTTCCCACCCTGCTGACCAGTGTGGAAGGCGTTGATCGTCTCATTGAAACACTGGAGATCCATCATCTCGCCAATCGAGATCCACACCTTCATTTTGCTCTGCTTACGGATTTCCGCGACGCTCCAGAGGAGACTCTGCCCGGAGACCAAGCGCTGCTTCAGCGGGCGCGGGCGGGAGTCGAGAGGCTGAACGACAAATATCCATCCACCGGGCAGGATCTCTTTTTCTTGTTTCATCGTCCGCGCCGCTGGAACGCCAGCGAAGGCTTATGGATGGGTTACGAACGCAAGCGCGGAAAGCTCACCGAGTTCAACGCCCTCCTCCGCGGCGGTTCCCGCGAATGCTTTTCCGAGATCGTCGGGGAGACGGCCATCTTGCCGGACATCAAATATGTCATCACGCTCGACACCGACACCCAGCTTCCGCGCGATGCCGCCCGTCAGCTCGTCGGAACGATGGCCCATCGGTTGAACCGGCCGGAATTCGACTCCGAGCGCGGGATTGTCACCGAAGGCTACAGCATTCTGCAGCCGCGCGTGGGCGTGAGTCTGCCGAGCGCCGGACGATCCTGGTTCGTCCGGTTGTTCGCGGGCGACCCGGGCATTGATCCTTACACGCGGGCGGTTTCCGACGTGTATCAGGATGTCTTCCAGGAAGGGTCGTTCATTGGAAAAGGGATTTACGAGGTGGACGCTCTCGAACGAGCTTTGGCCGGACGCTTCCCGGAGAACACGATCCTGAGCCATGACTTGTTGGAGGCGTGTCATGCCCGCTCCGCCCTCGTCAGCGACGTGGAATTCTACGAAGAGCATCCTTCTCGCTACAACGCGGACGTCGATCGGCGCCACCGTTGGATTCGGGGCGATTGGCAGATCATGCAGTGGCTGTTGCCCCGAGTTCTCGGACCTGACGGCCGTCGGATTGCCAATCCGCTCTCCGGTTTGTCGCATTGGAAAATTTTCGACAATCTTCGCCGCAGCTTGGTTCCGGTGGGCTTGATGCTCTTGCTGCTGGGCAATTGGCTGCTCCTCCCTGAACTCGGCGGCCTCGGTCCGTTGCTCGTCCTTTCGATCATCACGCTCCCCGGATTGTTGTCGGTGTTGGCCCATGTATTTCGCAAGCCGGAGGAACTCCCGTGGTGGATGCATCTGCGGGGAGTGGCTGGTTCGGGCGGCCGCCAACTCGGCCAGATCTTCCTCACCTTTGTGTTTCTGCCTTACGACGCCTTCATGAGTATGGACGCCATCGGGCGGACACTGCTGCGCTTGCTGGTGACGCGCAAACGGCTCCTGGAATGGCGAACGTCTGGTGATTCCGAACTCGCGCCTCGCGCGGACCTCGCTGGCTTTTATGCCACCATGTGGATCGCGCCGGGCGTCGCTGTGGCGGGCGGGCTTCTTCTGGCTGTATTGCATCCGACTCAATTGCCCCTTGCGCTGCCGATCCTTGGCCTCTGGTTGACGGCGCCGTGGATTGCCTGGTGGATCAGCCAGACCATCGAACCGCCCGCGCTGGATTTGACGCCGGAGCAGTTGTCCTTCCTGCGACACACCGCGCGCAAGACCTGGCATTTTTTTGAGACCTTTGTCACCGCGCAGGAGAACTGGCTGGTTCCCGACAATTTTCAGGAAGAACCAACCCCGGCGATTGCTTCGCGCACGTCACCTACCAACATGGGTCTGGCGCTGCTCGCCAACCTGGCGGCCCGCGACTTTGGCTATCTCTCGGTGGGCGGCTTGCTTCGCCGCACGCAAGACACCCTTGCTACGATGCAACAGCTCGAACGGTATCGCGGGCACTTTTACAATTGGTATGAGACGCGCACGCTCCAGCCACTCCTCCCGCACTACGTTTCCAGCGTGGATAGTGGAAATCTTGCCGGACATTTGCTGACGCTCGGCTCCGGACTGAGGGAATTGGCGGAAGAGAAAATCCTTACCTCACAACTGTTTGCCGGTTTGCGCGACACAGCAGGCGTCCTGAGAGCACTGAGCGGCGGCAACGTCACGCTGTCGCAGCTTGATGCAGAATTGGAGAAAGCGCCTACAACTCTGCGCGCGGCGCATGCTTCGTTGGAACGGGCGACGAGCCTTGCGAGTCAGATCGCCACGTCGCTCGCGAATAGAGAGGAAGAACTAAAAGAGTGGAGTCAAACTCTGAAGCGGAGTTGCGAGGAGCATTTGGAAGAACTGCGGTTCGTCGCTCCGTGGCTGACTTTGCTAAGTGGAAATCCTGCTGCAAAGCTTGATGAGAAGTTAACCGAACTCGACCGCGCACCCACCTTGCGTGAAGTCGCGATGTTGGATCAATCCCTCGGTCAGTTGATTGAAGAAAGCGTTGGCCACGCTGAACTATCGCGTGGCCTGCGTGAAGCCAGCGACCATGCCCGTCAGCGCCTGCTCGCCTTGGAAACCCTGGCCAGGCAATGCGACGAACTGGCCGCGATGGATTTCACTTTTCTGTTAGACCCGGTGCGCGACTTATTTTCCATCGGGTGCAACATCACCGATCGCCGGTGCGACACCAGCTTCTATGATCTGCTCGCCTCGGAAGCGCGCTTGTGCAGCTACGTCGCCATCGCTTTAGGACAGGTTTCGCAGGACCACTGGTTCTCGATGGGCCGTTTGCTCGTCGCCTCGCGGGGCGAGCTAACCCTGGTTTCGTGGAGCGGCTCGATGTTCGAATATCTGATGCCGCTGTTGGTCATGCCCAGCTATGAAAACACCTTGCTCGATCGCACCTGCAAAGCGGCGGTGCAGCAACAGATTGCGTATGGGAGCTTGCGCGGCGTGCCGTGGGGCATTTCCGAATCGGGTTACAACCGGACCGACGTTCACCTGAACTACCAATACCGGGCCTTCGGCGTGCCGGGCCTCGGCTTGAAACGGGGTTTGGCCGATGACTTGGTGATCGCTCCTTACGCCAGCGCGATGGCCCTGGTGGTCGCACCGCGAAAGGCTTGTGAGAACTTACAACGGCTGGCCGTCGAAGGACGCGAAGGCCCTTACGGTTTCTACGAAGCAGTGGATTACACTCTGTCGCGTTTGCCGCCGGATGAAACAAGCGCTACGATCCGATCCTTCATGGCGCACCATCAGGGGATGAGTCTGCTGGCGCTGGTGAGTTTGTTACGGGACCGTCCCATGCAACGGCGTTTCATGGCCTGCCCGCTGCTCAAAGCGGCGGACTTGCTGTTGCAGGAGCGGGTGCCCAAGACCGCCGCGAACGTGCTCTCCGAAGATTTGCAACTGGAGGAATTACGGACGCCCGCCCGAGACGTCGAAGCGGGCATGCGAGTTTTCACGAATCCCACCCCGCCGGCGCCGGAAGTCCACCTTCTGTCCAACGGCAGCTATCATGTCGTCATTAGCAGTGCCGGCGGCGGCTACAGTCGCTGGCGCGATCTCGCGGTCACGCGCTGGCGCGAAGATGCCACGCGTGATTGCTGGGGAACGTTTGTTTATCTGCGTGACGTGGCGACGGGAGAATTTTGGTCCACTGCGTATCAGCCCACCTTGCGAGCGACCAAAGGCTACGAAGCCATCTTCACGCAGGCGCGGGCGGAGTTTCGGCAACGTCATGCCGGCCTCCAAATACACACCGAGATCAGCGTATCACCGGAAGACGACGTGGAGTTGCGGCGCATCACCATCACCAATCGTTCATCCGTGGCGCGCGTGATTGAATTGACCAGTTACGCGGAAGTGGTGCTCGCGCTTCCGGCCGCGGACGCGGCGCATCCCGCTTTCAGTAATCTCTTCGTGCAAACTGAATTCGCGCAAAAATCTTCCGCCATCCTCTGTACTCGCCGCGCCCGTTCTCGCGAAGAAAAGCCGCCGTGGCTGCTGCATCTGATGCTGGGTCAAGGTGGTGAACTGGGAGCCGTCTCTTGCGAAACCGACCGCTCCAGATTTGTCGGGCGCGGTGGAACCTTGGCCAACCCTGCCGCCATGCAGAGCCTTTCGCCCTTGTCCAACACCGTCGGTTCCGTGCTCGATCCCATCATTTCGTTGCGGCGCATGGTTTCTTTGCCACCCCATGAAACCGCCATCATTGACCTGGTTTTGGGCGTGACAGAAAGCCGGGAGGCCGCGCTGGCGCAGGTGGAAAAATATCAAAGTGCGCGCATGGCGGACCGCGCCTTCGATCTGGCGTGGGCCCACAGCCAGGTTACGTTGCACCATCTCAACGCCACGGAGGCGGAAGCTCAACTCTATGGTCGTCTAGCCAGTGCGTTGATCTATGCCGACCCCGCCCGCCGGGCCAGCTCTAGCGTGCTGCGCAACAACCGGCGCGGTCAAAGCGGCCTTTGGAGTTATGGCATATCCGGCGCCGCGCCGCTCGTTTTGCTCCGCATCAGCGACACGGAGAAGATCGAGATCGTTCGGCAGCTTATCCGGGCGCACTCCTACTGGCGCATGAAAGGGCTGGCGGTCGAACTGGTTATTTTGAACGAAGACGTTTCGGTTTATCGCCAGTCCTTGCACGACCAAATCACCAGTCTGATTGCGTTGGGGATTGAAGCGCAAATGCTGGACCAACCGGGTGGCATCTTCGTCCGGCGCCTCGAGCAAGTTCCCCAGGGCGATCTCCTGCTGCTGCAATCCGTGGCGCGGATTGTCCTCGACGACGAGAGGGGAACTTTGACGCAGCAATTGGAACATCGAAGTGTTTTGGAGCCCTCGGTCCCAGCCCTGACGCCCACCCGCTCCGGGTCTGCCGATTTGCCCGCGCCGCTCCCACAACGCGAGTTGATTTTTCCGAACGGCATCGGCGGTTTTACCCGCGACGGCCACGAATATGTCATCACCCTTAAGCCCGGCCAGATGACTCCGGCGCCGTGGGTCAATGTGCTGGCCAATCCCTATTTCGGGACGGTTATTTCCGAGAGCGGCGCGGCTTACACCTGGGTTGAGAACTCCCATGAATTTCGACTGACGCCCTGGAGCAACGATCCCGTCCAGGACACCACGGGCGAGGCTCTCTACATTCGTGATGAGCAGACCGGACAGTTTTGGTCGCCCACGCCGTTGCCCGCGCGCGGTGCGACGCCCTATGTCATTCGCCACGGCTTTGGCTACACCGTGTTCGAGCATACCGAAAACGGCATCGCCTCCGAGCTATGGGTCTATGTGGCGATGGACGCCCCCGTGAAATTCACGGTTTTGAAATTGCGCAACGTCTCGGGGCGTCCACGCCGCTTGTCCGTCACGAGTTACTGGGAATGGGTGTTGGGCGACTTGCGGCATAAAAGCCTGCTGCACGTGCAAACCGAAGTTGACCTCAAGACGGGCGCGTTGCTGGCGCGCAATTCTTACAACACCGAATTCTCCGAACGCATCGCGTTCCTTGACGTAAACGATGCCACGCGCACCCTCACCGGAGATCGGAAAGAGTTCATTGGCAGAAACGGAAACCTGTCGCAGCCAGCAACATTGAAACGCGCGCGGCTTTCCGGAAAAGTCGGTGCGGGGCTGGATCCTTGCGGCGCGGTGCAAGTCGCCTTCGATTTGACGGACGGGCAGGAACGAGAAACGAGTTTTCGCCTGGGAGTCGGTCGCAACGCGGCTGAAGTGCAGAACCTGATCCAACGTTTTCGCCGGGCAGACGCCAGCCGCGTGGCGCTCGAAGGGGTTTGGGAATATTGGAAGCGGACCCTCGGCACGGTGAATGTGGATACCCCCGATTCCGCCGTGAATGTGATGGCGAACGGCTGGCTGTTGTATCAGACCTTGAGTTGTCGACTCTGGGGTCGCACCGGGTTCTATCAATCCGGCGGCGCCTACGGATTCCGTGACCAGTTACAGGACGTGATGGCGCTGGTGCATGCCGAACCGGCGCTAACCCGCGAGCATCTCCTGCGCGCCGCCACGCACCAATTCCGCGAAGGCGACGTACAGCACTGGTGGCATCCGCCGGCCGGGCGCGGCGTGCGCACGCATTTTTCCGACGACTATCTCTGGTTGCCTTACGTCACCTGCCGTTACGTCTCGTGTGTCGCGGACACAGGCGTACTCGATGAAAAGATTCCATTTCTTGAAGCCCGGCCCGTCAAGCCGGAGGAGGAAGCTTACTACGATTTGCCGAATCGCTCCGAAGAGTCGGCCACGCTTTACCAACATTGCGTGCGCGCCATCGAACGCGGACTAAAATTCGGCGAACACGGTCTGCCGTTAATTGGTTGCGGCGATTGGAATGACGGCATGAACATGGTTGGAAAAGATGGACGCGGCGAAAGTGTGTGGCTGGCGTTCTTTCTTTACGACGTACTCACCCAGTTTGCCGAACTGGCGCGCTCGCGCCAGGACATCCCCTTTGCCGACCGTTGCATCAATCAAGCGCGGCAACTGCAACAGAGCATCGAGCAACACGCCTGGGACGGCCAATGGTATCGCCGCGCCTACTTCGATAATGGCGAACCGCTCGGCTCCCTGACCAATCCGGAATGTCAGATTGATTCCCTGCCGCAAAGCTGGTCGGTGATCAGCGGCGCCGGCGATCCGGCCCGCTCACGCCAGGCGATGCAATCCGTGGACCAGCGTCTGGTCCGCCGCGACGCCGGGCTAATTCAATTGTTTGATCCGCCCTTCGACAAATCTCCGCTCAATCCCGGTTACATCAAAGGTTATATTCCTGGCGTGCGCGAGAACGGCGGCCAATACACCCAAGCCGCGATTTGGACGGCAATGGCCTTCGCGCTCATGGGAGAAAATGAAAGCGCGTGGGAACTCTTCGCGCTGCTCAATCCCATCCATCACAGCGCGACACTGCAGCAAATCGCCACCTACAAAGTTGAGCCTTACGTCATCGCCGCGGACGTCTATGCGGTAGCGCCGCACACGGGTCGGGGCGGCTGGACTTGGTATTCGGGTTCTTCCGGCTGGATGTATCGACTTCTCATCGAAACGCTGCTGGGCGTGAACCTCGAGGGGGATCAATTGCGCTTGGCCCCCCGTCTGCCGAAAACGTGGGCCACCTACAAAATCCACTATCGCTACCGGCAAACGGTCTATCATATCACCATCACCCGACTCGCCGCTGATTCGGGCGACACGAATCTGCTCTCCCTCGATGGACAAGAAATAACCGGAAAGACAATTCCCCTCCGGGACGATCGCCAGGAGCATGCCGTCGAAATAAAAGTCCGCTAACAGATGAACCCTGCTTTTGCCGTTCGTCTCGATGGGTCAACGGCTGCTCGTCTTCACGCCGGAACTGCCCAAAGAGCGCGCGGGCATCGTGCCCAATGTCGTCTTTCCTACAGGACGAGAACGATGAACGTGCTTTAGCCGAAGGACCTGTTGTGAACGACGTGACGCGCATCCTCAATGCTGTTCGCCAGGGCGACGCGTGTGCTGGTGACGAACTGATGCGCGCGGTGTATGCGGAATTGCGCCGCCTTGCCAACGCCAAGATGGCCCGCGAGCAGCCCGGCCACACGCTGCAGGCTACCGCGCTTGTTCACGAAGCGTGGCTGCGCCTCGGGGACAATGTCTTCGAGAATCGCGCCCATTTTTTTGGCGCGGCCGCTGAGGCGATGCGCCGCATCCTCGGGGAGAGCGCGCGCCGCAAGAAGTGCGGGAAACATGGTGGTGGCGCGAAGCATTTCGATCTGGCAGGCCTCGAAATCGCCGCACCCGTTGGGGATGGCGATGAATTGCTGGCCGTTCATGATGCGCTCGACAAGCTGGCGGCGCACGACCCACGCAAAGCAGATCTCGTAAAGCTGCGTTACTTCGCCGGTCTATCATTCGACGAGTCAGCGGAAGTATTGGGTATCTCGGTGGCCACCGCCAAGCGCGACTGGAGCTATGCCCGCGCATGGCTGCATCACGAGATCAGCACCGGCTGAGGAACAAATTTCACAAATCAGCAGTAGGGGTGATTTATGAAAATCCGTCTAGCCACGCCAACTGATGCCAGTGCCATCGCGGAGGTCCACGTGGCCACGTGGCAGGCAGCATATCGGGGATTGATGCCCGATTCGGTTCTCGATGCCCTCGATGTGCAGAGCCGCGCGGCGTTCTGGCTCCAGTTGCTTTCGACCACTCATCATACCTTCGTGGCCGATTCAGGTTCTGGGATAATCGCATTCTGCAGCCTGATCCCTTCACCCGACGCCGAGCCGGCCGTTCCGCCGTGGCCGAGATTGCGGCGCTCTACGTCTCTCCTCCGCGCTGGCGGCAGGGTGCCGGCCGCGCGCTCTGTTCAGCCGTGTTCATGGCCGCGGTCGAAGGCGGGTTCTCCGCCATCACACTCTGGGTTCTCACCGCCAACAGCGCTGCGATATCCTTTTATGAGGCACAGGGTTTTTCGTGTGACGGAGCCACTAGAATCGAGGAGACTTCCAACGGCGCCTCTCGTCAAGAAGTTCGCATGAGACGACGGCTTCCACTCAAGCAAAGCCTACGGCTAATTTTCATCAAGCCTCCGGCTTGCTCAATAGCCCGAGATATCTCAACTCGGTCTTATGTTAGCGCCATTCAGACCTGACCCCATGAAGCCCCATGAAGCCAGCCCCTTGCCGCAACTCGGAGCGATAAAACAGATGTGGTTTCCTCGACGGGCGCTATTACTTCCGGTGCGCCCATGGCTTCCCTTTACCCGGTCATTCTTTTTTACAAATACGTCGTGATTGCAGAGCCGGAGAGTTTCGCGGCGGCTCAACGTGCGGTTTGCTCGGAGCTAGGGTTGAAGGGGCGCGTGCTCATCGCGAGCGAGGGGATCAATGGGACGCTGGCGGGGCCGCGGGCGGCGATCGAGAGATTCGTCGAGGACTTGCGGAGCGATGGGCGCTTTGCCGACATCGAGGTGAAGTCGAGTGCAGGCGATGCGGGGACTTTTCCCAAGCTCGCCGTGAAAGTGCGCTCGGAAATCGTGACGCTGGGTGCGGGGCCGCTCGCTCCTGATCGAGAGAATCACCTCAGCCCGGCTGAGTGGAAACAGACGCTCGAAGAAGAACCGGACGTGGTCGTGCTCGACGTGCGCAACCGTTACGAATCCGCGGCGGGGCGGTTTGCGAATGCCATAACGTGCGAGATCGAACACTTCCGCGAGCTGCCAGGTTACATGGAACGACTCGCCGCGCTCAAAAATCGCAAAGTGCTGATGTATTGCACCGGCGGGATTCGCTGCGAGAAGGCTTCGGCGCTTTTCCGCCGCCGCGGATTCACCGACGTCTTCCAACTCCACGGCGGCATCGCGAGTTACCAGGAGCAGTTCGGAAACGAACACTGGCTGGGCGAACTCTTTGTTTTTGATCAGCGCATGACGACCCGCGTCGAGGCGGCGCTCGTGCCGATCGGCCGATGCGCACACACCGGCCGGGCGACGAATCGTTTCGTCAATTGCCTGCACGATCCATGTCACGTCCTGTTCCTGCTTGCCGAAGAAATGGAGCGCGAGAATCCGGAAATGCGACTCTGTCCGGATTGCCTGGCTGCGGGATGGACCTCAGCGACGGCTGATTACAAGGGGAGCCCAGCGCGGAGCAGCGTTGCGCATTGACCCACGCGTGCAGTGAGTGTATTTCCGTGGCTCCGATCCGACCAAAGAATCAACATCAGAAGCCAGTCATCACCTCCATCAGGCGCGTGTTCCTGGTTTTGGTCGCGCTAGGGGCTGGCGGGAACGGATAACGTGCGCAGCATCCGGAAGAATCTGCGGTCGTGTTCGGAACTGGGGGTCGTGAACGACATTTGCGTATCCGTGGCCACTGTGGGCAGGGTGACGTTCGACCAGGTGTCAAGATCCTCGGACGCCTCGAGAGCGTAATACATGCCGCGCACTGTGTTGCAGGTAAGTTTTGCCCGGTCATCCGCCGTGAACGCGAGTTCTGGAACAATGCCTTCATTCAGGATGCTGCCATCCCAGAACCTTTGGGCCAATGCCCAGGAACTCAGGCCGCATTGCGACCCGATGATTCGGCCCGGATAATCATCTTCCGAAGGATGGATGCCACCCCAGCGCCGTGACTGGCCGGCTTGATCGGCCGCGTCATAGTACGTCGCCCACTGCAAGACGACGTTCTGGCTTGGGCCGTCTTCGAAGACCAGAAATTGGTTGGCCGCCGCAGTGAATTCGCCGAGGCC
This sequence comes from Verrucomicrobiales bacterium, assembly GCA_050998515.1. GTDB lineage: Bacteria > Verrucomicrobiota > Verrucomicrobiia > Verrucomicrobiales > V1-33 > JBPCQC01. Next base: position 24,545 of record JBPCQC010000013.1, read on the forward strand.
GCCAGGGAAAAAGGGGCTTCCCGTATATGCGGTCAAGATTTCCGCTCCCGCGCGACTGAATGTGCTGTGGCCGGAAGTGAAACCAGGGAACGCTGGCGTGTTGAATGTTTTGCGCTGATAGGGAAGCCAATCGATGGCGCGCATCCAACGCAGTGGGCTGACCTGGGTGGCGCGATTGGACGGTTCACCAGGCCATGAGAAAATGGCGATTTGCCCGACGTAGGCGGACAAGCCTTGATGCCTCTGGCCTGGCGCTGATGATTCGCTTGTGATGACCTCGACGACCCCCGGCATGAGCGGAAGACCCTCGGGATGATAGGACGGTCCCTGGGGATCGGAACTTTGCCCCTTGCTGCCCATGTAGCGGATCATCGTGATCGGCCGCGGCCCTTCGTAATAACGTTTTAATGACCAGGCCGCGCAGGCAGCATTGTGAGTCGCCCCGGCCAGGGCGAAGTACAATTTGACGTCCCATTCCAGGTCGCTCACCACCGGTCCGACTCCGCCAATTATTTTCACGGTGCGCGAGTCGTCAGAAACCTCATTGGCGAGCACGTGCCAGTGTCCCGGAGGCGTCTCGGACTCTGGTCCATCCGCCCAGAATTCGGCCAGCACGCGGACAAAATCTCCACGCGGAACTGGATTGGACGCGTAAGGCTGGCCGCTCACGGGATTGATCGCATAGCCGGAGCCGTCGTCAGTGCCCAGAGGATTGTTGCCCAACCCGCCCGATCCCGGAGAGATGTCCATGAGAGTCGGATCGTTCAGGAGCGCGCTCTTGGTGAGCACATCCATGGCCGCGGCCTTGTAGCCGGCGTCGGTGGCCGTTCCGAGCTTCGATGGGCCGCCGAGGTCGATCCACGGTTTGGCCGGATCGGTCCGGGTCAAACTAAATGGCTGCGCTTTTAGCCCATTCAGCCCCACATAATTCTGAACCTGACTCGGGTTGGGAATCCCGTTCTGATCGACCGCGCCATCCAAAGCCAGCGGCTGCCAACGGTTGGGATCCGTCCCTGCGGGAATGCCACCGCGCGCTGTTCCCTGCATCAGGACGATCATCACCGGCTGCGAATTTGAGTATGTCGGATCGGCATACCCGCCTTGTTGATTCGACGCATCGAGCAATCCCCAGGCCATCACATCGGCAGCGATCCGGTTCCCGACCGCGGCTGGAGTGGGGCCTTGCGTTGTCGTCACTGCGCCATTGTAGCCCAGCGAGGCTAGATGAGAGTCCAGCGTGGCCATGGTGGTCGCGGCATTGACCGAATTGGCATAGCGGCTTTTGAGCAGCCGATAGGCGGCATAACTGATTGCTTCGCGGCGTGCAATCTCGACCTCGGCGGCCGTCGCCCGTTCATGGTGAAGATAGCCAACGGCAACTGTGTCATAAGCCGCCCAGGCGTCATACATCACCGTCGCGAGGGAAAAAAGATTTCGCGCGTGAACCGGCGGATTCGGCCGGTCGATGCGAATGGCAGCCAGAATCTGCTCATTCCATGTGCGTGCAATCGAGGCCTCCGCAAGCAGGCTCGATCCGCTTAGGGCGAAGCCGATAAAGAGAAGACACTGAATCGATGACCGCCGCCGGCCTGATTTGTTGAGAAGAGAGGATTGTGACATGTTGGGGGGGCGATAAGGGCCAGCCAGTCGCGGGGAGACAGATTATACGCCCAGGAGTGCCTTGGGCACGCCGAATTGACGAACAGCTTTGTTGGAAGTGTGATTGGCCGGGGCCACTTGGCAGGACGGCGGCCCATCTCGGCCCACACGCCAAGGTAAACCAACCAACGGAGCCGCGCCCAGCGCGTTAAAACGAGGTCCGTATCCGCACAGATTGTCTGGAATTCAGGCGTTTGTCGGTCATCCAGAAGATGACGCGCTCCGCGCCGCGAGCCTCCGAAGGCCCGAAGATATCCCCGGGCATGCAAATTCACTCCCATGGATTCACTAACGGCACATCGCTAGGGAAATGGGTGGTGTTACGGGTAACGAGGGTGTGGCCATGGGCGAGCGCGGTCGCGGCGATCAGGCTGTCGAAAGATGAAAGTTGCCGACCTTTCTGCTGATGTTTCGCGTAGAACGCGCCCCAGATCCGACAGGCCTCCTCGTCAAAGGAGACGATCCGTCCGGTGAAGCTCTCCAACAGCTCCTCGAACCACGCCTCGAGTTTGCGCCGTTTTCGGCCCTGCGTGAGCAGATGAATGCCCTTAAGGATCTCCGCGAGCGTTAGCGTCGAAACGTTCAGGGAAGCGTCATGACGATCCAGCCACGCAATCACTTTGGCGGCCGGGCGCGGCTGCGTGGCTTCGCAGAGCACGTTGGCATCCACCAGATAGCTCACGACTTAAATCTCCAAAGCGCGGGGCTTGTCGCGCAATCGTTCGATGAGCAGCCCGGGTGCCGGACACTCACGGAGTACATCCACGATTTTGCGCTGCGGCTGGAGTTGCGAATACGCCTCGGTGGAAAGCACGACAGCGACCGGACGACCGTGACGCGTGATTGTTTGGGCGCCGCGTTCCTGCGCTCTGGCCACTAATTCGCTGAGGCGGCTTTTGGCTTCCTGCAACTGCCATACTGAACTCATGGCGCTACTCTAGCGACAATATTCTGGTCCGTCTAGTCCGAACTCGTGGAATGGCACAGGCTGTGGAGACCCGCAGGTCGCGGTGGGCGGGCAAGCGCTGCCCAAAGTCGCATTGGAAATGCGCCGCGGATCACGAATTGCAGCAAGCAAAGGCCGAGTTTTGCTCAGCCGCGATATTGATGCTGTAGAATGAGAATGGAGCAGGCAAAACAGGCCTGCGTCGGAAGGTTCCCATTCGCATGCATGGAAAAAGCGTGCAAGCTCAGCGGCACGATGCGCCTTGCAATACTGACAATCAATTCACGTCCGTTGCGACGTCGGAATCCGCGCCGCAGGGCGGCCGCCCCTGTCCTTGCAACCATTGGTTGCGCCCTGCTTCATTTTTGCGCTCTGCCTTGCCCCGCCGCAACGGTGCAAGGCCGGGTCAGCGAGGGGGCAGGCGTGGCCGTTCCAGCCGCGCGCGTCACCCTCTTTTCTGCCGATCTGCGATTTTTCCGTGAGACACGGACAGCGAACACGGGACTTTATGCGTTTTCCTTTGTGCCAAACGGCACTTTTAGACTCGGCGTTGCCGCTCGTGGCCGTGAATATGTCGAAGCGGCACTTGCGATTGCCGCCTCGAGTGCCGAGCAAGATGTCAGTCTAACTCCAGAGACACATCCCGGGCAGTGGACCAGGAGCGGCGACATCGCCCCCGAATTGCTCGAGGGCACTGGCTCTGCCGTGTTGCTGCCGTCTGGAGAGGCGCTCTTCTGCCACGACACTATTGATCCAGTGTGCATCGATCCCGTCAGCGGAATGAAGTGGTATCCGCCGACTTCAACGACGCCTCAAGGCTGTCACATCGTCACTCCGATGGCTGACGGCCGGCCCTATTATGCGGGTGGCTCGATGACCGGAAATCCCCAAACTCAAGTAGTCCAGGTCTCGGAAATATACGATCGCACGTTGAATTCCTGGACTCGGAAGGCGGATCTGCAAACCGGACGTTGGTATCCGGGCGTGGTTCGCCTGCCTGACGAAAGATTGCTGATTCTTGGAGGCGAAGGACCGCAGGAAGGCATCAATCGCGTGAATACCTGCGAACTTTACGACCCGGTCACAAATAGTTACACCTTCACCGGTTCGTTTGCACGTCCGCAGGAAATACCGCCGGCGCTGTTGCTGCTCGACGGGCGTGTGTTCAAAACCTGGCGCGACGTGGAATTTTACAGTATCGCAAACGGCACGTGGAGTGGCGGCCCAGCCATGCTCCAGGAACGGGTAGGGCGCAGCAACGGCGATCACTGCGATCATGAGGCAGTTTATCTTCCAGACGGCCGCGTCATGACGGTGGGTATTCGGCCAGAAGGCACCAATACCAGCCCGCGAATGATCGAGTTTTACGATCCAGCCGGAAACGCATGGAATTTCGGAACGAATCCGCGGCACATTCGCATGAGACCCGAGGTTTGTATGCTTCCGGATGGCCGCGTCTTTTGCTTCGGTGGTGAATACACCGGTCCTACGAATGCCGCACCGGTTCTTAAGCCCGCCGGGCAGGTTCAGAAATGCACAAACGTCACTGACCTTTTCGATCCGGTAACCAACTCGTGGCGTGCTGTGGCAGATGCCGCACGTTGGGTCCACTATCACGATGTCACATTGCTGCTTCCCGATGGCCGCGTCATGTCCACGGGCGGGGCAGGAGCAGGCGCCATCTTCGGCGACGATCGGTCGATTGAATATTTTTCGCCGCCGTATCTTTTCCGCGGAGTCCGTCCCCGGATTGATAGCGTGAGCCTGGAGTACCTCACCGTCGGCGCCAATTTCACTCTGCGCGTTCTCCATACAAATTCACCGACGGCCGTCGTTCTCGCAGGCACCCGCGCGGCGACTCACTGGGTCGATGGAGGCGTTCAGCGCTACCTTTCTTTGCCATTCACCCAAAACGGAGATGAATTAACAGCCACCGTCCCCAACGATCCCGCTGTCGCATTGGTGGGCTGGTATCTCTTGTACGTGATGGTCGACGATATCCCTTCGGCGGCCCGTCTCGTGCGCATCACGCCTGTTGCGGTCGCTCCGCTCGCCAGGCCCACGGTTTCACTGGCGATCACGGATGCAAACGCGTCAGAACCTTCAGCCACAGCATCGTTCCGGCTGACTCGCACCGGGGTGACCACGGCCCCGCTTACGGTCCACTACGATCTCAGCGGTTCCGCCGTCAATGGCAATGACTACACAACATTGCCTCGTTACGCAGTCATTCCAGCCGGCCAGACCGCTGCGAATATCAACCTGGCTCCGCTTCCAGACAGTGCTGCCGAAGGAACCGAGACCGTCGCCTTGAACCTGTCTCCAGTGGCTGCATATGACGTCAGTTCGGCAGCGAGCAGTGGGGAAATCACAATCACAGATGACGACGCTCAGCCGCCCTCGGCAGTGCTCGCCGCGACTCCTCAGCCAGACGGCAGCATTCGCTTTAATTTGACCGGCCCAGCAACGGCGGTGTGGAATTTGGAAACCTCAATCGACCTTCAAACATGGACCGCCCAAACCCGAATAATCACCGACTCGACGGGTGTTTCATCGATCGATGAGGTGCCGGCGCAGCAGCGGCTCTTCATTCGCGCCCTGCCGGCGCCATAAGTCAAAGTGCACTGCGGCCCGCTGCCTGTCCTATAGGATTCTGGTCGCCTCGACCGGGCGAAACGCACGAACCAAGCCGTAAAGCGCACGATTGGCCTCCTCGAGTTTGCATCGGATTGGCCTGCCCCCGGGGCAAACGCTTAACATTTCCGCCTGGCATGACGAATGCTAAGCCAGTCCGCACCAGCGCACGAATCACAAGGCCGGCGCGCGAAGGTATCTTCCGGGCGCCGGCTGCCGATATGCGGACGTTTAAGCAACCCAACAAGAAAAATCCCGACTATGAGTGAACTACAAGAATTGTTTTTGGAAGAATTGGCGGATGTCTTGCACGCGGAAGGCCAGCTTCTAAAAGCCCTGCCGAAGATGGCGAAAGCCGCCAACTCGCCCGGCCTGAAAAAGGCCTTTCAGTCGCATCTCAAGGAAACAGAAGCGCAAGTCAGCCGCTTGAAACAAGTCTTTGAGAAATTTAACAAGCCAGCCAAAGCCAAAAAGTGTGATGCCATGGAAGGGCTGCTGGAAGAGGGCAAAAAAATCATGACGGAATGGGCGGATTCCACCGCGCTCGATGCGGGGTTGATCGCCGCCGCGCAAAAGGTCGAACACTACGAAATTGCCACGTACGGCTGTCTTTGCACCTGGGGGAGAATGCTGGGCAATCCTGCCGCGCTCAAGCTTCTAAAACAAAATATGGCGGAGGAGGAAGCGGCAGATAAAAAGCTGACCGAACTGGCGGAATCCTGCATCAACGCGGCGGCTAATGAGAATTCCTGACGAAGGATCCCCTTCCCTGCTCGATACCGGTTCCTGGTTCAAAGTTAAACTGGCATTGCGAGTGCCGGTGCCCGCATGAATTGCGTGACGCGGGACTGGAGGCCGCGAAGGCGATTAATGACCGTGACAGCCACACACGGCTGATTTTCGCAGTCGTGTAAATTGCTAATGGCCAGTGGCGAGTGAGAAAATGCTGGACTTTTGGCTGTTGGATGCGAGGCATTGAGGCATGAGCATGGGCCGGGTGCGCTGAGCTTGCGACGGCCGAAGCGCATGGGGTGGCGCAGCTAAAAAGTGGCGGGGTTAGCGCGGCGGCGCCGGCGCCGAGCAGCAAGTGCGACCGCGGCGCAGCAGAGGCGCCGCAGTGAGGTCCAAAGCCCCAGCCCTTCCACTTCCCTTACCCCGCAGTGTTCCGCTTCCTCCGCCTGCATCCGCCTTTCCAACTCTTCCAGGAAGTGACGGCGCCCCTTTACCGTGTCTCGTAATTGGTGAGCGCCAAAGCCGCGT
>JBPCQC010000105.1:0-47067 GCA_050998515.1 Verrucomicrobiales bacterium
CAGCGCAAAGTCGGGGTCGCTCGGTCAGTAGCAATACCCCGCCACCACGATCTTGTCGTTATTTTGCATGGACACACTCTGTCCTCCGTCGCCGCTGCGGCTGCCGATGTCCGTGGTCACGTGGCCCGTGCCGTTGAAGCTGGTGTCAAGCGCCCCCGTGCTCGTGAAGCGCACCAGCGCAAAGTCGATGGGGTGGGACTCCCCCGCCACCACGATCTTGCCGTCACTTTGCACGGCCACGCTGGTGCCCCAGTCGGCGCCGAAGTCGAAGTCCGTGGTCACCTTGCCCGTGCCGTTGAAGCTGGTGTCCAGCGCCCCCGCGCTCGTGTAGCGCACCAGCGCAATGTCGGAGAGGTCGCTCGCGTCGGAATCCCCCGCCACCACGATCTTGCCGTCACTTTGCAGGGCCACGCTGTAGCCGTAGTCGTCGCCGCCGAAGTCCGTGGTCACCTTGCCCGTGCCGTTGAAGCTGGTGTCCAGCGCCCCCGTGCTCGTGTAGCGCACCAGCGCAAAGTCCGCGTTGCCGCTCGCGTTCCTCGAATACCCCGCCACCACGATCCTGCCGTCACTTTGCACGGCCACGCTCTGGCCCCAGTCGTAGCTGCTGCCGATGGGAGTGGTCACCTTGCCCGTGCCGTTGAAGCTGGTGTCCAGCGCCCCCGTGCTCGTGTAGCGCACCAGCGCAAAGTCGCTGGTGCCGCTCGCGTCGTCGGAAGATCCCGCCACCACGATCTTGCCGTCACTTTGCACGGCCACGCTCCGGCCCCAGTCGGCGCCGAAGCCGAAGTCCGTGGTCACCTTGCCCGTGCCGTTGACGCTGGTGTCCAGCGCCCCCGCGCTCGTGTAGCGCACCAGCGCAAAGTCCTGGTTGCCGCTCGCGCCGGAAGACCCCGCCACCACGATCTTGCCGTCACTTTGCAAGGCCACGCTGACGCCTTCGTCGCCGCTGCCGATGCCGAAGTCCGTGGTCACCTTTCCCCCGGTGCCGAAGGTGGCATCGAGGTCCCCCGGCGCCGCGTGTGCGGGGGGTGCGAGGAGACAGAGGGGCGAGGCGGCGGCGAGAAGGAATGCCCGGATGCGGGCGAATCCGGCAAGGAATAGATGTGGTGTTTTCATAACGACATGGTGCGGGGGGGTTAGTTGTCGGTTCCGGCAAGGCAGGAATCGTCGGCGCGCCGGCACGCTACGTGGTGACGCGGCCGCTGCGAGCCGAAGTTTTCGCAACACCCCGCCACCGGCAGCACGACCACGGATTGCACGGATCACGGCAGGTCGTTCTATTGCCCCGGCCTCTTGGCTCTTCTGACAAAACGAAATTCGCCCGGCTGAATGTGGCGATCACACAGCGAGGAGGACATCGTTTCCCATGAAAATACCTATCTTGATCAGAACCATCATTCCCGCGGGCCTTTTGCTGCTGCATCTGAGCATCTTCTGTTTCACACTCGTTCGCCAGGGCGGGGGATGTGGACCTCTCCTTTGGGAGTCTCAAGGATACTTCTTTCGGGCGATGCCCACAGAGACCACAGGACTCCGCATGTCTGCGGGTAGCCTTTACGGAGCGGGGACACGTGGCACGGTGTGATCGACGACCCGGAAAAAATGGCGGAAACGGATTCCGCGTGGCCAGGTCAACTGGCCGTTGCTCACGCCGGGAGTTTCGGCCCAGGGGCCATTGAGGACCGGAGCGTCCTGGAGGTAACCCAGCAGCGGGTCAAAGGTGATGAGAACGTCATCATTGACGGTCACGATGCTGAAGGGGCACACCTCGCAAAGCGGCGAGATCTCCGCAGTGGCTCCCACCACCGCGAGAGTTCGAAATCCGCTGAATTCATTCTCGGTGGCGCGGAGAAAATTGATCGTTCCCGTAACCCCGGTGGCCAGGACGCGGACCTCGTGGGCGTCGAACGCCTGGCCGTTGACGCGCAGGCCACGGTTGCCTGGCCAGCACCACTTCCGGCACGGTGTCGCGCGACCGAGTTTTCCGCACACCGTCGGCATGTCGTCAAACCGGATGTCGGGCAGGGCCGCTGAATCCAATGTGAGCAAAAGGATCGTTTCCTTTTTCACCGGGTCCCAGCCGCGCACTTCAACGCGGTAACCGGCCGCGCCGAGGGGTGAGAAATCGACTTTGCTGAGGCGGACTGAGCCATCGGCGAAATGCACGCCTGGTTCGTCGATGGTGATCAGTTCTGATTCATCGAGGCCGCCTTCCTGACCGTTGAAAACTCCGCGCGTCTTGATTTTCCACACGTAGACGTCCTCTTTCGCTTTGACCCGAATGCTGGGCACCTCGAACGCGAGGTCGAACGACTCGATACGATCCGCGAAATCGACCGGAAGAAACGCGGTCGTTCGTGGGGAGGGGATCGCGCGTCCTGGAGCCGTGGCCTCGAGAGCCTGGGCCGCGTGGAGGCGGGTGCCGACGAATCCGCTCCATGTGTCCTCGTGCATGATGCCCCCGGATGTGGTGCGTTTGCCGGCGCTCGGCGAGGAAGGTCCCCACTCCTTGTAAAACGTGACCACTCCATGCTGGCGCTTGCCGGTGGGGAGGCCGCTGGCGGCATCCCGAGGCGATTTGATGCCAGTTCGTTCCTGGTGCACCAGGAGCTTCGGGACGCCGCCCGAAATCGAGCTGTCGACCACGAGCCTGTGATTTTGTGAGCCGTCCTCCGGGCGCGGCGGGAGACTCCCACGGTCGAGAATACGAATATCGGTGGCGAGCATCGGCGGAAGTGGGCCTTCCGGGGCGTTAAGAATCTGGATCAGTGTGGCCTTAATGGTCAGGTAGATGTTTCTCCCATCGCTGGCGGTGCAAAGTTTGTCTTCGGTCTTGGCGGCCATGAGGAATGTTTGATCGGTGGCCGGGCCGGCCCAGACGAGCGTGCCGGTATTCCAGACTTGCAGCAGCCGTTCGACAACCGGCTCGAAATCTGAGTCGCCATCCTTGTCGGATTCAAGCAGGATGTCATAACGGGCGGTGGTGTCGCTCTCCGCCGTCAGGGCAAGACTGGCGCGGCTCGTCGGTGGCTGGCCATCGACCGTCCAATCGAAGGCAGTGGCCCGGAAGTCGAACCGACCGCTGGCAGGAAAGTCGGGGATCTGATAAACGAAATCGACCAGATTTCCGCCGAGTGGTTTGTGCATCCGCTTGCCGGTGGAAGGTGCGCAGTGAGCGGGTTTGCCGTTGAACATCGAGCCGCGCGAAATCGACGAGTGCATCGTCGACGAAGATGTCAAAAAGGGATACACCGTAGTCTCGCCGCGTGATGCCGCGAGCGGCCTGCCTCGGTCATCGGCAGGAACTTACCGACAACACGATCCTTCGCACCGAAGAAGCTTTGAAAGATCGAGCGCCACGAGGACGGAGCCGTCTGCCGTCGATTGCCCGCCCAGGTCAGTGAGAAGGTGTTCGTCGTCCCATGGGGAAGAATGCCGCGCGCTGCACTGCCGGCAGGATGTTGGTGCCGCCGGGGTATTCGCGCCGACGACTTCACCGGGATCGACGCAATCGAGAAACAGTTTGGCTGTGACGGGGATGTCGCACATCGGGCACTTCGGCTGCCAGCGAAAGACGAGCTGTGCGCCCTGTACAAAACCATCGCCGTTCACGTCACCGGCAGCGACGCGCACCCGATGACCGAAATGTCCGGGAACGAAGTCGCCCGGTCGTTCATCGCACCCGACCCATTGTACATTCGGGAAGCGCGTCCGCAACGCCGGACCAGGCTCGGCTGGCTCGGGAGCGTTGGCGAGAAGATCATCGGCGCCGACTTGCAATGAGTCCGTGTCGAAGAACCCAGGAGCCGCCGGTCCCACTCCGCCCGCGCCGGCCTGAGCGAGCGCAGCAATTTCGAGAGGCTCAAGGCCACGCCCGAACATCATCAGGTCATCGAGTTCTCCGCGAAAGCTGGCGGCGTTGCTGCCGGGGGCGCCTTTTCCGACCAACAATTCCGGATCCACCGGCCATTCCCACGGAGGGACGTCGGTCGCACCGGGCAATTCGACCCCGTTAACGTAAATGCGGCAGGGCCCCGCCGGTTGAAGGCGCCGGACAGACACAAGCGATGTGGGTTAGCTGTCCGCTCAAAGCCGGAGGAAGGGCTCGCGCGATGTTGACGTTGGGACCGAGCGTGCCGCGTCCGAACACCGCGCCAATCTGCGGACCGCTGAAGCGAATGGCGAAGCCGCGCACGAGGATGGCAGGGCCGATTTCCGTGATCACCCGCGCATCCACAATGCTGGCGGGCGGCGCGAGTGTCTGCGTTCGGTCGGCCGCCATCCAGAATCCCACCGTGAAAGGATTTCCTTTGATGGTGCCGTCCCAGCCTTGTCTCGAGCAGCGAAGAAATTCATCGGTGCCGTCGCCATCGAGATCGCCCGTCGCGGCGAGAAGGATGTTTCGTCCTGCAAGATCGCGATGGACAATTCCGCTCGACCGGGCGCCATCCCAGCTCAAGTCGGCGGCAAAATCATCCGCGTAGTCGAAACAGACGTCGGATTGCAGTTCATCGAATGTCCACCAGGCCGTCAAACCGGCTGGTGGCGGCGGTAACGGCCCGGAACCCGGAGGAGGAACGATCTGGGCTTCTGCGACCGAAAATATCAAAAAACATGACAGGATGGGCAGGCTGAGCGTTTTCATAGAGGGGTTGTCTGGTGGAATTTTTGGGGGGATTCCAGAGAGTAACATAACCGGGGGAACAAAGACAAGCGAACGATCCACTCAGGAATACACACCCCGATGCCAGCCGCCTTCGCCCGTATCACGCACGGAAGCGCATCTGCCGATTTTTTGGCGCGTTATCTACTATTCAACCGGGACTGCCTCATCCCAATTTCTTCATCACAGCTTGCGAAAGCACGCGGCCTTCCGCGCGCCCGGCGGCGCGTTCCTGAACCAACTTCATCACGGCGCCCATGTGAGCTTTTGATGTCGCGCCTGTCTCTGTGATGGCTTGCGTGATCAGCGCCTCGATCTCGGTTTCGCTGAGGGCCGGCGGCAAGAACCCCTGCAGCAGCGCGATCTCGGCCTTTTCGTTGTCGGCCAGTTCCTGGCGCGCCGCCTTTTCGAATTGCTCGATCGAATCCTGGCGCTTCTTAATCTCTTTGCGGACAACGGACACAGCATCGGTTTCCGACAGTTCGCCTTCGGCGCCAAACTTTTCGATGGCTGCATATTTCAACGCCGATTTGAGGCTGCGCAAAACATTGAGCGCCATTTGATTTTTGGCGCGCATGGCGGTTTTCAGATCCTCGCTGATGCGTTCGTTGATCGTGCTCATGGCTGCAGATTAGCAACGCTGGCCGTTGCCACAACCTGTGATCGTCCCGCGGCGATGAAACGTCCCCAGCCGGCCAAAGCGTCCTTTGCATTACTCTGCGCATCGCTTCACTTATGCAGAGACATGACTGACCTGACGCCGATGATGAAGCAGTACCACGCCCTGCGGCAATCTTTGCCGCAGGATGTGTTGCTGCTGTTTCGGCTTGGTGATTTTTACGAGCTGTTTTTCGAGGATGCGAGGATCGCCGCTGACCTGCTCAAGCTCACTTTGACCAAACGCAACGGCATTCCCATGGCCGGCGTGCCGTTCCACGCCGCGACCGGTTACATCAGAAGACTGGTGCGGGCGGGAAAACGCGTCGCCATCGCTGAGCAAACCGCGGGGCCCATTGCCGGGAAGCTAACGCCGCGAGAGATCACTCAGGTCATCAGCGCTGGCACCATCGAAGACCTGACGATGATCGAAGCGGATCGGCCGTTGCACCTGGCTGCGGTTTTTGCCGACGGCAACAAAACCGGGCTGGCCTACGTCGACCACACGACCGGGCTTTTTCGACTGACCGAGTTCGAGCATGAAACGGGCCTGGCGGATGAACTGGTTCGCGTAACTCCTGCGGAAACGCTCTTCAGCGCCGAACAGGCCGAACGTTTTCGGCACCTGCCCGGCGCGCAGACTCACGACGCGTATGCCTTCCTTTACGATCAGGCTTTCTTTACGCTGAAGGAACATTTCAAGGTGCAGTCGCTCGACGGGTTCGGCTGCGCTGGGTTGAAGGCCGCCGTCGGTGCGGCCGGGGCGATCCTTCATTACCTTCGCCATCAGTTGCAGCGCGGCATCGAGCACATTCGCCGGCTCCAGCCTTACGCCACCGGTGACTCGGTAATGATTGACGCCGCGGCACAATCCCATCTTGAACTGGTGCAGAGCCGCGGCGGTCGAGAGGGCACTCTCTGCGGCGCGCTGGACCGGACCGCAACTCCGATGGGCGCAAGGCGTTTGCGCGAGTGGATTTTGCGGCCGCTGCGCAACGTGGCAGCGTTGCGAGAGAGACAGGACGCCATTGCGGCGCTCATCGCATCACCTTCGCTGCTGGCCGACTTGCGGGAGCAATTGAAGGACGTCAAAGACATCGAAAGAGCGCTTGGGCGCCTCAGCCAGGGCGGTGGCAATGGACGCGACTTGCAAGCTCTCGGCGCCTCGCTCGGCGCACTTCCGTCACTCCGTCTGGCCCTCGATCGAGTCGAGGCCCGGCTCGCCCCAAATCTCGCCGCCCGCCTGCATGACTTCGATGCGCTGGTGACCGGGATCGCCCGGGCCTTGGTCGCCGAACCGCCAGCTACCGTCAAAGATGGAGGGCTCTTGCGCGATGGCTATCACGACGGCCTCGATGAATTGCGCCACGCGGCCATCGAGGGCAAAGAGTGGATCGCACAACTGCAAACGCGCGAAGTCGAGGCCACCGGCATCAGGTCGCTCAAAGTCCGCTACAATTCGGTCTTCGGGTATTTCATCGAGATCACCAAAGCAAATCTGGCCTTGGCGCCACCGCGCTATCACCGCAAACAGACGATGGTCAATGCCGAGCGGTTTATCACTCCCGAACTGAAACAGATCGAGGACAAGATTCTGGGCGCCGAGGAGCGCGCGAAAAAACTCGAACTCGAATTGTTCAACGAATTGCGGGGCAAGGTGATCACGCACATCGATGCCATCCAGGATTGCGCGGACGCGGTGGCGACGGTCGATGTCCTCTGCGGCCTCGCAGAAACGGCACGGCTCTACAATTACTGCCGGCCGCTGATCAACGACAGCCTCGGCCTCTACATCAAGGATGGGCGCCACCCGGTGCTGGATCAGAACGCCGGCGGTGAGCGCTTCGTTCCTAACGATACCGCCATGGATTCCGAGCGCGCGCGGCTTCTTATCATCACCGGGCCGAACATGGCCGGAAAATCGACTTACATCCGGCAGGTCGCGCTGCTCACCCTCATGGCCCAGACCGGAAGTTTCCTCCCGGCGGCCAGCGCGGAGGTTGGCCTTGTGGATCGCATTTTCACTCGAGTCGGCGCGAGCGACGACCTCGCGCGAGGACAGTCCACCTTCATGGTCGAGATGAACGAGACGGCGCTGATCATCAATAATGCCACCGAGCGAAGCCTCGTCATCCTCGATGAAATCGGCCGTGGAACCAGTACCTTTGACGGTTTGAGCATTGCCTGGAGCGTCGCGGAGCACTTGCATGATAAGATCGGATGCCGGGCGCTTTTCGCCACCCATTATCACGAGCTCACCGGCCTCGCCAAAAGCCGGACCGGCGTGCAAAATTACAACGTTGCCGTTCGCGAATGGAACGATCAGGTCATTTTTCTCCGCAAAATCATCGCCGGTGCCGCTGATAAAAGTTACGGCATTCATGTAGCCAGGCTCGCCGGCCTGCCCGACGAAATCATCTCGCGGGCGAAACACATTTTAGCCCATCTCGAGGCCAGCTCACGAAGTCCGGTGGGTGAAAGTCCCGCCCAGGAAGATTCTGCCACGCCACGGCGCCGAGCCCGCCGGCTTCCAGCGGCAGATTTGCCGGCGGCGAATCATGCACAGATGACGCTGCTGTAATCGTGGAAACAAAAGAAGAGAAATCGCTCGCCAGAAAAGCTGTGTCCGGTCGGCGCTCGACCCACCAGGATTGTGATTCGAGACGGGTTAAGGATGGGGGCGAGCGCCGCAAGACCGAAACCGAGAGGAGCAAAAAGATTGACGACTGACCGCCGACTCTGTAAAAACCGCGGAAATCCCATCATGACTATCAACCCTCGATTTCCAGCGGCTCTGGCAGCTTGCAGCGTCGCTCTGTTTCTCCCCCGGGCCGACGGGGCAAATATCGCCTTCGGATCCGCCAGCGTGACGTTTCAGCAAGGGCCACCGTTTCAAATTCCGCAAAGCATCGACACTCTTACCACCGGACCCGGCTGGGCTGTCGATGGCGGGCAACACAGCCCACAAACGGCCGTGTTTACAACCACCGCGCCCGCCAGCGGCTCGGAATGGGCGTTCACGCTCCACCACAACCCCGGTTTCGGCGACCATCACACCCAGGAATTTCGCCTCGCTTATACAACGGATGGAACTCCCTCCCTGGGTGGCACCTGGAGCTCGATTTCTCCGACCTCGTTCAAATCAACCAACGGTGTCACCCTCGCGAATGTGGGGGCGGACACGCTGAGAGCCACCGGCGCGGCCGGCTGGACCAGCTACCAGGTTCGCTCGACCGCGCCGCTCAATAACGTAACCGGCTTCCGGCTCGAACTTTTCCCCTTCGACTACAACCCTGCGGACGGTTTGCCGGCGTCGCTGGGCCGCGCACCCAATGGAAACTTTGTCGTCTCGGAGTTTACCGCCGACACCAGCGATACGATCAACCGGGCCTTCGCCGGCTCAGCAACGGGCTCGTCGGGAACCTGGCCCGGCTTCCCCCCTTCGAACCTCACCGATGGCAACAACGACAGCCTGACTCACCCGGACAGCCCTCAGAATCCGGGCGCCTACAACTTTACGATCGATCTGGGGGAGCATTTCAATCTCACGGCCGTAGACCTGCGCAACCGCACCGACGGCTGTTGTCCCGAACGGCTGAGCAACTATAGGGTCGAAATCCTGGACCCTGCGCAGTCCCCGGTGTGGTCGGGAGACATTCGCACTGATGGCTCAAATTCCGGAGTCAATGGTCTGGATGTCATCACCGCCGGAATGGGAACGGGAACGTTTTCCGGGCAGTTTGTTCGAATCACGAATCTGGGCGGTGGAAATTATTCGCCGCAAATCGGTGAAGTGCGGGCGTTTGGGATGCCGGTGCCGGAACCGTCGATCCTGCTGTTCACCGCAGCATCGGCGCTGGCATTTCTGCGTCGCCGACGCTAAGTTGGCGCCCTCCCCTTTTTACCCCCTGTGAAGACTTCCGCTGCTCTGGCTGCGGGGCTGTTTCTGCTCGGAAACGCTTCGCAAATATTCGCGCAGGCCAATGCCGCCCAAGGCAAACCGGTCACCGCGTCGGGCCCGCTCTGGCCAGGTTTCCCGGCCTCCAATCTCACGGACGGAAATGTCAGTACTTTCGCTCATCCGCAGGCCAGCTCCGGGACCTTGGGCTTTAGATATCAGATCGACCTCCTGAACAGCTTCAATTTCACCAGTTTGCGGGTTTACAATCGTCACGACTGCTGCCCGGAACGGTTGACCAACTATCGAGTCTCGCTGCATAACATCGACGAAGGTACCGGCCAGCCCGGTGCAGCTCACTGGACGGCAGACATCCGGACCAACAACACAAACTCAGGCATGGGCGGCGTTGATGTGCTCCCTGCCAGTCTTGACCCGGCGGGAACTTTTTCCGGGAGGATTATACGGATCGAAAACCGCAGTAATCAGGCCTATAACCCGCAGATCGCGGAAGTCCAGGCGATGACCGACGACATCCAGGTGCCAAACGTGGCCCTCTATAAAACCGTTACTTCGAGCGCCGCGACCCTCCCCGGCTACCCCGCTGCCAATCTGACGGATGGGAATCCGACCTCGTTCAGCCATCCGCAGGCTTCTGCGGGGACGACGGGGTTTTTCTACCAAATAGACCTGGCGAACACTTTTGTGCTCGACCGGATTATTCTTTACCCCCGCAACGATGGCTGCTGCCCCGAGCGATTGCGGCGTTACCGCGTCCAGCTTCTCGACGACATGAATGGCCTGCCCGGTCCCGCACTCTGGAGCGGCGATTTTCGTCTGGACGGAACTTTTCCACAAAGCGGCGAAGCCGAAACGATCCGCGTCGAGGGTGGCAGCGGGACTTTCAGCGGCCGATTCATCCGCATCAGCAACCTCAGCGGCGAAGCCTACAATCCCCAACTCGGCGAAGTCGAAGCTTTCAGAGCCCCCACTCCGCGCATCCGATTTTTTGGCCCCGACTCTGGCAACATCAGTCACGGGACCACCGCAGGCCTGCCACCACAAGCTATGCTCTCGTGGATCGTCGATGGAGCGACGGCGTTGACTCTCGATAATGGCGTCGGCGCCGTCTCGACACCGACTGGAAACGTGACGGTTTCCCCGGCTGCCACCACGACTTACACATTGACTGCCACCAATGCCGTCGGTTCGACCACCAAAACGGTGACCATCGGCGTCGATGAACCGATCGTTCTTCCGCGCCTCAGTGAATTCGTAGCCGACAACGGCGGCTCGCTCGAAGACGAGGACGGGTCCACTCCAGATTGGATCGAGATCAAGAATCCTAACACTTTCACTTTAAACCTGGCCGGCTGGCACCTGACCGACAGTGCTGCCAACAAGACGAAGTGGCAATTCCCGGCTGCCGCGGTGCCGCCGGGAGGATTTTTGATGGTTTTTGCCTCGGAAAAAGATCGCGCCACCAACGGCGGCCCGCTGCATACCAACTTCCAGCTCAGTAAAAATGGCGAATACCTGGGCTTGGTGGGACCGGACGGAACAACGATCGCGACTGAATTTGCCGAGGTGTATCCGGAGCAGAAGGTTGACGTGAGTTACGGTCTCGATGGGACCGGGCAGGCGCGTTACTTCAAGCCGTCCACACCCGGTGAAGCCAATCCATCCACCGGCTACACAGGCTTCGTCGCAGATACGTCGTTCGCTCTAAAACGAGGTTTTTACGAATCCCCGCAGCAAGTGGCCATCACATCCGCCACCGCGGGAGCGACCATTCGCTACACGACCAACGGCGCGAAGCCCACCGTTAGCACTGGCAGTATCTATAGCGGACCGATTGCGGTCTCGACCACCACGACGTTGCGGGCCGCGGCATTTCTTGACGGATTGGTGCCAGCCAACGTCGACACCCACACTTACATATTTCCGGCTTCCGTGATCAGCACGACTCCCTGGATGGCTCCAGCGGTCGTGAACGACCCGATCTACGGTCCGCAGATGACCGACGCTCTCAAAGACGTCCCGTCGGTTTCCCTCGTATTGCCCAACACAAGCGCGATCAACGACGACTCGGAAGCTGAATGCTCTTTCGAGTTCATTTATCCGGACAATTCGCCAGGAGGTCACGCCAATGCAGGAATCCATTACTACGGCGGAGCGTTCACCGGCTTTGCCAAGAAGAACTTCCGCCTTCACTTCCGCGGGATTTATGGCGACCGCAAATTCCAGCACCCGATCTTTGCCGGATATGAGCGCGGCTGGAAGGCGGTGGACGAGTTCGACGGTCTCGAACTGCGCGGCGGCTCGCACGACATGGCTGAACGCGGATTCTACATGTCGAACATTTTTTGCGATGACGCACTCCTCGAAATGGGACAGCTCCAGCCGCACGGCCGCTTTGTTCATCTCTATTTAAATGGGGTTTATTGGGGGCTTTTCCATCTGCGGGAACGTTGGGATGCCTCGATGCTCGCCAATTACCTCGGCGGCCAGGAGGAGGATTACGAGGCCATCAACGGCAATTACAACGTCGGTGGCTGGCCAGAACCCGGTTCGCCATATGACGGCGACGGGCATGCCTGGCAGCGGGTGAAAACCTTGCGCTCGAATTACCCGGGAGTGCAGCCATTCGTCGATGTCGACAACTACCTGGATTACATGATCGCGTGGATGTTCGGCAACGCCGAGGACGAATATCGCGCTGTCGCACCGACGCGCCAGGATGGAGGCAGCGGATTTAAATTCTACATCAACGACGCCGACGGCTGGCTCTCGGTGAATGCAAGCAATCAGATCGCCGTCTGGGATGGCAATGACAACAACACTGGGCGCGCGGGGACGATTCCTGGACGCCAGCCCGGCGACGGCCCGGCCAGCCTGCTTTCCGCTTGGTTGCTGAGCGGCGGAACCGATTTCAAAATTCGACTGGCGGACCGCATTCACCGGCATCTTTTCAACGGCGGCGCCTTGACTCCACCGCGCAACGCATCACGCCTGACTGAACTTTGCACAGCGGTTCAGCGCGCGTTTCTCGCCGAGGCGGCGCGGTGGAATTACCGCAGCCCGGCGAGCTGGAGCGCCGCGCGCAACGTCTGCCTCAACCAATGGATTCCGAGCCGCACAAACACGGTTATCACCCAGTTTCGCAACGCCGGACTGTATCCCACGGTCAATGCTCCGATTTTTAGCCAGCACGGCGGATCGGTCCCGGAGAATTACTCATTATCGATAACCGGTCCAGCCGGCGCCACCAGTTACTACACCACCGACGGCAGCGACCCGCGACTCCCCGGCGATGGCATCTCACCCAGCGCAGTTCCTTACTCGAGTCCAGTCCCGCTGAGCAGGAACTCGCTGGTCAAAGCGCGATCGAAAAACGGGCCCGCCTGGTCCGCGCTGAACGAAGCGTTTTTCCAGGTGGGACCAAACGCCGTGCCTCCCGGCACCCTGGTCGTGTCAGAACTTTTTTTCAATCCTGACGGGGATAACGACGCAGAGTTTATCGAGCTCATGAACGTGTCCGATGGGGCGCTCAACCTGCGCGGCTGCCGCTTCATCCAAGGCATCGACTTCACTTTCTCGACTTATTTTGACACCTCGTTGGCCCCGGGGCAGCGCCTCATCCTCGTCGATAGTGACTACGCATTCCGTGGCCGCTTCGGTTGGAGCAGCAAAGCCGGAGGCATTTACAGCGATAATCTGAACAACGATGGCGAGGCCGTGACTTTCGTCGCTGCCGATGGCACAACCACGCTGCTCGATTTCACGTTCAGCGAAACGTGGTGGCGAATCGCCGATGGCGGCGGTCACAGCCTCACTCTCATTGACCCGCACGTGGGAATCGATCTCGCCAATGCCGCGAATTGGCGGCCGAGCCGCGCGGTGGGCGGCTCTCCCAACTCGAACGATGCCGTCACTTTTCCGGCCGCCAATCCGGACGGCGATGACGACGGCGACGGCTTCTCAAATTTCATCCACTACGCGCTGGCGGGTCCACAGCCCCTGGTTTTGCCGACGGCTCAAGTACAACCGGACGCTTCCTTTGTGGTTACTCTGCAACGCCACGTCGGCGCGGATGATGCGGTGGTGGCTCTCGAAACCTCGAACGATCTTGGCACCTGGCTGCCCTCCGCAGGCGCCACCCTGCTCACTCACACGATTGCCAATGCGATTTCCACCGAAACCTGGCGATTGCCCTCGCCAGCAGGAACCCGAAACTTTATCCGCTTGCGCGTGACACAGCAGTGAACAGAAACATGCGAGGTTCAATCGCGACTCAGAAAGACCTTTCCCAATACAGGTGAGGCGGGGCTGCGCCCGAGCCGCAATGAATGTTGGGTTGTGCGGGGTTCAACGTTCTAACCGCCGTTCACAGCCCCCTCAAATCATAACAAATCAGCCGCCGGCTCTGGCCGGTGATTCGGTCTTCCTCGTTTTGGCAGACATAGAGCAGCCCGCGGCTGATCGCGGGAAGGGTCCAGGCGCCATATGGCGCAGTGAAAAGCTGGGTGCACGATTTTTTGACGCAACCGGCCGGGGAAAGATCGAGCCAACAGAGCGTGCCCCATTCGCCCAGGGCAAGAAACGAGTCATCCACGCGCAGGAGGCTGCCGCGCAGGAGACCAACGCTCAGTGAGCGGCCGTCCGCCATCTTGACTTCGTGTTCGATTTTGTCGCGCCATTTGCACGTCCCAGTCGCCGCCTCATAGCAGACGAGTTCACACTGGCGGTCCTTTTCTCCCGAAAACGCATAGAGATGACCGTCGTGAAAAACGGGCGTCATCCAGTGACACGCAATATGTTCGTCCTTCCACAGGGCCTTCATTTTCAGATCGGTGCTGACTTCCAGCATCACCCCGCCATTGCTCGGCGCATCGGAGTCGATATAAGCTTGCGAGATAAAGAGGCGGTTCTCGCCGCAGAGCACCGGCGATGACGCATTGACTGAAGTGTAGCGCGGCGCTCGCCAGAAAAACGTGTCGTCGACTTTGCCCGAAAGCGGGTCGAGGCAAACGAGACCGCCGGTCGAATGGGTATCTTCCTCGCCTTCGCCGCCTTGAAAAACAAACACTCGATTCTTGCCGCGCAAAACCGCGGGAATCGGCGAGGCATAGCTTTGTTCCCAACCGGTTTTGGCGAACCATTTCACCGCGCCGGATTTTTTATCGAAGCCGCCGATATCTTTTCCGTTCTTTCCGCCAAGATCGACCACCAGCACCTCTCCCTGCACGAGCGGCGTCGCTCCTGTCCCAAAAAAATACTGGGGGATGCCGTCCTCCTTCGCGCAATCACGCTGCCAGACGACTTTGCCCGCGCTTAAATCCAAACACGTCAGCACCGAGGTGACACCGAAAGTGTAAACGCGCGCGCCATCGATGACAGGGCTGGCTCGAGGTCCGTTGCTGTAACCATAGCGATCGGTGTAGACGACCGCATAACTGAAGCTCCAAAATCGCTTTCCCGTCTCAGGATCGAGGCATTCGATTGTCTCCCGGTCCTCGACGCGGTGGAATAGCACCAGCTTTCCTTCGGCAATGGCAGGGCATGCGTAGCCAGTGCCCTTCCTGACCTCCCAGATCTTCTTGAACCCTTCGCCTGAGAGGTCGTGCGAAAGCTTGGTCTCCGGCGATTCCGCGCGGTCGTGGGGGCCCAGAAACCTTGGCCAATGGCTGGTAATGGCGCCGGCGGGGAGCGCTTTGGGCGCCGCGTGTAAAGTAAGAGCCTCCCAATTCTCCGCAGGTGCCGCGGAAGCGGGTTGAGCCGCACCCAGAACGACCACCATACCCCATCGCCAGCGTAGCTTCATCGCAGCAGGTAACGGCAATGATCCGCCTGCGGCAAGAGCGGAGCTCTGCTTGTGCGCCGCAGGCCCCCAGCGCCCCTGATAGGGACGCCTCACCGCTGGCCTTCGCCCAAATATCGCGGCGCGATGGGTCATCGCGTCCTGTTTCGAGTATCGGGATGGCTTATCGCGCCGCTCCGCTCGAACCTGCCCTCGACGCGGTCCCAAAGCCTTTTCATAGTGGAACCATGAGCCTTGACCTGCCAATCCGGCCACGCCGCAACCGAAAGTCACCCGCCGTGCGCGCCTTGGTGTGTGAGACCGAGCTTTCGGCCGATCACTTCATTCTGCCGCTTTTTGTCAAGGAAGGCGGCGGGAACGAGCCGATCGATTCGATGCCGGGGTGCCAGCGTCTGGGCCCGGAGGGTGTTCTTCGCGAAGTCGAACTGGGGGTGACCGCCGGCGTGCGGGCGGTCATTTTGTTTCCCGTCATTGACGCGAAGCAAAAGACGAGAGGCGCCGAAGAGGCCTGGAACGATTCCGGACTCGTGCCGCAGACCGTTCGCTCCCTGAAAAACCATTTTCCTGACGTTGTCGTCATCACCGATGTCGCCCTCGACCCCTACAATAGCGACGGACATGATGGTCTCGTTTCAGCTCAAGACCGCATCTTGAACGACGAAACCGTCGAGGTTCTCTGCCAGCAGGCGCGCTGCCACGCCCGAGCAGGAGCCGATATTGTGGCGCCCAGTGACATGATGGACGGGCGGGTCGCCGCTATTCGCTCTGC
The DNA here is from genome assembly GCA_050998515.1 of Verrucomicrobiales bacterium. Lineage (GTDB taxonomy): Bacteria > Verrucomicrobiota > Verrucomicrobiia > Verrucomicrobiales > V1-33 > JBPCQC01. The sequence continues at coordinate 15,809 of JBPCQC010000105.1, forward strand.
CCTCGATGCCGCGGATTTCCGCGAAGTTTCGATTCTTTCTTATGCCGCCAAATACGCGTCCGCGTTCTACGGTCCCTTCCGAGGGGCGTTGGACTCCGCGCCCCGAAGCGGCGACAAGAAAACCTATCAGATGGATCCCGCGAATGCGCGGGAGGCACTGCGGGAAGCTGCCTTGGATGAGGCTGAAGGCGCCGACATGATCATGGTCAAACCAGCGGGCCCCTACCTCGACGTCATCGCGGCAATGCGCAAAGCCACGACCTTGCCGGTGGCCGCATATCAAGTCAGCGGCGAATTCCTCATGATAAAAGCAGCCGCGGCGGCTGGCTGGCTCGAAGAAAAGGACGCCGTCCTCGAATCGTTGCTCGGCATCCGACGTGCAGGTGCGACCGTCATCGTCACCTATTTTGCCCGGCAGGCTGCCGAGTGGCTGCACGAAACGAACCAGCCGGTGCAAGGTTTACGCGGGACGAGATGACGCCTCCAGTTCCAGAAAACATCCAGGTCATCGGAGACTTGCTGGCGATCCAATGGTCTGACCAGTCGGAAGACTTTTTTCCGATGGAAAAACTGCGCGCCGCATCTCCGAGCGCGGAAAACATGGGCGAGCGCGACCTGACCGGCCAGCTTCATGGCGGCTCCGGTCAACGCGCGTTTCCGGGCGTCACCGTCACCGGCTGGCAGGTGGTCGGCGGCTATGCGCTGTTATTCACTTTCAGCGACGGCCATCGCACCGGCATCTATCCGTATCCTTATCTGAAGGGACTGGCGAAAACGATTGGGACGTAGGAGACCGGACAGCGGGCCGTCAGGGCCAGACGCCGCATCAGGAAAGGCGCACGGCCTCCTCGCCCGGGGGCAATAAATCTACATCGAGACACCCTCCAGGGGATCTCGTTGCACCCCCGCGCCGGCGAAGTCCCAACAGCGCGCCGCCGATGAGAGCAAAAGTCGGTGCGGCAGGTTCGGGAATTACACAGTTGGTGATGGTGTTGGTATCAAGTGTCACCGCGCCGTTACTCGCCAGGGCGCTTCCCCCTAAGATGGTTGCGCCGTTATTAAGCGTGATGCTCTCGGCCGCGAGAATATGTCCTTGGAAAGCACTGCCTGTACCGAGCGTCGCGGAACTCCCAACCTGCCAAAACACGTTGCACCCTGGAATCGATCCACCACCGTTAATAGTCGTGACCGATGAGTTGCTGGCAGTTGTGAGCGTGCTCCCGATCTGGAAGACAAATTCCGCATTTGGGTCACCCTGAGCGTCGAGGGTGAGCGGTCCCGTCAGTTGAGCGGATGATGAGAAGAAATAGATGCCTGCGCCGAGTATGAGTCCGCCAAGATCCTGACCGGTCAGGACCTGTGTGGGCGGCAAGCCTCGCGCGGCATTGTAAGCGTTGAGAAGGGCAACCTGGGCATTAAGAGCTACAGGGTCCCCGGCATGGAGAGTGAAGGGTGGCACCACAATCCCCGGTGGAAAGCCTGTGATCGCGAACCCGGGGCTGACTCCCACATCTCCTCCGTCGATAACGGACAAACCGGTATTGGTCACCGTCGAGCCAGCCAGGACCGCAAAGTCACCCGCCGTTCCCAAGGTGATGGCGGCCTTTGCATGCAAGGGAAAACCGGCTAGCACAGGGATCAGTAATGAAATCAGGGTGTTGCGTCTCATATTAGAATTCCTCCAAATATTTAATTCCTGCAAGCGCGGGGTTTTCTGGGATTATAGCCATTGTATCTGATTAGTTAGTCAACTGTCAACAGAGGACTCGGTTTCTCTAATGCTTTGGCCGGATGATGATTTCCACGCGACGATTTTTTGCCTGCTGCTCGACCGAACCGCCTGGGACGAGAGGCCGCGTTTTTCCCCAACCCCGCGTTCGCAAACGCGAGGCATCAAGCCGCAGTGACTCGACCAGCCAATTCTTGACGGCTTCGGCGCGAGCTTCGCTCAAACCCTGGTTGTATTCATCGCCGCCAAACAAATCAGAGTGGCCTTCTATGCGGATGTCGGCGTTCGGGTTGCGTTGAATGATGAAGCCGAGCTTCATCAAGCTGAGTCGCGCCGAATCTCGCAAGTCCGCTGCGTTGTATTCAAAAAGCAGATCGGTCGGCAGCATGGCCTTTTTGTCGTCGGTGACCGGTCCTTTGTAACTGAGCAAATCATCCAGGCTCGCAAATCCATCGGCATCGCCAACGCCGCCGTCGCCTTTTTTGATGGCGGCGTTGATCGAATCCTGGAGCATTTCCTCGCCCGGCAGCGCCTCGTCTTTAATCGGCACCACCACTTGGTCGGCGGAGATTTTCGGGTCACGGGAAAGCCGGCCTGGCACACTGGCCAATTGCCTGGATAGATTTGAAGTGTCTGCCGCAGTCGGCACCGCGGCGAGCAGGCTGGCGGTGCTGGCAGTGGGAGAACCAGCCGAGCGGGGAGGACTGAACGTGATGTTTTTGGCGACTTCCGTGTCCGGCGTCGCCAGCAATTCCATTTCCGGCAGCGCCTTCGCCAATTGAGAAATATCCAGCGGCTCATCCACCAGCGGCTTTTCCCGATCCGGAAGTGTCTGTGTCGGAGGTGCCGGATTCGTCGCCGCTTCCTCGTTGATCTTGACCCGGCGCAAATCCAGGGGGACCCGCTCTTCGCGCGGGCCGATATCCGCGAAATAGTCCGGAAGATCGATCAAGTGAAAGACCTGCCAAAGCACCACATGCAAGGCCACCGAGGTGATGATCGCAGCCACGACCCATCCGCCCAGGCTGCCGCTCGAGCGCCCGGTGCGGAAACTCGACGCTCCATCATACGAGCGCCAGGTCGAACGCGCTGAGGCTGCCATCAGGAATTATTTTGGCTGATTGATCACTTGGGATTCGACATCCACGACACCGGCCTCGCGTCCCACCGGCTTGTCGCTCGGCTTCAAAAACTTCGTCAGATCCAGGCCAAAATACGCCAGACAAGCCAGCAATAGCGTGGTGGCGGCAGCCTCGTCGAGATTGCCGAAAATGGGAAAATTGTCAGGAATAAACTCCAATAGACCCGCGGTCGGATTTATCAGATACACCAGAGCTAAAGCTCCCATGGCAGCGACAACAAGGCTCTTTTGTTTCATAAAACGTCGGGGGCAGAGGATTTCTTGCTTAATATGCCACCGAATCACGCCCAGTCGCGTAATTTCCTATGCAGGAACCGTTCCACGGGGGCAACGCGTTGCGTTATTTCCCGCGCGTTCGCCGCTTCCGAAGTTTCGGAAACAATCCAATTCAAACCTTATCGTTTTATGAGAATTCCAAATTTAGTCTGGGCGGTTGCCTTGATCTGTCCGTTAGCCGGGGCTGGCTTCGCCGCGGAGACCAAGACAACAACCACCAGAACAACTCCGGCCAGAGCCACCCCAAAGCCATCCACGACAACGACCACAACCACCGCCACGACTCCAGCGCTGCCGGTGGCGCCCGACTCCTCGAGCACCCCAGGCATCTCGGCCACCGCTGGCGTTACCACTACCCCCGCATTACCCGGGGCGGCGACTGACGGGGAACTTGAACTCAATTCCGCGTTCACCCGCGCGGACACAAATACCGACGGCAAGCTCTCAGCAGAGGAATTCAACGCCCTCTTCTTGAAAGCGGATACAGACAACGATGCCGGCTTGACCCTCGAGGAATTTCGTGCGCAAATCGATGTTCTCCCTGGCCGCAAACGCGATTCTTCACTGGACCCTGAGGGAGGCTCGGTGACCGGCGGCGTGTCGCCAGACGCGGTCGGCACAAGCGATGGCACTGGCACCTCCCGCGCCACCGGAGCAAGCACCACGCGCACCAGGACTGGTCGAACCGGGACCAACCGCACGAATATCGATAGCGGAACCGACATCGAAGTCGCTCCGGGGACCGCCATCAGCGATCCGGCAGATGTTAATAATCCCACCGGCAACCTGGATCCGAGGAATCCAAATGCGGCGACCGGAAACACAACCAATCCTGCAGCGAGCGGAACCACTGGCACGAACCCGACGGGCACTGCGACCAACCCCAACCGAGGCACCCAGGGGACCGGCGCCACCGGCACGAACGCCACCGGTACGAACCGGACCAATGCGACGGGAACCAGGGCCACGGGAACCAGCGGTGCTGGAAACGCATCCACCGGAGCCGGTACGGGAACAGGCCGCGCCACGGGTAGCACCGGCCGTGGCAGAGCCTCCGGAACCACCGGCAGCGGGACAGGCCGCACCGGCACTTCTGGGGGCACTGGCGGCACGAGCGGAGGCGCCACCAACCCACGCTAAAGCCCCCCCCACCGCTCTCAATGTAACCTCACCGGCCTTGCGACGGAGGCTGGTGAGAGCTCCTATTTCCGCCGTCGGCGGAGGATTCCAATCAGGCCCGCCAATCCAACCACTAGGGAAGCGACGTTGGGTTCGGGGATGATCGATTGAATCATCGGCAGATTGCCGGTATCGATACGGAAATTGGCGCCTCCATGAACACCCGGATCGGGATTTCCGGAGTGATTCGGCAGTCCACCGGGCGCGGTGTCGCTGGTCCAGTCCCCGTTAAAGTAACGCACCTCGACCGGGTAGTATCCAGCATCGACGAAAGTGACAGTGTCGGTCAGGGAAACGTCGCCATGACTTCCGTCGTTGTTTATTAATTGTTGGCCACCGATAAACAGCCTTGAGCCATCATCGGTGTTGAGGGTCATCGAGGTGATCGTATTCGGGTTCGCAATGCAAAAGAAACCTGTGAGCCTGATAATGCCATCGTCCAGGTTGCCCGCGGTGCCGATATAGGTGGAGGCATCGGCGCCCAACCAACTCGAGGGATCGCTGCTGACCGGCGTAAGGTCGTTGCCTACGTAATCGGTCACGTCGGAAAAGACGAATGTTCCGGTAGGTGTGGTCGAATAGACGTTAGTGTCCGCCCAACCGCCCATGATAAGGGGATCGGTCGTGGGAATTTCCGTAACGCCCCGGTCCCAATACTGCCCGGCGAGACCATCAGGCCCAGGATCCGCAATCAGCGTTCGGTAGCCAGGACTGGCGCTATCCACAGTAATCGCCGCTCCAGAAATTGTAGCCGAGAGGAGCAAACCGCTCAAGCTGCCCAGAACGGGCCGGAGATTAATCAGTTTCATGGCCAACATCTACTATTGAGACAGAGACTGCCTTTTTATGAGGGCAGAGCCAAATCGTCAACCCCAAAGTGACGAAATTTCGCTTTGCCTCCCGAACCCGCCGCCCGGGTCCCCAAAGCGCGGCTGCTATCGAGAAGAGGGAGCTGGATTGGGAAGAGTGCCGAACTCCTTGGCGAGCGCCTGCCGATGCTCGGGACCTTGATTGGAAATGATTTGTCGCAAAAGCGGGAGGGCGGCGGGGGATCCTGGCGTCGTTTTCCAGATGACCCGCAGTTCGCGAAGAGCTGCCGCCCAATCCTTTCGTTGAGCCGCAACGCGGCCGAGATTCAAATGAGCCGGAAGATAGGTTGGATTTATAAGAACCGCCTGTTCGAGCAAGGCGACGCCGTCCTCAATTCTGCCCTGCATGATGCGTGCCACACCCAAGTCCGTGAGCCGGTGCGGGTCCTGCGGGGCCAGTTCAGCGGCTTTTTCAAGGTGTGGGATGGCTTCGGCAAGTCGGTTCGCCTTGCCGAGCAGTGTTCCGAGCGTGCTATGGGCGGAGACGTTGTTTCCGTCAAATTCCAACGCCAGCCGGTAATCGCGCTGAACGGCGTCTGGGCGTTTCAACTGTCGGTGGAAATCGGCCAGGTGCTCGCAGAGCAAGGCCAGCCCCTCAGGTGCCGGACGGTCCGGCCGCAGCGGATTCAGAAGATGCCCCTCGATAACATTTTTGAGATAGGCTTCGCCGACTTCGAGACATCCTTCGCGTTTCCAGGCGACCACCGTGTTGACGAGGCTCGGGGCCGGCGGCGCACTCTGCCAGCCTCCATGGAACGGCAGGCCGCGATCGCGCACGTTGGCAGGAGAAAGTGGGAGGAGCGCGGCATCTGAGACGACCTGCCCCGCGTCGATTGGGCCGCGATAAATCACAGCCAGTCGTCCTTCGGCATCGAGGAGAAAACTGCTCGGCAACGGAAGCGGACGGCGGAGGCTGAGAAAGGAGCGATGAAAAACATCCAGCGCACCGGCGGCCTCTGGAGTGAGTCCCACCGCCCCGAATGGCCATTTGATCCTGCCGAGAAGCGCCCGTGATTTGCTGAGGGTCGAGTTGGGATTGGCCTCGAGTTCATCGACATTGAGCGCGGTGACGTCGAGTCCCGCTGCCCTCAAGGAATCTTCCTGGCTGGCCAGTTCGGTGAGTTCCTCCACACATGGGTTGCACCAGGTGGCGAAAAATGTCAGCAGGCGGGGGCCGCCCACGAGAGAGGCTGGCGGCGCCATGATCGGCTGGATCGGGACGTCCGGCACCGGCAAGCGGCCGACGAGAACAGCCCGCGCATTGGGTCCCCATGGATGAGCCGCCGGAACTGAAGGGACAAGGTTTTGACTCTTCGAGCGGGGCGTCTCCTCCGCTGCTCGTGCGGTGCCCTGCGTAAGCCGGTAGCGGTGTCCACGTTCGAGGTTTGCAAATGTCTCCGCCTCGCCACCGGGCCAGCGAACCCGGACGGAAAGCAGCCCGGGCTTTTCCTCGCCCAAGCCAAAATGCACCACTTTGCTCGACTGCGTGAGAAACCCCGCGCCCGCTCGTAGTCCGGCATGGAACACTCGTCCCGACGCGCAGGTCAATTCCACGCGGGCTCCGATGGCGTCGCGGTTGCACGAAGTGCCGGCAAGAGTGAACGCGATCCAACGATCGGTCACGGGCGATTCGTTTTTCAAAAACCGCAATCGCGGTGCGGTCCGGTTGGAGATCCACACGTCAAGATCGCCGTCCTCATCCCAGTCGACCACGCCCACCGCCCGCGTATCGTCGTCGAATCCGAATCCCGCGCTCAAGCTGGCATTGGCGAACCGTCGGGGACGGCCCTTCGCATCGGGTCCGGGGTTGAGAAAAAGACTGTTGCGCTCGTGACCTGACAACGAGTGTCCGGCGAAGAGCAGGTCGGAAATCGCGGAGTAAGCCATTTTGTAAGCCATCTCGCCGCTGCCTGGCTGGTCGGGGGATTGCTGCGCCACGCGCCGCCACATGAAACTTCACAAATCGTCCGGTTCCGGACCGGTCGTAAACCCGTTGCCGACCAGGATATCCTGCCAGCCGTCGTTGTTGATGTCGGCAAAGTGACTGCCCCATGCCCAGCGCCCAAGGATGATGGCGCATTCTTCGCTCATATCCGCGAAAGTGCCGTTGCCCTGGTTGATCAGCAGAGTATTCCCACGCGCGAAACGCCGATGCCCGGCGAGAACTTCAAGCGACGAACCAGCCTTGTAGCGTGGTTGATAGGCGATCCGGTTGCCCGCGCCGGAAAACATATTGCTGACATGAATGTCGAAGTGACCGTCGCCGTTCACGTCCCCCCAATCGCAGGCCATGCCCGGTGAGATGTCCTCGGCTCCCGCCCGCGCGGCTACATCGGTGAAACGTCCCTGATCATTTTGGTAAAGGTTGTTTCGGCCAAAGTCATTTGCCACACAGAGATCGGGATAACCATCGTTGTTGTAGTCCTCCCAGGCTGCGGCAAGCGAAAACTTGCGGTTGTTCTGATCCAGGCCGGTCTCGACGGTCACGTCGCGGAACTTCCACCCGCCTTCGTTGCGAAAGAGCGAATTGCGCGCGCCATTGTTCGCGTCGAACCAAGGTGTGGGAACACCGTCCTCGCCGAAGCTCGTAAAATCACTGCCATAGGCGCAAACATAGACGTCGACCCGCCCATCCAAGTCATAGTCCGCCGCCGCCAGCGAGTGGATGCGACGCTCCGAAGGAAAGGCCCCGACCAAGGTAAACCGAGCTTTTCCGTCGTTGGCGAAGAGCGCGATGTTGTCCTCCCTCGCGACCACAAGGTCCTGGTCCAGATCGTTGTCGAAGTCAACGAAGAGCGCTGAACGGCTTCGGTCGAGAAGGTCGAGTCCCGCCTCGATTGTCGCATCCCGCACCTTGCCGTCAGGCTGGTGCAAAAAGAGCCGTTTGGGCAGGCCGCCCGAATCACAGTAGAATACGTCATCGAGCCCATTGCCATCGGCGTCGCCGATCGCCAATCCGTTCAAGCCAGAGCTTTCGATGCCGAGGTTGTACTCGATGCGCAAACGCCAATGGTCGATGCCATAGAGCAAGTGATCCGACCACGTCTGGGTGTCGCCCAGCACCGCTTCCGAACAATCGGAGAAGAGTTTCGGCGCCGGACCTCGGAATTCGACCTCCTCGAAGTCGGCGACCGTCACCTCGGCGAGTTGCCACGGCGCCCGAGCGTCCTGCTTCATCCATTTCGTGTGCCAGGTCGAATTCTGCTGCACATTCGGCGTGCCAAAGGCATCCACGTAGGCCGTCGCCGTTCCGGCCAGCCCGTCCAATGACACCTGGAAGATTTTGATGTGGATGTCGACCTCCTTTCCAGCCTCGTAGGGAGCGAGCATCTTCGCTGCTTCGGCCGCGATGTCCGCCGGTTTCGGAGCCGGGGAGGGTCCCGCCGCACGCCGGACCACGAACTGCGCCTCTCGGAAATCTTCGCGCAGGTTGCCAGGACGCAACGGCCCGCAGCGAAAATTCGGTGCCACCAGCGGCGCGATCTCTTTAACTTGCGACACATCCCTTTTTCCAAATTGCTTCATCAGCCGCGAGAAGACCGGCTTGATTTCGTCGTGAAATGCCTCCGTGTCCCAGCCGTCCTTTTTTGGATCCACCCTGGAAAGTTCGTCGGCAAGGAACCCACCTCTTTCTGCGGAGGTAGCGCCGCGAATCTCCGCCGGCCGCGGCGCGGGCATCGATTCGGCCGCCGTTGGCACGGCAACCAGAATCAACGCGACACCACCAGCAGCCAAGACACCGAAAATCACGCCGCAATCCAAGTCACAGACGCGCCGCCGCGCAATGGAAAAACGCTCAGGCGGTTTCACTCCGGCAGCGGCCGGCCTTTGGTCTCCGGCGCAAACCAGATGAGGACGGCCCCGACGAGATAAACGAGCGAAACCGCCGAACCCGCTTTTGCGTAGCTGTGGTCGAAGTGAGCCATGAGCCAAGGCATCTGCCAGGCTCCCAGCGCAGCCAATATCCGACCGGAATTGAAGGCCATGCCCTGGCCGGTGGCGCGGACCCGCGTCGGAAAAAGTTCGGGCAGATACAGGGGGAGCCAGCCGTAGAACGATGCCGTGAAAAACCCGACCAAAAACGTTACCCCAAAAAAGGCATTGCTCACGGCGCTGAAGCTGTGGAAGAGCCACTGGCATATCACCAGCGAGGACAAACACAACGCACAGTAGGTCGCTCGCCGGCCAAACAGACCGCCGGCAAGCGCCGCAACCAAACAACCAAACACCGCGCCGATGGATTGCCAAAATTGACCCCAAGCCTTCATTTTTGGAGCAAGGCCGCCAGTCATCTGGTCGGCCCAGAGAGGAATCCATTGCACGATGCCCCAGGTCACAATCAAAGCGACGCTGGCGAAGCCGATTCCGAGCAACGTATGCTTTAAGAGCGGCGCCGACAGGATCTCACGGACCGGATGGGCCTTCCGTTCGGCCACCGCAGCGCGCCATTTCTCGGATTCGGGAACGAAAAGCCGAATGAAAAATGTCAGCAGCGCTGGCGCCGCACCCACGAGCATGACCCATCGCCACGAAGTTCCGGTGATGGGGAAAAAGATGCCAATGAGCGCGATCAGCATGTAACCCACATTTGCCGCGGCGCCGATGATGCCCGCGAGCAGCGGACGTCGTTGCCCGGGCCATGATTCCATGACCAGCGCCACGCCGAGCGCCCATTCTCCGCCCATCCCCAGGGCCGCGATGAACCGCAAGGACGCGAGCTGCCACGGCGCTTGTGCGAAATAGCACAGTCCGGTGAAGATCGAATAACAGAGAATGCTCAGCGTCATCGCGCGGACGCGCCCGACACGATCCCCAAGCCACCCAAAGACCAGCCCACCGGCCGCAGCTCCGAGCAGAAAAAACGCGGTGACGATTCCCATCCACGTCTGCACGAAACCCTCGAGCGCTTTTGGGTCGAGGCCGCCCGTCGCACCCATTGCCTTCAAGGCAGGCCGCGCCACCAGCGGAAAAATCCCCATTTCCATTCCGTCAAACATCCAGCCCAGCACCGCTGCCGTCAGCGTCAGAAACTGCGCCCTCGTAAAAGTCTCAGCGCGAAGCAAAGCAACGGGTGCCGACATGACGAGCCTTCGTTATAAACCGTTCCGTTTAAAAGAGGTCGCCGCGCTCGATCGGCGTAGATTGGGGAGCGCGGCCATTAAATCGAGCTCCTTCAAGCGCGTAAGCCAGATGCGGGGTGTAAAGCTCCGGTTCGAGCAGGAATGAATCGTGCCCCTTGTCGGAGTGCACTGTGATATACATGCACGAGACCCGCGCCTCCCGCAACGTATCCACCAGCGTCGCCTGTTCCTCGGGGTAGAAGCAGAAGTCTGAGTCGATGGTGAAAATCAAATAGTGGTGGCCCTGTTCACGGCAAGGTTTGAATAGATCCCGCCAGTCTTCGACCCCGGCATCCCGCAATGGATCAAATGCCGACCACATTTCGCAGATTCGGAGATAGGTATTCGCATCAAAACGGCGGACGAACTTTTTCCCCTGGTGCAGAATGTAACTCTCGACGTTGTCATGCAACCGATACCATGACAGTTGGTCGCCGGGCTGCTGGACTTCGCCGCGGGCGCGGCGTTCGATGGTGTCCAGATGGACGAAGGTTTTGTGAGAAATCATCCGCGCCAGTGCCAGGCCATAAACCGGAGGCTGCCCATTATAAAAGTCGCCGCCATGGAAATGCGGGTCGTTCTCGATTGCGAGAATTTGCTCGAACAGAATGAGACGATTAAGCACGGTGGTGCATAACCCGCTGGCAATCAGCACCACCAACTTCACCCGCGCAGGGAAAAGCGTGGCGACGGAAAGCGCCATCAAGCCACCAATTGACGCGCCGATCGCGGCGTGAAGCCGTTCGATTCCAAGGTGGTCGAGGAGCAGCATCTGCGATCGCACGACATCGGCGACGCTCACGTGCGGGAAGCGCGATCCCCAAGGGTCACCGGTTTCGGGATGCGGTGATGACGGCCCGGTCGTTCCGTAGCAGCCGCCCAGGTAGTTTGCGCAAATGACGAAATATTTGTTGGTGTCGAGCACCTTTCCGGGCCCGATGAAATCATCCCACCAGCCTACGTACATGTCTTCCGACCACCGTGTGCCGACACCCGGCACGCTGGTGCACACGCCCGCAGCGTGTTGGCTGCCGGAGAGCGCGTGAAAAACCAGCAACGCATTGTCCCTGGCGTCGTTTAACTGGCCGTAGCTCTCATAAGCGACCGTGAAGCCGGGCAGCAATTCGCCGCTCTGCAACGAAATCGGTTCGGTGCACTCGAAAAAATGCGGCTCCACTTCCATGGGGGCGCACAGTAACGACAGCTGCCCGCTCTGCCACAGATTCCACCCCCGTCCGTCGCATTATTTGGCCTTGCCTTGAACCCCGCTCACGCAATTTGCCGCCGGGCCAATTCAGCAAAGTGCCCGTCGAGCGCCATCAGTTCGTGGTAACTGCCCTGTTCCGTCACGCGCCCATCCACGAGCACAAAAATGCAGTCTGCATTCATGATCGTGGACAGTCGATGGGCCACGACAACCCGCGTAGCTTGCAGCCGATCCATGCTCTGGGTAACAATGGCCTGACTCCGGTTATCAAGCGCACTCGTGGCTTCATCGAGGAACAGCATTCTAGGCTTGTTTACCAGGGCCCGCGCTATCATCAGACGCTGCTTTTGACCTCCCGAGAATCCTCCGCCGCCTTCGCTGACAACCGTGTGCATGCCCATGGGCATCTTTTTGATGTCTTCATCCAGGCCTGCCATGCTGGCTGCTTCCATCGCCTGCTCGATGGTGATCGAGGAATTATTGCCGATGATATTGCGATAAACATCAGTAGGCATCAGCCGGCTTGTTTGCAGCACGACGCCGATCTGCCTCCGCACTTCCCGAATATCGAGAGACGCCAGGTCCTGCCCGTCATAATACACTTTCCCTGATTCTGGTTTGTCGAAACCCATCAGCAAGCGCAGCAGGGTACTCTTGCCCGAACCCGAGGGACCTACAAATGCAACAAACTGGCCCGGTTTGATGTGAATCGACACATTCTTGAGTATCAGTGGACCATCCGGCTGATAGCGAAAGTTTACGTGATAAACTTCCATTTCCCCCGTGAGGTCGCCGGGGTAACTTTTCGCCTCGTCAATTTCCGGCTCTTCTGTAAGGATGGGTTTGAAGCGTTCATAGACCGGAATGCATTGGAAAATCTGCAGAGATGCGCTGCTCAACTGCAGGATGGCACCGAGAAAGGCGCCAAAGGCGGCATTGAACGCAATGAAGTCGCCGGTGCTGATGGTTTCGCCGGCCTGGCCCGCTTCCGCCGCCGCCTCCTGGCTCGACTGCATAAAATAGAACAGGAAGAGCGAGCTAATGACCGGGAACGTGGTATTGAAGGTAGCCAATATATTACTTATCCGCCCGACCGACCATGAGATTCGGCGTTGGGTCGTGAAGTGACGCGTCCATACTTTGAAAGCGTGGTCTTCGGCGCCTGCCACCCGTATCTTTGCCACTCCCATGATAAATTGAAAGATGACTGAGGTGATGCGCCCGATGACCCCAAAAAGGTGGCGGTTGTAAGATAATTGCCAAAGGTTCATCAGAGCCATGAAGGCCGCCGCGCCAAGTGACAGACCTGTGCCAGCCAAAGCAAGTTTGAAGTCGAACTGAAACATCTGGAAAAGAAAAAACAGGGCGCTGACCATGCCCAACACGGCACTGGTGCCGCCGCCGGAAACCAACTCCCGAATCTTGTCAATCCCGTAGGCGCGATTCGCGAGATCACCTGCGGTGTATTGCCGAAAAAAGCTCAACGGCAGACTCATCAGTCGGTCCCACAGCGCGGACTGGATGGAATAGTCCATGCGGCTCTCGACGCGGGTGGTAGCCACGCCCCGCACAAACTCGAATACGCCCATGCCGATGGCCGCCGCCACCATGCCACCCACCATTTGCCAGAGCTGCCCGAAGGCCGCACCTGGAATCACCGTGTCAAAAATCTGGCTGGTGAAGTATGGAGTCAGCATTCCCAGCAGCCCAAGCCCGATGCCCATCGCGATGACGGTCAGGAATTCCCCGCGCAATCCGCGTGCGCCGTAGGCAGCCAGCTTGCGCGCGGTCAATCGTCCCTCGGGAAACGGCCGATAAAGCGACTTCGCGATCGGGTGGAGTTTCTCGGCGACCTCAGCGGTAACCCTCATCTTTTCGCCGGTTCGGCCCTTGACCAAAAAGTAGCGGCGTGCCCCATCGGGCAGGAGTGCACAAGGCTCCATGTCCTCTTCCCAGAACGCTAGAAATGGTCCGTTATCGAGATGCCACCACTGATCGCGAAGGGCAATGTCGCGAACCCGGAGTCTGGAGGCATTGATGATCGAGTTCAGCCTCTGGATCATCGAGTCCTGCTTGCTTGGGTTTGGGTGCGGTTTGACCTCGGCGCCCAGGGATCGTCCCACCAGCCGCATAGCCGAAAGCAATGCGTCTCCCCCGCCGTCCGCCCGCGCGTCGCTCAGGTCCTTGTATTCCGGATTAAGAACCGCCGCGATTTCGGCGAGCGCACTCTCCCGCGCGGCTTGCTGATACTCCGCTTTTGTTTTCAGGCGATTGAATTCGTCAACCTGGGCGAGTCGCTTGTTAATGAACTCGCTCGAGCAGATGGCTATGTGAAAGTTTTCCAGGCCTTCATCAAGCCGTCCTTCAGCCAGAACTTGCAAGGTATCCAGCGTCTTGAAATCGCGGGGTTCGAACGTTTCCACCCAGGTGCCCGGGGCGAGTGGAAAAACTGAGTGCTCCCGCGCGAAGAAGAGTTCCTCGGCGCTGAGGAAGAACAATTCGCTCGACCCGGCGGCAAGCCAGACAGCTTCCTTCTTTGTGCTGGCGATTCCCCCTTTGGCCAGATGGAACGGCTCGCTGGCGTTGACGAGCTGGGTCGGCTTGACCCGGTTCGGAATATTTCGCGTGACAGCCTCGGAGACGGCGATGATCCAGCGTTCAATGAGCGCGGCAACATCGCCCCGGTAAACCTGGTCGGCAGCTGGCTGCCGCACTGTCGAGAGCACCTGAGCGAGGGAAGCCCGAATGACCCGCGCCCCAGTGGTACCGGAGGCGAGAAAACCGTGACCGGCACCATAGCGCGCAAAATCCATTCCGAAAAACAGATCTCCCTGGGCGACGGATACGAAGTGCTCGCGGGCTCCAACGGGTTCATGGCCCGCGACCTGCACCGCAAACAGATGAACGGTGCCCGCTATGACGAGCCACACGTTGTCAGCCCCGTCGATCACGAACGGCTCGTGGCCTTCCGCCGATTGCTCTTCGCCCAAGGCACGGAATAACGCCAGCCCGGCCGGGCGCAGCGTTTCGGCGGCGTTCGTGGCAGCGACCGCGGTGGTGACTTCGTCGCTCATTCCTTGATCAGCTTCGAGTAATAACCGCCCGAGGTTTTTAAATCGTCATGCCGTCCGCGTTCGACGATTTTCCCGCGCTCCATCACGACGATCTCATCTGCGTCACGGATTGTGCTCAGGCGATGTGCGACGATGAGACAGGTACAGCCGCGCCGGCGCACCGCCGAATCGATGTGCTTTTCGCTGACCGTGTCGAGCGCGCTCGTGGCTTCATCAAGTACAAGCATGCTCGGGTTGGCGACCAAAGCCCGCGCGATCTCCAAACGCTGGCGCTGGCCGCCGGAAAAATTCGAGCCGCCTTCGGCCACCATGCTCTGGTAGCCGCCCGGCCGCGCCACGATGATTTCCTCGATGGCTGCGTCACGGCAAGCCTGAACAATGTAAGGGTCGGGGATCGTCGAGTCCCACATGGTCAGGTTCTCCTTGATCGTGCCGTCAAACAAAAATACATCCTGATCGATGACGCCGACCGAATTGTTGACGAGGCGCGGTTCGATTTCCTCACGGGGGACGCCGTCGAACAAAATCTGGCCGCTAAACGGCGAATACAAGCCGCTGAGAAGTTTGGCGATGGTGGACTTTCCCGAGCCCGAGCCGCCGACGAGCGCTACGCGATGCCCGGGCTGGATGGTGAGATTGAATTTGTCGATCAGGGGCGCCTCGAGCGGGCTGTAACCGAAGCTGACATCGCGGAATTCAATGTGGCCGCTGAGTTTGATGACCCCCTCGAGTTCACGCTGCGGCTCATACTGCTTCGTATACTGTGGCGCCTGCCCGTAGCGCAATACGTCATCGAGGCGATTCATGTCGCCTTGCAGTTCCTGGAGTGTGTTCCCGAAATTGACGAAGGTCTTGATCGGCCGTGAGAAACTTTTGAAAAGGACCTGAAAGGCCACCAGCATCCCGATGGTCAATTGGCCGTTCATCACCAGCCACCCTCCGAATCCGAGCATCGCGGCGGTGCTCAGCGCATCAACGAAGGTTGGAACGACCTGCGTCATTTGCGCATAAAGAGAAAGCGCCGCCTTCGCCTTGAGAGTCTTGGCCTGGTAACCCGACCATCGGGAAAAAAATTCGTTTTCACCGCCAGTCGCCTTGAGAGTTTCAATCATTTGCAGGCCTCCCATGCCGGTGCCCATCAACTTCCCCTCCTCCTGCAAAAGCCGGCGCGTGGCATCAACCCGTTTGCGGCCGATAAGCTTGATCGCCCCGATGTTGAGAAAGGCCAGCGCAATGCACATCACCGAGAGCGGCACACTGTAAAGAAACATCAGCGCGGCGTAAAAGGTCAGCATCACCAGGTCGATGATGGTCTGGATCAATTTGTCCGCGATGATGTTGGCAACCTTGTCGTTGATCTGGACTCGCGATCCAATTTCTCCGGCATATCGTTGCGCGAAGAATTCGATAGGCAGCCGCAATACGTGGGTGAAGAATTTTGCAGAAGACGTGAGGGCGAGCTTGGTTTCGAACCGCAGCAAAAAGTACTGCTGCAGGTAGCCCAGGATCACCTGGATCACTGCGCAAATCCCCATGCCTAACAGGAGTGGCCGCAGCCAGTCGTTGTTCGCCCCCACCAAAATTTCGTCGATAAAAAACCGCGTAAAGGTCGGGACCACCAGTCCGGGCACAACCAGAAACAGCCCGCAGAACATGACGAACCACATCGCCCGGTGGTGGCCTTTCAGCCGCTTCTGGAGAGCTCCCAGAATATCGGGCTTCTCTCCGCCGCTTTTGAATTCGGCTCCCGGTTTGAGGATCAGCACCACGCCGGTGAACGAAGCGTCCAGCTCGTCATGCGTGATAATCCGCGGGCCAGTGGCCGGGTCATTCAGGTATACTTTCTTGCCGCGAAAGCCTTCGAGGACGAGGAAGTGATTGAAGTTCCAGAAGAGCACGACTGGCATCTCGAGCTGATAGACCTGCTCCATTTCCTGTCGGATGCCCTTGGCCTCCATTCCATGTTTGCGGGAGGCCTTAAGAATATTTGATGCCTTCGAACCGTCGCGTGAGACACCGCAATCGACCCGCAATTTTTCGAGCGGAAGCCACAAGCCGAACGCGCGCTGCATGATGCCGAGCGAGGCTGCTCCACACTCGACCGCCTCCATCTGAATCAACGTCGGCGTTTTGACGCGTTTCGGGAGTTTCCTGGGAAGTTTTCGCTCCTGCGTTTGTTCCTCGGCCATACCGGCGCCCCCGACTCTGCCCATGTTTGTCGTTGTGACAAGGGCGCTCCGAGTTGAGACCGCGCCTGGCGGCTCAGTGTCCGCTCTTGAACTGGAAACCGAAAGGCTCTAAGCGGCGTCCTTCGTTCTGCGCTCCTTTTTCTTCTTCCGCAACAGCGGCGGCCGTTCCCCATTTACCACGGAGGAGTTGATCACGACCTCCCGAACATCGTCACGGCTGGGCACATCGAACATTACATCCAGCATCAAACGCTCGAATATCGAGCGGAGCGCGCGAGCGCCGGTGCCGCGCTTGACCGCCTCCTGCGCCATGGCCCGCAACCCATCCCGCGTGATCTCGAGCCTGACATCTTCCATCGCGAGAAGCTTGTGATACTGGCGGGTAATCGAGTTGCGCGGTTCGGTGAGCACCTGCATCAGATCTTCCTCACAGAGCGGCGCCAGACGAGAAACAATGGGCAGCCTCCCAATGAATTCCGGAATCAGGCCGAAATGCAACAGGTCCTCGGGTTGCACCCCGCTGGGATCGGGGTTTGCCTCGCTCTTCGGCGCGCCCGGATGAAACGCCGCAAAACCCATTACCGCCTTATTTCCCCGCCGCTTTAAGATGTCGTCCAGCCCAACAAAGGCGCCGCCGCAAATGAAAAGTATTTTCTCCGTGTTAACTTGGATGTATTCCTGTTGGGGGTGTTTGCGCCCGCCCTGCGGAGGAACATTGCACATCGTGCCCTCGAGAATCTTGAGCAGCGCCTGCTGCACGCCTTCACCTGAGACGTCCCGGGTGATGGAAACGTTCTCTGTCTTGCGGCCAATTTTATCGATTTCGTCAATGTAAACGATTCCCATCTCAGCACGTTTCACGTCGAAATCGGCGTTTTGCAGCAACCGCAGGATGATGTTTTCCACGTCTTCGCCGACATAGCCAGCCTCAGTCAGTGTGGTGGCATCCGCGATTGAAAACGGCACGTCGAGGATGTTGGCCAGGGTTTTCGCGAGCAGGGTTTTTCCGCACCCCGTCGGGCCGATGAGCAGGATGTTCGATTTTTCGATGTCGACATCCTCCTGGTCCGAAACGTTGCCGCGGTGGCGTGAACCGTCAAATTGCAGCAGTCGCTTGTAATGGTTATGGACGGCTACCGAGAGGACCTTCTTGGCGTGGTCCTGGCCAACCACATAATGATCGAGATGCCGCTTGATATCTCCCGGTTTGGGCAGGCGCAGATCGCGCACCAGCGCGGTCTCATCGCGCCGCAACTCTTTATCGAGAATGCTTTTGCAGGTAAGAATGCAGGTATCGCAGATGTAAACGCCAGGTCCTGCGATGAGCTTTTTGACTTCGGACTGCGTCTTGCCGCAGAACGAGCACATCGTGAGATTGGTGGCGCGCGCCATGCGGAGAAAAGTCGCGCCAAAGCTTCAAGTTGCAAGGCGTAACCTCCCTCGGCTCCACCGAATACGCCGGCGCGACCGTTTTTTTGGCTCCACGGCCATGCGCGGTGGCGGCGCTTCGCTATGGCCGTTGAATAAAGTCCTAAAAGTTCTTTTTGAGCAAGTTTGCCCACCGGCGCGCTTTTTCACGGTAGTTTAAGTCTGGTTCCGCGTAAAGAATTCCGCGGGAGACGTTGACCACGTTCGGGGCCTTCCGCGGGCCTCGCAGCGCCCGTATCTCACCGCCTTGAGCGCCGAGCCCGGGCACCAGCAGCGGATGGTCATCGATCCGCGAGAGAATCTCCGGGGAGGCGTTGGTCAGCCCAACCACCAGGCCGACGTCAGTTTCCCTGCCGGCAGCGCGCCGGGCCATGTCCTGCACATACTCAAAGACGAACCGCCCATCGGCGAGGCATCGTTGCAGTTGAATATCCGCGGCCCCGGCATTCGAGGTCACCGCGAGAAGATAGATGCCCTTTCCTGGGAAATCGAGGAAGGGCTCGAGGCTATCGAAGCCCAGGAATGGATTCAGCGTCACCGCATCGACATTCCAGTTTTTGAAATAGGCGCTGGCGTAGGCGCTCTGGGTTTCGCCGATATCACTGCGCTTTACATCGAGGATGACCGGAACCTCGGTCGGAATGAAGGCGAGAACCTTTTCCAGCAACTGAATGCCGGCGGATCCGAGCTGCTCAAAATAGGCAATGTTCGGTTTAAACGCCGCCGCAAACGGGACTGTTTCCTCGATCACCCGGCGGAGAAAGGTCTCCGCATTCCCAGGGATGAGATCAAATCGGGGATCCAGCCCAACACACAGCGAGGAGCCGGTTTGCGTGATTCGTGCGGACAACTTCTGCACATAGCGCATTCTTCAGAGTGAACGGCATCGCGCTGGCGCGCAAAGGGTAAGACGGGCATTTTGCCTGTCATCTTTGCCGACGTTCTGCCTGCCTCGTGTGCGGCGCTTGTCCGCGCTACCGTTGGCGGCCGGCCGCTGAATTCCGGCGTTTCCACCAGACCCCCATGAAGGAACCCAGCAATCCTGCCAAAACCATCATCGTCATGGAATTTGATCTCACCAGATCGGAAGCTCGGGCAACAGTCCAGGGGTTTGGCAATCCGTCCCTGATGGCTTCGAGTTTGCGGGTCTCGGTGTCAGGCATCGAAAATGCGTGTTCGTGGTTTTGCATACCAGAATTAACGCCCTCGGGCCGCGAATGGGCGCGTCGACAGCGGATGCCCTTGCCCGGGCGAGTTTCCGCCGCATACTCGACGCCATGAAAATGCTCGTTCTGTCTTGTGCTGTTCTCACTTTATCGCCGGCGGCGGTGGCGGAATGGAACCAGTTCCGCGGCCCGGAAGGGACCGGGGTGGCCGAGGCGGCGCTCGTCCCCGCCGTTCCCACGCAGAAGGACATCACTTGGACAGCAACGTTGCCGGGCAAAGGCCATAGCTCACCCATCGCCTGGGGCGAGAAGGTTTTTGTGACTGCCGAAGATGGCACCAAGAGCGGGGTGCGCTACGTGCTTTGTTATTCCGCGAAAGACGGCAAGGAACTTTGGCGCTACGAGGACCAATTCGAGGCTTACCCTCAGCACGAATTAAATAGTTACACCTCCTCGACACCGGCGGCCGATGCGCGAAGGCTTTACCTCTCGTGGCTCAGCGGCACCGAACGGCGTGTTCTCGCCCTCGACCACAACGGGAAAAAGGCGTGGGAAAAAACGCTGGGCTTTTACCGGGAGCAGCACGGCAGCAGCGCTTCGCCCATCATAGTCGACGGTCTCCTCATCGTCCCGAATGATCACGCCAACAAAAAAGACGCGGGCATTTATGCGCTCGATGCGGCAACCGGTGCGATCAAATGGAAATTCGAAACCACCAGCGACAAAACCGCCTTCAGCACGCCGACGCTCATCAAAGCGCCGGACGGAAAAAAACAACTGATCATATCCAGCCAGCCGGCCGCACTGACCGCGCTGGACCCGGCGACGGGCAAAAAATTATGGGAGGTTTCAAAGCCGGTCAGCGAGGCGCGCGCGGTGAGCTCGCCCGTCTGGGCGCAAGGGATCATCGTGGCCACCGTGGGACAGGGTGGAGCAGGGCGTGGCGCTGTCGCGGTCAAGGCTGGCTCGAGCGATGGCAAGGTCAAACCGGAGGTGGTCTGGGAAGCTTCCAGCCGCATTCCCTACGTGCCCACCGCCGTCGCTTTCGGCCCAAATTTATATTTTCTAGGCGACGGCGGGATTCTCAGTTGTGTGAAGTCTGCCACCGGCGAACACGTTTGGGATGAACGCGGTCCCGGCAAAGCCTACAGTTCGCCCATCTGCATCAATGGCCTGCTCTACACCTTGAGCCGTGATGGAAAGCTGCTCGTCGCCAGGGCGGGGGAAAAATTTGAGCCGCTGGGTGAATTGGCCCTGGGTGAAGAATGTCAGACCACCCCCGCCGTCGCGGCCGGCAGGCTGATCGTTCGCACTAACACAAAGCTCATCGGCATCGGCGGTGCGCCCAGTGCCGAGAAGCCGTGACCTGCCAGCCGAAAAAGAGCGAGGATTGAACAGGAGGACGCAGAAAGAGCGCGGAGAAAGAACGAATTGAAGTGATCCACGTTAGCGTTTTGGAAAATCCAGGGCGCCGGCTGATCGGCTGGTCTCGCTCACCAACGACGATGCCGGCCCCCGTCTTCCGCGTTCCTGACTCATCATCGCTCCACCAGCTACGCTGACACGCAGCTTCAAAAAAAGAGGCCAGCAAAAAAAAGCGGTCAGGGGAAAAATCGAAAAAACTTCCGGCGATCGATCCCTCACGTGCCATGACGTGCTAGGTTGTTCCCGCAAATTCATCCGTCCTTGTCGCGCCATTCGCACCAAGTTCGGGAAACTCGGCGCGCAGGACTTCGCCGGCTTTCTCGATGATCACCGCGCCGCCCTCACCGCTCGTCACGCGGCCGAGGATGAGGAGGTTTTCAAGTTCCTAGAAATCCGCGGGAGCATGGCGTCTCCGACGTCATTTACCTGCAAGGTGAGTTCCGCGAAGCTTGATTTTGATGCAGGATATCCTGAACCTCTGTTATCTCTGCGGCTTCCTGTTCAAATCAGCGTCCCCTTGTGAAAATTGCTGAACTGATCGAAGACGACTATTTAGAGCCAGATTCCTGCATCGTCGGGCTTGCCGCTTTTGGACATTGTCGCTTAAACTCGCCCGATGCTGCTAACCAAATACCAGGAGATCGCCACTTCACTGCGACAACTCTATTTGGATGACGATCGCCCCTGGCTCGTAGGGTTCAGCGGTGGCAAGGATAGTACGATGCTCGCGTCGCTCGTATTCGATGCGGTTTTGTCCATTCCTGCCGCCCAGCGCAAGAAACCAATCGCTGTCCTGTGTACGGACACGCGGGTGGAGATCCCTGCGATCGTCGAAATGGTCGAGGGCACACTCGCGCGAATGCACAAGTTCGCCGCGCAGAACGCACTGAATATCGAGGTCAATCTGTTGAAGCCACCGCCAGAGCAGTCCTTTTGGGTGAATATCATCGGACGCGGTTATCCACCACCAAATCGAACCTTCCGCTGGTGCACGCAGCGGATGAAGATTGATCCGGTTACCGTTTTCGTTCAGCAACGTATCGGACATTGGGGCCAAGCGATTCTGCATCTGGGTGCGCGCCGGACAGAAAGCTCCACCCGCGCCCAAACCATGGCGGGCCGCGAAAAGCGCAACGGATTGAACCGCCACCCCGACCTTCCACGGGTCTGGGTTTCCAACCCCATCGAATTCTTCACCACTGAAGAGGTCTGGGCCTATCTCCTCCAGAAACGAAACCCGTGGGGCGGCGACAACCGCCCACTCTACAAGCTCTACGCCAGTGCCTCCAACGGCGAATGTCCCATCCAGATTGACACCAGCACACCCAGTTGCGGAAACTCCCGTTTTGGTTGCTGGACCTGCACCGTCGTCGAGCGCGACAAGGCCAGCGAAGGCTTGCTCGCCAGTGGGGACGAGCGCATGGAAAAACTCATCGAATTCCGCGAGACTCTAGTGTTTTACCAAGATCCGACCAACGGCAAACGCGATATGAAGCGCAAGAACGGCGCAGACGGCCCTGGCCCGCTGAACATCGAAGCCCGCCGCGAACTGCTGACCCGCCTTCTCCAATTGCAGGAAGAAACCGCGCTCACCCTCATCAGCGACGACGAACTGTTTCTCATCCAACAACTATGGAAAAGCGCGCGTCGGCCCGACGATGGCGGCGGTGTCGCGCGCATCGTGACCCGCCAGAAAGGAATCATTATGAGCGACTGGAAAGAAACCAACCGGCTGCGCGAACTCCAGGAACGTATCGCCGCCGAAAAAGGCATCCGCGCCGACACGCTCCGCCGTCTGCTGGCCAAGGTGGATGAATTCAGCGAAAGCCATCGCGCCGTCGGCCTGCCCGACGACTTGCTCAGTATTCTTAAAGACGATTTGGAACACGAACAAGGTGAGGGAAAAAAGAATGTCTGAGGTCTACATAGATTCTCTGACACTGCGGAACTTCGGCCCGTACTATGGCGAGCACACCTTCAATTTCACCACCCACGATGATCGCTGCGGCATTCTGATTGGCGGAAAGAACGGCGCAGGCAAGACGCATTTGCTGCGGGCCCTGTATCTGGCAGCCGTTGGCGAAACCGGCGTTCACGATTTGAAGAAGGTTGAACCTGCCGCCGAAGCGACGCGTTTTTCATTCGACAAATCCCTGAATCGTCGCGCCGAAGCCGAGGGCGATTTCAACTCGCTCCTTCAGGTGACGATTTCACAACGGGACGACAAGGGTAGTCGCAAAGCGATGCTGGTCCGAGAAATTCGTCACCGTCCAAACTCAGGGCCGGTTTGGCGTTCCTATGCTGACCGCTTCGATGGTTCGGGGCGCATCGAGGACGAGAAGCATCTGGAAGCATTGCGCGACGCGTTGCTCCCGCGTCACTTGGCGAGGTTCTTCTTCTTTGATGCGGAGCGCGGGCAGAATTTCAGCCTTGGACAGCAGGAGATTGTCGAGGGCATCAGCCGAATTTTGGGACTGTGGTCATACGGCGAACTCGAAACTGACTTGCGGCAACTGATCCAGTCCAAGATTCCCCGGGTCTTCAATTCCTCCGAGGGACACGAGGCCGCTCGGAGACTCGCCGAGCTTACTGGTCAGATTGTGACTGCGGAGCAGCAGTTGATTATCGTCCGCGACGAACTGAGCAGCGTTGACTTGGAATTGCGGGAAGCGCAAGACGAGCTTGCCGATGTTGAGGAACGACTGAAGAGCCTCGGCGCGGTTGATCCCGCGCAACTGCAGCGTGCGCAGGAAGAACGGCTGAAACTTGCGGAAACCAAGGCACGGCTGGAAGAACAGTTGACCTCAGCTTGGGAAACGGCAATGCCGTTGGCCCTCCTCGGCAGGTATCGCAAAGAGTTTCACGACTATCTGGAGCGTGAGGAAAAGCGGCGTGACTGGGAACACAGCAAGGCGACCGTCGAACCTAAAATCCCGCAGGTAAAACGAGACGTGTTCGATGATGTGCCCGACGAATTCCGCTTGGCGGATGACGTCTATGCATTTTACGCCGACCGAATCGAACGCGCCTTGCATCGGCTGTTTCACCCGCCGCCAGAGGGAATGACCGACAGAGTATTTGTGACCGACCGCAACGACCGCAGTGCGCAAATCCGCGCCCGGCTTGCCTCAGCCACGAACTCACTGCGAGGCATCGCAGAGTTGTGCGCCCAAGTTGAGTCAGTCGACGCCAATCTCCGCGAACTCGATACACAATTGAAGCAACTGAAACAAGACGCAGCTGCAATGGAACTTGGTGTAAAACTGCATGAAGACCGTGGCCGTTTGATAACCCAGTGCTCGGGCTTGGAAAGTCGGCAAGGCGACCTCAAGCTGCAGATTGAAAGCTTGGAGAATAAGCTGAAGGAATTGAAACGCGAGGAAACAAACCAGACGGCTCTCGCCAGCAAAGCTCGGCAGGGACAGACCTTAATGGCTCTCGCCGCACGTTATAGGGAAGCTGCAACCGAAATTCGCGCCCGTGCCGCTGATCAGTTGCGTCGCCAGATTTCCGAGCATGTCGGCGAGCTTTGGGTTGAAATCACCGAACGTCAGCGAGAATTCCTCGGGATGGAATTCGACAAGAACTGGAATTGCCTCCTGTTGCGCAAAGACGGAAAGAAAGCTTCCTGGGAAGACACTAATACTTCCGCCGGACAAAGGCAGGTGCGGATGTTGGCATTTTACGAAGCCTTGCGGAGATTGGCGAAACTCGCACCGCCGCTGGTCGTTGATACCCCCCTCGGAAGACTCGACAAGGAAGTCAAAGACACTGTGCTCGATCAGCTTTATTTAACCGGTCACCAGACGATCATTCTGACAACGAACTCGGAAATTGATCCGGAGGGACCGCTGTTCGAGGAGGTCGGAGAAAAGCTGGCCCGTGTGTACACCTTGCACCCGCGCGGGCGCGAAGACAGCATCAATTACGAAGTGGAAGTCACGAATGATTATTTCGGGAGGAAAGTATGAACACAAAGCAACTCGGCCCTTACGCAAAAGCCATCCGCAAGCTCCTGGGTTGCCCGTCAAGCGAAGCCGTGATGATCGAAGACATCATGCGCAACGATGTGCTTCACACGGTCGCGCTCGACTGGCTCAGCGCGCAGGAATTTAAACTGGCAGTCGGCAAAGCCGCACTGGTCCTCTCGGAAAACCGGGTTGACTACGAGTTGTATTACGCCGGCACTCGCGCGGTGTTTGATCAAATGAAGGTGGCACAACTCAAGACCGCATAAAGGCGCCATGAAATTCAAACCAAGCCTCGCGGCCGAAGAATTCATCGAATCCGTCCACCAGCGCGTAGGCGCACGCACGAAGGCCGTTTTGAGCCGGTCCGCGCTGTTGCTCGCAATCGGCGAAGGCGTGCCGATTGGCTTCAAGCCGGCTGATTCACAAGGAAAAGACTTGGACGATGAGAACGTCATCGGCGACGACTTGCGTGACGCTGTGCGCGCGGGGTTAAACCATCGCACGGGCAAGGCGCTCGATGAAGCGGCTTACCGGCTGGCGTTCCGACAGCATTTTGAATACGGCTGCAAGCGATTGAAGGAAATTTGGGATGATTCCGGTAGTGACCAGACACGCTTCGTCGGCTCATTGCTGAAACTCGTCGGCGAGGACTTTACCGGCACAGGTGGTTCCGCGGCCCGCGCGCCATCGCTTCCTGTCGTCGAAAAGGAAGTCAAGCTCAAGGTGCTGAACGATGCGCCCGAATGGTCGGTGAACGGGCCGGGCACGAACAACGGCTTGCTGGTGGTTTCGGGTCAGCCCGGCAGCGGCAAGAGCCAGCTGGCCCTCGATTTACTCGCACAACTTGCGAACTCTGGCGTTCGTTTCGTGTTCTTCGACATGAAAGGCGAGTTGGAGGATGATCGCAACAACTCGGAGCAACGGAAGAACCGCACCCAATTCTTGAAACAGACTGGGGCGCGGTACGTGCGTTTGATTCAGGAGGACTTGCCCATCAATCCGTTGATCCGCCACCAGAACCCGACCGAAAACGCTCAGGTCGCCTACGAAATCGCGAACCTCATTCGTTGCTTCGCGCCGCAACTCGGAGCTCGGCAGGAGCGAAATATCAGCGATTGCTACCAGCGCCTCACCGATCCGGATTTCGCCTCTTTGGAATTAGAGCTGCAAAACAGCGGTGCGACAGGCGTTGACCTCGCGATTATCCAGAAGATTGCCCGGTTCAACTTGTTCGCCAGTGCGCAGACGGCCATCCCACCCGAGCGCTGGCTGGAAACGTCGCTGGTAATTGATTTCAAGGGCTTCCACACCGACAGCGAGACGAAGGCGTTGGCAGCAGCGCTCATCCTCAATTTCCTCATCAAGAAACTCGGCCAGCAACTTGCCGTGAAAAATGACATCCAGCCGTTGCGAATGGTGCTTTTCGTTGACGAGTCGCACTTGCTCTTGCCGAAAGAACACAAAGCCGGCTTGCTCAGTCAACTCGCTCGCCAAGGCCGGTCGTGGGGTTTTCCCGTCTGGCTTGCATCGCAAGATGCAGACAAATTCCTCACGCAAGGCACGAACGAAACCAACTTTGCTCAACTCGCGGAGTGCGGCATTCACTTCTCGCCGCAGACCTTGACTCCGGCAGATCAAAAGAACGTCCTCGGCAACGTGATCAATCAGAAGTTCAAGAAAGCCGAAGCAGCACTGTGCAATCGCGGAAAGCTACAGAGTACCGGCATGGCGCGACAGTTTTGGAAGGACGGAGGGAAATAATTCTATGCCACCGAATTTGCCGCCTACAAACGAAGACGTGCTCATCAATGCCTCGCCTACCAAGGAGTTTTTCATCCACATGTTAACGCGTGATATTCCGCTAACGCGCGCAATTCTTGACCTCGTTGACAATTCAGTTGATGGCGCGAGGCGGCTGCACCCGAAAGGCAACTATGACGGCCTATGGGTGCGAATAGAACTGAGCGCCGACCAGTTCCGAATCGCAGACAATTGCGGGGGAATTCCCGTAGATATTGCCCGCGACTACGCATTTCGTTTTGGGCGTCCAGGAAGCCAAGGGGACGCCCGGCTCAATGGGTCAGTTTGGAGTCGGGATGAAAAGGACCTTTTTCAGACTCGGCAGGCATTTCGTAGTTCACTCAACAACGACAAACTCCCGATTCACGGTGGATGTAGATGTGGACGAGTGGTTGGCCGACACGGACAGCCCGGAAAACTGGCATTTCAAATTCAAAGAATTGGAGGTCGGTCTGCGAGTCAAGGAAGGCAATACTGGAACAGTCATTAAGGTTGATCGTTTGCTGTCGAACGTGAAGGACACTTTTGCGTTGGAGAATTTTAAGGGCAGGCTTGCCGAGGAACTAAGTCACGCACACGCTCTGACCTTGAATTCCGAGCTTGCCATTACGCTCAACGGTTTGCCAATACGGCACGACCCCCAGCAGCTTTTTGTTTCTAAACATCTGAAGCCCGCCTTTCTGGAGAAATCTTACCGCAGTCATGCGCTTGTCGGCCATCGAGGCCCGCCTGTCCGGGTGAAACTCTACGCCGGCGTCGCGGAGCGCAGCCTTCACGATGGAGGGTGGTACATCTTCTGCAATGGTCGTCTCATTCTCCGCGCGGATCAAACGGCGACCACCGTGTGGGGGGAACGTCACCAGATGCGCGCTTACCATCCCGACTTCGCTTTTTTCCGTGGTTACACCTACTTCGATTCCGATGACGGTTCGCTTCTGCCCTGGACGACAACGAAGACCGGCGTTGACGCTGATTCGCCGATTTACAAAGCGGTCCAACGGGAGATGATCGAGATGACAAAACCAGTTTTGACTTTTCTGAGTAACCTCGCAAAAGAGCGCTCAACTGATGGAAAGCAGCATCCGCTTGCGAATGCCATTGCCACCGCGCATCCGATCCAAGTGCAAGCAGTGACTCGCCCATCCGTTTTCACTGCCCCACCGCCTGCGCCACTGCCCGCAGGTCCGAGAATGCAAAGAATTCAATACGACAAGCCGACTGCCGAAGTCGAAAAAGCCAAACAACTGCTCAAAGTCAGATCCTTCGCCGCCGTGGGCGAAAAAACCTTTGACTACTTCATGAAGTACGAAGGCGAGGAAAACGAATAATGCCTGGGAGTTATCGCATCATCAACTACGCGCTACGGCCTGCCAAGGTAATCGAGCGGAGAATGCTTTGCGCCGCCTTTGAACGCCTCCACCCATTTCAGCGGGTGCAGCATTACCGGTATCTCGGTTTCGGGTCAATTTACTTCAGCGATTTCCAGCTTGTTCACCGCGCTCTTGGAATTACCGATATGATAAGCATTGAGAAAGATGTTTCGGCCAAGGCGTGCTTCCGTTTCAACCGCCCCTACAGGTGCATTCGACTGAAGTTCGCAACCTCCGCAGAAACCCTACCGACGATAAACTGGCGGCGGCGGAGCATCGTGTGGCTGGACTACGACGACCGACTCAGCACGGAGATCTTGGGTGACATCGCAACGGTATGTCTGCGTGCCGCAAGCGGCAGCCTGCTGGTCGTGACCGTAAATGCCCAGCCGGATGCTGAACCGCCGAAAGAAGAAAGGGATGCGTACCAGGAACAGACCGGAAAGCCTTTCGACCTTGCCGACTACCGCCTCCGCATTGCGAAGGGACTTTTGGGCGAGAAGCTTCCCATGGGTACGACAGGAGCAGATTTGAGAGGCCAAGAAGTTGCCAGGCTCTTCCGTGACGTCATTCATAACGTAATTGAAGAGCAGATTTCTCTGCGCAACACGGCGTCATCGGAAGCGGAGAGGGTTCAGTACCGCCAACTCTTTCACTTCCGGTACAAGGACGGAGCACAGATGTTGACGGTGGGAGGAATGCTCCACCATTCATCGGAAGAGAATAAGTTTCTCGCTTGCGGGTTTAGCACGTTGCCGTTCATCCGACATGGGACAGAACCTTGCAACATAAAAGCGCCATGCTTGACGCCAAAAGAAATACGCCATCTGAACGCCCAGTTGCCGAAAAAGGGATCGCCCCGCAAGCTGAGTGTGCCCGGAGTGCCAGACGCTGACGTGGAGAGGTACGCGGAAGTCTATCGCTACTTCCCGAGTTTTTCCGAAGTGCTCTTTTCGTAATTTTGTCAGCCTCGCAACATTAACACAGCTTGGGCCACGCTTGCCAATGTCGTACTAATCTGACTTGCCTCATTGCTTTGGCCGACAGAGAAACGAATCATTTGTCGTGAAGCCGCAGACGCTGGCTTCATCGCCTTGACCACATGCGACGGTTCATCCGAATCGGCCAAGCACGCCGAGCCAGACGATGCGCAAATGCTTTCCTGGTCGAGCAGAATGAGCAACGCTTCGGATTCGATGCCGTGGAAAGTGATGTTCGTCGTGTTGGCAAGCCGATGCGTCTTGTGTCCGTTCAGCTCCGTGTTCGGAATTGAACTCAGAACTCCATCTTCCAGCGTATCGCGCAGCGGACGGACTTTTCTCTCGCAGCCCAGCAGTTGTTTCCGCGCCAGTTCCGCCGCCTTGCCCATTCCGACAATCAGCGGTACGCATTCTGTTCCGCCGCGGCGTTCGCGCTCCTGATGCCCGCCGTAGATGAGAGGGGCGAAGGGTGTTTTGCGCCGCACGTAAAGCGCGCCAACGCCTTTCGGCGCATAAAACTTGTGCCCCGTGAGCGAAAGGTAGTCGGTCTGCACGTTCCGCACGTCCATGTGGATCTTGCCCGCCGCTTGGACCGCGTCGCAGTGATAAAGTACGCCGCGGCTGTGGCAGATTTCAGCAATCTCGTTCACCGGGAACAACACGCCGGTCTCGTTGTTTGCCCACATCAGTGACACGACGGCGGTTTCGTCGGTGACCGCGTTTTCAAGGTCCGCCAGCTTGAGCAAGCCGTCGCGGTCCACCGGCAGATACGTCACCCGAAAACCGTCCTTCTCCAGCGCCATGCAATAATTCAGGACCGACGAATGCTCCACGGCCGAAGTGACGATGTGGCGTTTGAGCGGATTGGCCTTGAGCGCCGCATGGATGGCAGCGTTGTTGCTCTCGGTCGCGCACGATGTGAAAATGATTTCGCGCCCACTTGCGCCGATCAACTCCGCCACCTGTTCCCGCGCCGCCTCGATCACACCCTTCAGCTTTGCCCCGAACTTGTACGCGCTGGAGGGATTGCCCCATTCGGCAGTCAGGTACGGCATCATT
Organism: Verrucomicrobiales bacterium; assembly: GCA_050998515.1. GTDB lineage: Bacteria > Verrucomicrobiota > Verrucomicrobiia > Verrucomicrobiales > V1-33 > JBPCQC01. Next base: position 45,792 of record JBPCQC010000105.1, read on the forward strand.
GCCTCCAACACCTCCGGCAGAACCGGAGTCGTTGCATTGTGGTCGAGGTAGATCACTGAAAGACGTTAACCGTGGGCGACACGGATGACAGGGATGATATTACGCACGTCCCGTTTCCTGGGGTGAGACGCGGAAATGGAGGTGGGCCCGCTTGGAAGTCCGTGCGGATGGTTCGCCGTTTCTGCGGACCATCCTGAAACTGGCCAAGCTGCGCAATTGTTCCAAAAACTTCGCTTTCAAGAACGCCCATTATGTCGAAGGCCATCCGAAGGAATCATGAATAAGCATGCTTCAGGGTGCTATTGGCCTGAGCGGCGATCGCCATGCGGCAAGAGAGACGACGCGATTCTACTTTCAGCGCGTCGTCGCGGCGAGCGGCCGGACGGTCAGCAATTCATCAGCGGTGAGCCGTTCGATTTGCGACTCGTGCACGGTGACGATGTCAACGGTTTCCCCAATCGCATTGAACACTCCAAGCGTGTAGCCCAGCTCCCGCCCTGGACGACCGGGATGGTGCTCGACGACCGTCGCCGCGGCGCAGGTGGCGCTCCGGCATGTCTTCCGTCAGTGCCACACGAATGAAAGGGTCATACTTCATAGCTTGTTCCGAAACAACGTAACAAACTTCGTGTCGCCTGTCACGTCTTCTTTCATCCAGGTCGTCAGCACGTCTAAGACGGATCCGTTCGGCCCGGTCAGTGTCCCGCGTATCCGGTATTTCGGGCCAGCCCGACTTTTGTGGTACCGCGTGAAAAGTAGCCCCCCAATTTTTCTGGCGTTTTGGCGCTTCGATTGCCTTTGACACGGAGATGAAGTCGGCGCCTTCACGATGTCGCGGAAACTCCGATATCGAGCTTACTTCACCGATCACCCTCCGAATAAAATAGCCATTTTTGATTTGCAATAAAGCCAGAATAGGGCCACCTCTCCGCAATGCTTCACCGGATCGAGTACACGCCGCTGGCTCTCGACCAATTGCGTGATCTGGCGAGGCACGAACGTCGCATCGTGCTCGATGCGGTGGACGAGTTTCTGACCCACGAGCCCGAGAAGGAGAGCAAAAGCCAATCAAGCGCCTGCGAGTCAGACATAAGAAAAGGGTCAGGACAAAACATATGACACAGTGCTCAGCTTCTTCCAAGTTCGATTCAGGTCTCGATTGTGGCTGATCTGTTGACGGCAACGCTTGATTTGCTGGGAAGTGCTGGCGGCGGGGCGGAAGTGGAGGCGGGCTGCGACCCAAGCCAACGACACGGTGGTTTGTTCGCGGACCATC
>JBPCQC010000122.1:0-19166 GCA_050998515.1 Verrucomicrobiales bacterium
CCAGCGACTCAAGCTCACCAAACTCTTCGCCACTCCGCCTGCCTGGGCCACTTTGTAGCCCGACAAAAATCACGGCCCGTGATTTTACCCAGGACGCGAGTACATGGCCGAGGAAGTTAGGCTAAGTTATGAGCAAATCGGCGCTCATCATCGGAGGCGGCATCATAGGCATGTGCACTGCCTACTACACTGCCAGGCGCGGCTTTCGGGTGACGGTCCTGGATCGGCAGTCCCGGGATGGCGATCACTGCGTTCTCGGCAGCGCAGGAATGATTTGTCCCAGCCATTTCATTCCGCTGGCGGCACCCGGAATGATCAAGCTCGGACTCAAATGGATGTGGTATCCAGAGTCGCCATTTCGCATAAAACCGCGGCTGGATTTAAATCTTCTCACGTGGGCTTGGTTTTTTTATCGCTCTGCCAACCGGGACTCGGTGGCGCGCGCCGCTCCCCTGCTCCGCGATTTGCATCTGGCGAGCAGGGCGCTTTTTGTAGAACTGGCCGCGCTGCCGCGGGGTGGCCAGCGCCGCGCCCAAACTTTGTCGCACGTGCGACAAAGTTTGGGCGACGGGGATTTTGGATTTACGCGGCGGGGACTGCTCATGCTCTGCAAAACAACGCACGCCTTGGAAGAGGAGGCGCGGACGGCGGAAATGGCGCGCTCACTCGGCGTGCCCGCTCAAGTTCTCGATTCAGCGCAAACCGCCGCCCTTGACCCGCGGATCACCATGGATGTCGAGGGAAGCGTGTACTTTCCCGAAGACTGTCACCTGGATCCGGCGCGGTTCGCACTCTTCATGAAAACCCAGGCTGCTGATCAAGGCGTCGAATTCATCCCGAACGTTGAAGTTCTGGCTGGCCGGGTAAGCGCAGGTCGCCTCGAGGCGGTGCAGTCATCCGCGGGCGATTTTTCGGCGGATGAAGTTGTCCTCTGCGGCGGGGCATGGTCGCCGGCGTTCGCCAAATCAGCCGGCATCCGGCTTCCGATGCAGGCCGGCAAGGGCTATAGACTAACACTGTCTCATCCGAGGCAGCTTCCGGACCTTTGCTCGATCCTGGCTGAGGCGCGTGTGGCGGTCACGCCGTTGCCAGGCGGGAGGCTGCGGTTCGGCGGAACGATGGAAATGGCGGGAATGAACGAGTCGATCAGACCGCGGCGCGTTCGGGGAATCGTCAAATCGGTCCCCAAGTATTTTCCCGCATTTCGGGAGGGCGATTTCGAGGGTGTCGAGCCATGGTGCGGTTTGCGGCCGTGCTCGCCGGACGGCTTGCCGTATTTGGGGCGATTTCGTGATTTCCGGAATTTCTCGTGTGCCACCGGCCACGGGATGCTGGGCCTCAGCCTGGGTCCGATCACGGCACAACTCATGGCGGACGTCCTGGCCGGCGAATCTGCACGCCTCGACATCAGCGCTCTCAAGCCGGATCGATTCTCTTAGACGAAGAGCGGCGTCTTGAATACGGGAGCACCAGTCTCGCGTGATTGTCTCGTCCAGATTCGGCAGGACGCGTGCTGACAGCCTTGTTTCACAATTCAAGCCAGAGCCTTACTCGTTCCTCTACCTCTCTCAACTTCGAAGTCGTCAACGCAGCTCGCTGACGAATGAGTTTAGCAGCCGGGATGGTATACAGACTTTGCGCGTCGAAGCCGCCAGCGCTAAGGCCAGGAACTTTCATTGGTACTTCATACCGAGAACCCCGCAATGCCGTTGTATGGAATACGACGGCGACCAATACCCGGTCCTCCTCAGCGATATCGCAGCCGAGCACCAAGGCCGGACGCACTTTGGCAGCCATGCCGAAGTCGATCTGCCATACCTCACCGCGCTTTACGTGTGGCATACGCTGCTTCTCGCTGGTCCCACGCCCGTGCGCCTACGGCAGCTATTGCCATCATCTCGTCGTCGCTCAATCGGTCACTTCCCTGCGGCGGATAAAACAGCGTCCGGACGAAGTCTCCCAGCCTCTGGGCCTCTAGCTGTGTCATATCCGCCGGAAACTGAAACTCGATCGTGCAATTACGACGAAGAGGATAAGCAGCAGAAATGCTTTCGATTTCCTCTTCGGCCACCGCCGGCGCAGACCCTTGCTCATCTGAATTCGAACCTTCATCCGTTTCGTCGGCCCCTTCGCCGAACTTGCTTGAAAGCGATTCAAACCAGCCGTGCCTGTTTTCCACCTCTTGGTCCACCCCTGCTCGCAATTCCTGTGAAGCGAGCGCCAGTTCACCAATGCGCTCGAGGGTGAAATCGCGGTTGCAGACGAAACGAGTCTCCATACCTCTCCGACCGATTATGTACCTTCCGAGGGACAGCTTCGCCAATCGTTCAAAGAGGGTTCTTATGCGTTTCCGCGACGGATCTAGTTTTTTTGCTCTAAGAACCTCGATCGCGCGATGGACGCTTATGTCGGTTTGGTCGGGCGACTGTTCAGTGAAAAAAGCGAAAACCTCGCGAGCGGCACGATCCGAACAAGCAAGCTCTCGCAACCGGGATTGATCTGGGAAATCTTTAGGTTGGCTCATTCGTGGCATATAATATTTAGACTCACTTTTGTCAACACTCTCAATCCGGTGGCCGTCTAAGATGGATTTTAGACCGCTCCTATGGCACATTCGTAATCAGGGCCTCCACCGGTTCGAAAGCCGGCTTTTCAGTTATTCCCCCAACAACCTTGGCCCCGTGAATTTAATCTACTCTCGCGTGATCGTTTCATCCAAGTTCGGCAAGACGCGTGCAACCGTTGCGAATCCTGCTGAATAATCCCTCGATGTGCCTCACCACGCCCAATACAGCCCTGCCGCAGCCTGATCGTGGAAAGGATCGCGTTGCCATCTAAGCCGGAACGCTCAAATTTGGTTCATGGCCACTGTAGCCGAAATTCGAAAACAGGCGCTTAAGCTGCCAGATGCGGAACGAGCGCAACTGGCAGCTGACCTGCTAGAATCACTTCCGGCGGCTACGGCTAATGATGAATCGGTGGAGGAAGCGCTGGTACGCACTGCCGAACTGGACCGTGATCCCACATTTGGCTGTTCGTGGGAAGAGTTGAAACAGAGTCTCGGCCGCTGAGGGTTCACGGAGTTGATTTTCCATCGACTCGTGCAGCGAGATCTGAGTGCGATACTTAAGCACTACGAAAACGAAGGCGGAGAGAAACTGGCCGAGCGCTTTTTCACCGAGATCGAGGCGGTGATTGCGCCCCTCCGCGAAAATCCCCAACGATTCCACTTTGTGCAGGCAGATCTGCGGCGCGCAGACTTGCCGAGTTTTCCCTACCATTTTCTCTACCAGGAGTCGCCGCGAGGAATTCCAGTGCTCGTCCTCAGGCACGACCGGCGTCATCCCGACTATGGGATGAGCCGGAGATAATCTGCGGTTTCATCCGTATTCGCCCTCAGACGACGTTCATTACCGGGAGACTCCTTTGCTGAAAGGCGGAGCAATGCGAGAGTTTCACCTTAAGAGCGGCTATTCCAACAGGATGGGCTTGCCCTTCAAAAAGAAGGGGTAGCCCAATTTCCTCACTCCCGCGTGATTGATTCGTCCAGATTCAACAAAACTCTCGCCACAATCGTCCACGCGGTGAATACGCCCGGTTCCATGCCGATCGGCACGACACTTAAACCCTCGCCGCGTGCCATTTGTTGCTCGAGCAGTTGTTGCAATGTTTGTATCTCGTCCGGCTTCGGAGCACGGGAAGTGCAGAGGCGAAACGCGAAGTCGAGGCGGTCGATGTCGGGCTTCGGGCCTTCACCCAGGAGTCGGGCGGCGAGGCCCTGGGCGAGTTCGTAGAACTGCTGGTCGTTGAGCAAGGTGAGGGCTTGCAGTGGGGTATTCGAGCGAATGCGCCGGGTGCACGCGCTGAAGGTATCCGGGGCGTCGAAGACGGCCAAGGCGGGCGGCGGTGTGGCGCGGAAGAAAAACGTGTAGAGGCCGCGCCGGAAACGGTCCTCGTTGGTGCTGACCTTCCACTCGCGCTTGACCTGGCCAAGTGACATGACGCCGTCGGGAATCGGCGGGAAGACGCTGGGACCGCCCAGCTTTCGATTAAGCAGGCCGCTGGCCGACAAAGCGGCGTCACGCACCACCTCGGCATCGAGTCGAAATCGGGTTTGCCGCGCGAGGAGTTTGTTATTGGGGTCGACACCATTCAACTCCGGCCGCGCACGCGACGACTGCCGATACGTCGCCGAGTTGACAATGATCCGGTGCATCGCCTTCAAGCTCCAATTCTGAGCCATGAACTCGGCTGCCAGCCAGTCGAGAAGCTCGGGGTGCGATGGCGGAATGCCCTGCGTCCCGAAATCATTTTCTGTCTCGACGATCCCCTTGCCGAAATGCTGCTGCCAAAGGCGGTTCATGGTTACTCGTGCTATCAGCGGATTCTGCGGGTCGACCATCCACCGAGCCAGGTCGAGACGATTCGGCATTGGGGCTTTTGTCAGCGGGTGGAGAACCGCGGGCGCAGCCGGCCCGACGGTCCCGCCGTCGCGCGTGAAGTCGCCCTTGATAAAAAAGTAAGTCCGTCGCGGTTTGGCCATCTCCCGCATCACCATCGTTGTGAAAATAACCGGCTTGCGGGTACGCATTTCTTTGATTGCCGCCTGATGCGGTTTGTTCTCGTCCGCGTGCTCGATAAATGCGGTCAGCACCGTCTGCTTCTGCTCGTCAGTGCGTTTGTCGAAGCCGACATCGAAGGCCTCGCGCACCGCCTGGGAAAGCGCCTGACGCTGCGAGGGGGTGAGGCTGCGCTCCCAAGCGAGCATGCGGTCCCAGATGCCAGCGTCCCCCGCCGGCAGCGCCGCGATATAAGCGACCACTTTGCTGTCAATGTCCTTCGCTCGCGACACGTCCTCCTCGGAAGCCAGCGGCAGGTCAGGCTCCTCGGCGTTGTTGAAGAACGCAAAGAGGCCGTAGAATTCCTTTTGGGTCAGCGGGTCAAACTTATGGTCGTGACACTGGCAGCAGCCGATGGTCAGGCCGAGGAACGCGGTGCCGGTCGTGTTCACGCGATCAATGATCGATTCGATGCGAAACTGCTCCTTGTCGATGCCGCCCTCCTGGTTGATTTGCGTGTTGCGATGAAAACCGGTGGCAATTTTCTGGTCGAGCGTTGCCTTTGGAAGCATATCGCCAGCGAGTTGCTCGATGGCGAACTGGTCGAACGGGAGGTCGCGGTTGTGCGCGTCGATGACCCAGTCCCGATATTTCCAAATCGAGCGCGGCGCATCGATGCTATAGCCATTCGAGTCGGCGTAGCGCGCGACGTCGAGCCAGTGCCGGCCCCAGCGTTCGCCGTAATGCGGCGACGCGAGCAGCCGGTCCACCAATCGCTCGTAGGCCTCGGGTCGAAGGTCGTTGAGAAACTCATCCACTTCGGCAGGCGTCGGCGGCAGACCGAGAAGATCGAGACTGAGCCTCCGAATCAGCGTGACATGGTCGGCTTCGGGCGATGGTTGAATTTTTTCCTTCTCGAGGCGGGCGAGGATGAAGGCATCAACGGGGTTGCGGAGTGCGGAGTTCGGAGTTCGGAGTGCGGAGACTGCTGGCCGAACCGGGGCAATGAAGGACCAGTGCATTGGCGCACTGACGGCCACAACCGGCAGACAGAAACAAAGCAGATTGAGAAAAGGCAACTTCATTGAATTGAACTTGCAGTGGGGCTTGCTTGCCAGACCATGCGCCGCATCCCTCTTAATCGCAAATGTTCCGTCTTGCTGAGCCATCGCCAGATTGTATTTTTTTGACATGAGTATCAAGCAGCAAGTGCTCTCGGCCATTCAGCGACTGCCAGACGATATCAACTTCCGGGACATTACCGAGGAGATCGCGTTACTCGCGGCGCTTGAGGAGGGTGAAGAGGATATTCGCGAGGGGCGCACCGTTTCCAATGACCAGATGAAAGGCCGTATCGAGCAATGGCTCGCTCACTGAGATGGACTGAGCCGTAACGATGCAGTTGAACAGAAGGCAACGAAGAAAACAAAGGATCAAACCGGTGCACAATTGGATTTCGACGCAGCAGCGATGCTCACCATTCGGTGGCGGGAATTGCCCGGTTCCGAAGTCAATCTAATCCTCGATTCCGCTCGGTTCCTTCGTTTGCTTCTGTGAGCTACTGAATGAACACCACAGACGAACGGCAGTGCCGATCACCTCCCCCTGTGCCTTCGGTTCTGTTATCTCCATGGCCAATTGCGCACTGCGCGGCGGCGCTTTAAATTTGCACTGCTCTCGGCCTCCATGTCGCCGAGGTCATCGACCCATTGCAACGCTGCTGGAAGATCGGTACGAGCGAACCCCCAGGCGATCTCCGAACGTGAGCAGCCCGGCGGGGGTGGGAAAACGGTGCCCCCTCCGCGACCGGGACCTACCTCGCGTGCCAATTCGGCGGCAGTGTGCGGATCTGAATTGATGGCGCGGGATTCCTCGAACTCAACTCGCCCCAAATCCGAGACAACGCGACGTGTCGATCCTTTTCTGTGCCGAGCGCTTTGGCTTCCTTGATGGCCGCATCGGGATCTATCGCGCTCCACGCGCGCAGGTACCACCAGACTCGGGCGCGGTTCTCCTCGTTGTCAGCAGCCAGCCGGGAAACAAACGCGTACCCGCCGGCGGGATCGAGATCGACCCAGCGTTCCCAGCGTGCGGTCAAATCGCTCAAATCGGAACTGGACGCCAATTCCGCATATAACGCGGGCAGGTCATCAGCGGAGGCTTGAGCGAGACGCTCGAGGATTTCGAGCGAGCGACTCTGCCCTGAGGAAGCCGGTGTTGCGTTTTGCGAAAACTTGAGCGCTTTGGCCGGTGGTGGATGTGGCGTCGGGGTGAGCGGGCGTAAAGGCGAGCTGTGGACGTGGCCAAATCGTTTTGGACCGGCAATTCGCACGGACGTAAATCCTGCCGCCATCCCCGCAACTGCAGCAACGAGACACCACAGCACAGCTCTCGGAGGTCGGTTCACAAGGGACAGCCTACCAAACGACGGCCAAGTGACAAGGCTGCCGAATTGAGCCTCTTCGAAAGTAACAGCGACCCTCTTGTCGCTGGTTCTAATTTGGCTCAGCGACACGAGTGTCGCTGCCACTTTGGCTTAGGCTAAGATCTCGCGCACGACACGGCCATGCACGTCGGTCAAGCGGAAGTCCCGCCCGGCATGGCGGAAGGTGAGCCGCTCGTGATCGAGCCCGAGTTGGTGCAGGATGGTGGCGTGCAGGTCGTGAACCGTGAGCGGGTTTTCAACCGCGCGATAGCCGTAATCGTCCGTGGCGCCGTAACTGATGCCGCCGCGAATGCCGCCGCCGGCGAGCCAGATCGAGAATCCTTGGGGGTTGTGATCCCGACCGTTGCCACCCTGCGCAAATGGTGTGCGGCCGAATTCGCCGGCCCAAACAACGAGTGTCGATTCGAGCAAGCCATGCGCTTTCAAGTCGGTCAGCAGGGCGGCAATGGGTTGATCGACGATGAAGGCATTTTTTGCGTGGCTGTTCTTGAGATCTTCGTGCTGGTCCCACGGCGCCACGCTCCGAATCCCACGATAACATGTTACTTCGACAAAGCGCACACCGCTTTCGACCAGGCGGCGCGCCAGCAGGCATTGGCGGGCGTATTGGGCCTGAAGTTTGTCGGTCGAATCGCAGCCGTAGAGCCGTCGTGTCGCCTCGCTCTCACCGCGCAGATCACCGAGTTCCGGCACCGCGGCCTGCATCGCGAATGCGGTTTCGTAGTTGCGAATCGCCGCCTCGACCGCCGAATGCTGGCCGCCAAGCGATTTAAGAAAATCGCCGTCCCCGCCTGCAACAAAATCGAGCATCTCACGTTGCCGCATTGGCGTGTGAGACGGTGTGACATTGCTGACGACTTCGCCGCCGCTGAACGCGTCAAATAGCGAGCCTTGATGATCGGCTGGCAGGAACGCGCTCGCATAAATATCCGGCCCGCTCACTGGGATCATGCCACCGTTAATGACGACGTAGCCCGGCAGATTCGCGTTCTCGCTGCCGAGACCGTAGCTGATCCAGGCACCAATCCCCGGACGCCCTTGCAGTCCGTGTCCGCAGTGCATCCAAAAGCATGCCTGAGAATGCTCCGGAAAATCGGAAGTCATCGAGCGAATCACACAAAGCTGATCCGCCAACGCGCCGATGCGCGGAAAGAGATCGCTCACGGGCAGGCCCGCCTGTCCATAACGCTTGAATTCCCAAGGGCTCGCCAGCACCGCGCCGTTGTTGTCGAATTGGGTGGCGTCGATCTTGGTGCGAAATGGCTGCCCGTGCTCGGCCTGCAGCCGCGGCTTCGGGTCAAAGCTGTCCACCTGGGACACGCCGCCATCCATAAAAAGCAAAATCACATTGCGCGCTCGCGGCACAAAATGCGGCCCAACCACAGCCGCCGCGCGAGCTTGCTCCGAAAACAAGCCACCCAACGCCAGCCACCCAAATCCATGGGCGCTGCGCGCGAGCATTTCGCGGCGAGTGAGGGGAATGGGCGAATTCATTCCGCTACATTTGATCGTGAGATTGAATGGGCTCTGCATGTTCGGCATTGCGCTTTGGGCATTAGCGCCGCGCTCCTCGATTCGCGCGTCCCGCAAGGACGCCATGAAAGTAGCCCAGCGGTTTCAACGCTGGGTTTCTCGCGGGTAAAATTGTAAGAGTCCCGGAGGGACGAAAGAACCGACCATTTCCAACTATGCATTCGTTCACCCATTGTCTCCTCCATTGCGTCTTTACCACCCACCGACGCGAACCGTGGCTTACACCTGACATCCGCGAACGACTCTGGCCTTATCTCGGAGGGATCGCCCGCGAAAACAAGATGCGTGCTCTTGCAACCGGTGGCGTATCCGATCATCTCCATGTTCTTCTGTCTCTGCCGTCGACCCTTTCGATCGCGAAGGCAATGCAACTCGTGAAGGGAAATTGTTCGAAATGGATTCACGAAACTTTCCCAAAACTGCTTGGTTTCGCGTGGCAGGAAGGATACGGCGCCTTCAGCATCGGAGTTTCCGGTGTTGATGACACAATCGCTTACATCCGAGGACAAGAGAAACACCATCGCACCCGCACGTTCCGAGAAGAATTCATGGCATTTCTTCAGCGACACGAGATCCCGTTCGAGGATCACATGCTCGATTGAGGTTCTTTCGCCCCTCCGGGGCTCGCTCATTGGCGATGTCGATGCCCAGCGCTGAAGCGCTGGGCTATTGTCAGGCCATCCCTGCGGGATGGAACACCCATAGGGGTCAGTCTCGTTACGGGTTGGAAGCAATCGCGGGCTGTTCATGGCACGTAAATGAATTCCTTCATGTTGAAGATGGCGTGGGCGAGATCGCGCCACGGGTCGGGCGTGGCGGCTGGTCCGTTTGTTCCGAGCTGAAGTCCGCGCTGTTCGAGAAACGCAAGCGCGCGGCGGCACTCCTCGACAGTGGGCGAACGAGCGAAAGCGGCGCGATACATTTGTTCGATTCGTTGGGCTGGCGCCGCCCCCGTGCTGCTGACAAGGCGCAGGGCCCATTCCTTTGCCTGGTGTTGCACGAATGGATCATTGAGGAGCGCGAGGCTCTGTGCTGGGACATTCGTTTCGTCGCGCCGGCCGGTCGAACCACTGGGCTTCGGAAAATCGAAGGCCACCAGAAACTCGCTTGGGAATTTGCGGCGAATTTCGAGATAAAGGCTGCGCCGTCCCTGGCCGTCGAGTGGTCCGCAAGGCGGCTGGTTCTCGGTATCAACCTGCGTGCGATAAAAGACGGGAATGCCGGCGCCGAAGAGCGTGCGGTCGAGATTGCCAGCGACTGCCAGCAGCGAGTCGCGGATCGACTCGGCTTCGAGCCGGCGCACATTCGCGTGCGAGAGCAATGCGTTTGCGGGATCCAATTCTTGTGCGCGCGATGATGGCTCGCTCGACATCTGCCAGGCGCGGCTGGTAACGATGTAACGAATGAGTTTCTTCACCGACCAGCCATCGGCAATAAACTTGACGGCCAGGTGATCCAGCAACTCGGGGTGGCTTGGAACGTCACCCAGCCGCCCGAAGTTATCCGGCGTTGCGACGAGGCCGCGTCCGAACAGCCACTGCCAGATGCGGTTGACCATCACGCGTGCCGTCAACGGATTCCCGGGACGCGCGATCTCCTGTGCGACCGTCAGGCGGCCGCTATCGCCGCCGGGGCACGCAGCACCGCCGAGAGCTTCGAGCCAGCGGCGCGCGACTGGAGCACCGGGTTGCGTGTGATCGCCCCGCGGCATCAACGCATGATCCTTCGAGAAACCGTCGTCGCGCAGCCCGGGCACCCGCGTTGCGCGCGGAATCGCTTTTTCCTGGACATGAAAATCGGCAACCAGTCGGGCCCCGGCCGACTCTGCTGGGAAACCACTGGTCAGCGCGCGAGCTGAACGAAGCGAATCGAGAAGTCGCGCGTCCTCATCGGTGGCCCGCTCTTCGGCCCAGGCGGCGAGCGCTCTTTCGGTCATGCCGGACAAGTGCGCGACGAGATCGCTCCATATGACCGGCGCGGCGCTCCAGAGCGAGGTTGGCAATTCCGGCGCAACGACAGGCGCGCCGTCATTGTGGAAGATCACGCACACCACGCCGAAGGCTGAACGCCCATCGCCCTTGGCCAGCGCTGCTACAGGATCTTTCTGCACATCTACAAACGGCCGGTCATCGGCGGTGACAAATTCGAGATACGCTCGAAGGCCGATCCAGTTGTCGCGCATTGTCATCGTTATCCACTCGGGTGCGGACGCCTTCAGCTCGGGATGCGCCTGCGCGTAGAGCAATCGTTCGCCCTGGAAATTTTCAACCACCACGCGCGCCTTTGCACCGCCCAGGCCTGACGCCAACACGCTGATGCGTTTTTTCTCGATGACAAAATCCGGCGAGCGCAGGCTTCCGCCGTGTCGCGCGGAGTTCGTATCGGAAAAAAATCCGGCGGGCTGAATTGCGCGCACCGTCTCGACGGCATCGCCGCTCAAGCTGAGAAATCCCGGCGACACTGGAGCATCCGCCAGGCCAGGGCCGCTGACCCGCCACCCGTCGAGATTCCCGCGTGAAAAATCGGCGAAGAGGATGGCATCTGCGGGAAGCCGCGCCGACGCAGGTGGGAAACTTTCGCTGCCGTGCGGTGCCGTCGAACCGGAGTGGGCGCGCTTCAACTCCTGCCAGAGTGCGGGAAAACTCGGGTCTGCTTCGCGAGCGAGCCGGCGCAGTGGGGCGAGTGGACCTTTTTCCTCCCGCAAGATGCTGCGCAACCGTTCCGGCCACGACCGTAATTCCTCGCGCCACTGCGCAGCGAACCCACGGCGAATCTCCCCCCGCAGCCGGCGCAGCTCGGCATCGCGCGCACAAAGGACACCGGGGTCATCAACGATGTGCATGGTTGCGCGGCTGCTCGCGAACATTCCATAGAGCGAGTAAAAGTCCTTCGCCGAGATCGGATCGAATTTGTGGTCGTGGCAGCGCGCGCAGGCAATGGTGAGGCCCTGGAAGACTTTGCCCAGGGTATCGATCTGGTTCTCGACAACGACGATCTCCTCGCGCTTCGGATCGACCGGCGTGTCGTAATACTCGACGAGGCGGTGCATCGCGGTTCCGATGGGCGATTCATTGATTGCGAGTTCGTGGTTCCAGCGCGGCGGAACGAGATCGCCGGCGATGTGTTCGCGCGAGAATTGATCGTAGGGAACGTCGGCATTGAAGGCGCGGATCAGGTAATCGCGGTATCGCCACGCCCACGGATTCCAAAGATCGTGTTCGGAGCCATGGGTATCGCTGTAGCGCACCACATCCATCCAATGCCGCGTCCAGTGCTCACCGAAGCGCGGGGAGGCGAGCAGACGCTCGGCGAGATCGTAGAGTGCCGAGTGCGGCGCGCAAATTGATTCCTGCGAGAACGCATCGACCTCCGCAGGCGTGGGAGGCAGACCAGTCAGCGCGAAGCAGAGACGCCGAATCAATGTGTGCGATTCGGCGGGCGGCGCCGGCGCCAGACCCTTGGACTCGAGCTTCGCGCGAATGAAGCGATCAATGGGGTGGTCCGGCCATGCCCCTGCAACCGTTGGCACGGGCGGATTCGTCAGGGGTTGGAAACTCCACCACCGTTTCCGCTCCGCCACCACCTGATCCCATGACTTCAACTCTCCTGATGCCTTCGGTTCCGACGGCTCGGACGCCCTCAAGACCGCGATGCCCAGCGGGAGCGCAAAAATCGAGCACAAAAGGACACAACGGAGCATGGAGTGAGGAAGAAGGTCGCCCGGAAGTGTGCCACCGATTTGGCCACCGCGCAGCCGCGGAATGATTCACATTGTGAGAGCAGGTAGGGCGCGATGACTCATCGCGCCGGGCATTTGGACGGACGCCTGGGTCAGGCGTCCCAGTTGGCATTCCAGCCGGCGGAACGCAGCCGCTTAACTCAACGCCAATGGCCCTCCGTCGGACAACTGTTTATTGCCGAACGTCGGAATAGTGTGGCCAAACGCATGAGCGATCGACAACAACAGTCGATTGTGAGCGACACGATCGTGCTTGAGCGCCTGGCCCATCTTGAAACCCAGCCCGCCGCCGAGGAGGACAAACGGCACGTTGTCATGCGAGTGGCTGTTACCTTTGCCGAGTTCGTTGGTCCACAGGATGGTTGTGTGGTCGAGCATCGAGCCGGTGCTGCCGGGCTCCGGAATGGCGTCCAGTTTCTGCGCGAGCGCGGCGATCTGCTCACACAACCACGTATTCATCTTGATGAGTTTTTCCTGCGACTCGGCATTCAGGTCGGGGTCATGCGAGAGCTGGTGATGGCCTTCGTTGATGCCGAGCCAGCGGAACCGGGCCTGGCCCACGGAGTTGGTGAATTGCAGGGTGGCAACACGGGCCAGATCGTTGGCGAAGGCGTTGACGAGAAGATCGCTATGCATCGTAAAAACTTTCGGGATCCCATCATTGTCAAGGTCCACCCCAGGCTCGAGCGCGGGCGGCGGCTGGCGCAACTTCTGTGCCGCGGCGTTCTGCAGCTCGGTCTCCAGCTCGCGAACGAACGTCGCATGCTGCTCGAGCAGCGTCTTCTCCTCGGGAGGAGAGCACGAGGCCAGCTGGCGCAGATCCTCCTTCACTTCATCGAGCACACTGCCGAGGCTCTCACGGTCCTTCACCGAGCCATAAAACTTTTCGAAAACTTGATAGGGATCGCTCAGGGGCGCGACCGGCTGATTCGGACCGGCATAACTCCAGCGCGTCCACGGATCGGCCCGGTGCGGCACCGCCACGCCAAGGTCAAGCGAACCGAAGCGGGTTCTTGTCTCCGGCCTGGACTGCAGGAAGTTTTTTAATTCCTGATCGATTGACGGTCCGCTCGCCCAGCCGGCTGGTGTGTCGCTGCCGCCTTGAATATTGCCGGGAAAGAGTTCGATTCCGGTGAGCAGGCAACTCATGCCGCGCATGTGGCCGTCACCGTCGCCGCGCACTTTATTCGAGATACCCTCGAGTGTGAGGAGGCGGTTCCGAAATGGCTCGAATGGCGCAAGTATCCGCTTGAGTTTGAAATCAGCTCCGGTGCCTTCAGGCCAGAATTCCGGTGGAATAGTACCATTGGGACTGAAAATCAGAACCAGGCGTTGCAGCTTCGGGACTGTTCCCTCAGCGCGCAGGCGATGCAGCGGCGGCAGGAAGGGCAGGGCGGCGGTGCTCAGGCCCAGGCGGCCCAGAAACTGTCGGCGGGTCGTTCTTTTCATCGGCTGGCTTGCTTGTTCGAGTTGATGGCGTGCTGCGCGGCGCGGGCGTTAATGGCGATTATGAGATTCCGCATGTGATGGCCCGAAGCGGCGAAGGCGGCATCCAGCTCATCGAGTGTTGCGGGGCCGTAGGCTGCAGGCGGTTGCTTGATAAGCGAATGAAACAGTTGCCGGACAAACCCGCGCCGGGCACTCTCGGTGCCCGCGGCATGGCTCGCCACATCACGCGGCCCGCGCAGGCGGATGACCTCGCCGTCGGAAGTCGTATATTCGGATTCCGAATTAACCGGCTTGTTGTTATCGGTGGTGCGGAATCGGCCCACCGCGTCAAAACTTTCCAGACTAAATCCGAGCGGGTTGATGGTGACATGGCAACCCATGCACGTCGTCTTGCTTGTCAATTCGGTGACTTTTTCCCGCATGGTCAGCGACGGATCGAACCGGTCATCCATGAACTCGATCGCCATCGGCGGCGGTTTGAGGAAGCGGCCGAGCACGTTGCGGGTGAGAAAAACGCCGCGGTGGATGGGCGAAGTGGACTTGTGATAGGAAAGTGTGGTGAGGAGAAAGGGATGGGTGAGGATCCCGGCGCGCTGATTGGCGTCAAACTTTACGGGGTGAAAGTCACCGTCCTGGGCGACTGCCATGTCATAGAAGCGAGCGAGCCGTTGGTTTAGAAAAATGTAATCGGCCTCGAGCAACTCGCGGTAATCCGACTTTTCGTTCCAGACCACATGCTCGACGAAGAGTTCCAGCGAGCGCCGCAAATCCGCCAGGAGGGCGGCATCAAAGCCCGGATAAGCCTTCGGGTCTTTGCTCACGTCGTCGGCTTCGTCCATGGCGAGCCAGTGCTCGAAAAACTCCCCCACTTTGGCCTTGGAGCGCGGGTCCTGAAGCAAGCGGCCCGCGTGCGCGTTGATTTGCTCGGGCGTGCGGAGTTGGCCTGCTTTGGCCGCCTCGAGCAACGGCGCATCAGGCAGGGAATCCCAAAACCCAAGCGCCAGGCGCGCGGCCACGGTAAAATCGTCCCTTTCGGAGCCGATTTCTGGGTAAAGAAAACGTGGCGATTTGACGATCAACATGACGGCGCGCTTCACTGCCAGCTCGGGTGCAAGCCCGTCCGCAAAGGCGCGCTCGACGTAGAGCTGGCGCAGCGCGTCGCTCAGCGGGCGCCGGAACGCGCGTTCAGCGAACGTGGCGACGAATTCCTTGAGCCGCGGGACTCGGTCGGCGGCATCGTCTGCCACGCCGCTAACGCGCTCGATGCGGGCGATCACCTCGGTGGCCACTTCGACGGCAGCTTTGGAGGTCGCCTCGTGCCAATCTTTCGAGACCGCGGTTCCGCGCTCGTACCCGACGCTGGCGTCGTCGGCTGGAAAGGCGGTGCTGACCACGGCAACGTGACCCGCTCGGGCCGGCGAGAGATAAGGCGCAGCCAGGACCTCCCAGACTCCGTGCGGCGGCTTCCATTCAAGACGAATCGATCCGCGCTTTTCCTTGAATTTGAAATAATCGAGCCGCAGCGGGTAGCTGCGGCCTCCAAGCAGAAACACCCGCGCCATTTCCTCGCGCACCTTTTCGCCGGAACTGACCCATGCGTCGATGGTCGCCGGATAGCGTTTGGCATCGCTGTCGTCCCGGAAATTGCCATCGCCCTCGCGCAGCTCGCCATTGAGATAAAGCCGCGCGCCATTTGGAGTGCGAATGCGGAATTCATACCAACCCGTCGCCGTCGCCAGCAGCGATCCCTGCCACGCGATGGAAAACTGCTCGGGCGAAATCCCTTCGGCCGGCGGGCCCTCGCCAAAATCAAAATCCAATACTCGATCTTCGCGCTCGACGACCTTTCTCGCCTTCTTATTCATTCCCCTTGATCCGAAATACTGAGCGTCCAGCCCGACGCCGGGGCCGGGAGGCATGGACTTTCCGAAGCTCCCCACCAGGTCGGCGATCGATTCCCGGAACTGCCCGTTTGTCAGCCGCGCGGCATCGAGTTTCGGAGGATTGTTGCGGGCCCGCGCGGCAGGAGAATAGAAGGCCTCGAAAATGTAAGCGGCCACCCGCTTGGCATCTTCGCCCACGCATTTCTCCGGCGCATTTTCAGGCATCTCCCGGTCGATATATTTTGCCAGCGCCTCGAGCAATCTTTCGCCATGCAACGGCTCATCGCATTTTTCGGCCACGCCCTCACCGTGCTTCCCATGGCACTCGACGCAGAGCTTCGCGTAAATCGCGTCGCCAGCCAGCGGAGCTTCCTGCGCGGGCAAGCGGCCTGGCGCAAAAGCCAGTGCACCGAAAAGACAACTGGATAACATGCGCCAAATGATGGGTGTCGGGGTTTTCAACGCGGCTAACATGAACCCGTTAACCCGAACATGAAATCGGAAATTGCCATCAGGCAATTGCTGACCTTGGAGAGCCCCCCGGGGGTCATACGGCAACTCCTGCAATCCAGCGCTCATCCGGAAACTCCTCAGCAGGTATGGGCCCGAATTCGTTCGCCTAAGAAAGGCGACAGCGCTGGGGATATGTGGGCCATCAGCTTTTCCAGAGGCGCCGTCGCCTCCTGGACAACAGAGGCATCGTCATCCAGGAAGAAGCCAACAATTTCCGGAAATGGCGGCGGCTTTGCGCAGCTCGCTAAGCGCACGCAATGAACGCACGACTTTCCCGGTGCGCTCCATCCATGCTTCCGAGTATTGCGCCAATTCCCCTCAGCGTGGAAGCAGCGGCAAAGAGACTAGGCATAGTCGCCTCTACGCTTCATCGTTGGCTGATGGACGGCTTTATTGCAGGCGAAACTTGCGTGTAGCCGCTGTGCAGCAGCTTATCGACTTCGCGCAGGGCATCTTTGCAACTGCGTTCGGGTCTAAATCCGTAGCTGGCGGGAGCAAACTCGCGCTCAAAGATCGGTTCAATAACCATACGAACGGCGCTCTGCACTACGCGGTCGCGCACCGTGGGAATGCCCAGGGGTCGCTTTTCCGCGCTGCCAGGCTTCTTAATATAGACCCGTTTAACAGGCGGCGAAAGTGCCAAAGAAGACAACAGTGGATGAGCTCGGTGGGGAAAGGCTGCGTCCGGGCCGCATTGAATCCAGGCCGTTGCAAGTCGGGTGCTTTTCATGCCGAAACAGATGCCCTGAGTTTGGGTTAAGCAGGGCTTTCCTGGCGCGGCACGGACGCAGCCTGGACCCGCCGAAGCCCGGCATCAAAAAGAATGCGCGCGCCGTTGCCGGACACGCGCATTCGCGCAGAACTCAGGATCTGGGGGATCTCTGGTTACTTCGACTGAGTGGTCGTGGTCGTGGTTCTCTCTTCACGTGTTTCCACCGCGGGCGCAGGAGCAATGGCCCTTTTGCGCACAATGACCTTCGTGGCCATGACGCGATCACCGTGTTTGGTGTAGTGGACGGTGATTGGCAAACCTGATTTCATCAGCTCCCGTGAGACCGGGGCGCCACTCTCATCAACGATGGTGGTGGTTTTGCTGTACGAGTAACGAAGCGGGTCGGCGGAGGTTTCCGAGCGCACAACGATCGTCTCGGGACTGAACTCGGTCAGCGTGCCCATGGTGCGAGTTGTGGTCGTTTCCGTTGTGGCCACCGCTGGCGCCACGACCGACTTGCGGACGATCACCTTCGAGGCGACCAGTCCGTCCGGGGATTCCGCGTAGTGAACGGTGACGGG
Source organism: Verrucomicrobiales bacterium (assembly GCA_050998515.1). Taxonomy (GTDB): domain Bacteria; phylum Verrucomicrobiota; class Verrucomicrobiia; order Verrucomicrobiales; family V1-33; genus JBPCQC01. The sequence goes on from JBPCQC010000122.1 coordinate 17,416, forward strand.
CAAGCCGGCTTTGACCAGTTCCCGCGAAACCGGAGCCCCGGTTTCATCGACATAAGTCGTGGTTTTAGTGTAACGATATCGAAGCGGCTCGGGACTGGATTCCGCGCGCACAACAATGGTATCTGGTCCAAATTCGCTGAGAGTGCCGACACTGGTCGTTCGGGTGGTAGTAGACTCGACCACCTGGGCCATGGCAATCGGGGTGGCGGCAAGCAGCAGACTGCAAGCAGCCGCGTGAGATAAATGACGATGGATTCTTTTCATATGGTTTTTGTCCGGCGATGAATTGAGCTCGGACGGCGGACTGTAGCCGACCCCGAGGCCGAAGGGGCGGAAATGAAGCTGCGATGCAACTAAGGGTATCTCTGCGGCAGTCCCGCACCTGCCAGTGGTGACTAGGACGGCCATTAAGAAATCCCAGGTGAGACAGGAGAGACACAGAAAGGAAATCGGGACCAGCCTTTCCTCTTCAAAGACCGGCCGAAGGGTCCGGCAGCATGAGTCGGAGTCGAGGTGAACGCCCACGTTTATGGTGGCATCGATGTGTTCCAACGGCGGCTCGCCGTTGTCTGGTCTGGAATATTTGTGCATTAGCCTCACAATACCAAGGCGAAACAAGCGTAAATATGACGAACGTTCGTGGTCACCTGGAATGCCCCGCGCCGCGAGGGGGCGACGTTTCCAACTTAGCCGCGCGCCTTTCGAGACGGCCCGCCCTCGGGCCGCGATCCTGCAAAATGAAAGCCGGATTTAGTCTGATTGAAATGGTGGTCGTACTTCTGGTGTTGGGAATATTGGCCGTCATCGCTTTCCGGAGTTTCTCGCGCTCCAATTCCGATGCCGTCAATGCTGCGCGGGTCGATTCGACTGCCCATGCTATGAAAGACCAGGAGAATGCCCGTAACGTTGTGATGGTTGCCAATTCAGCGTTGGCTGCCGGTGCGGCTGTGCCCACATCCGATCCCTCTTCCCTGATTGACGCGCTCCAGGCAGGCATCACCGCTCAGCCTGCAAACCTCACATTCAAAATCAACCTTTCCGACACAGAACAAGCAGCCGCAGCGGCTCTTATCAAAACCGCGGGCGGCGTGATCGAGTTGGACCCAGGTCACTGAACGGCCCCGCTTTTTGTTTTGATGTTTTGAGTACGGCAGGTTTGATCGCGCATGCCAAACCGGGGCAAAACGCAATCGAAAATGAAATCCAAGCGAGGCCTTCTCGGCTTTCTGCGTGAATTCGGTTTTTCCTGTGCTGACGAATTCCTTTTCCGGCTAATTGCTCTCGCCGTCGGAGCTGCCGCAGGGCTCGTGTGGTGGTGGCTTTGCTGAGATTTTGGCCCCCGAAGCCGGCTCCGTGGCTCCTTTTCGGGGCCCCATGGCGCCAACTCACGTCCGCCTGGCTTCCCAGGGGACTTTGTCTTTGGGCAGACCGCGGGTGAGGAATTCCTCCGCTTTAACGATCTGCGTGTCACGGCCCGCCAGCAAATCTGCTGGTTCGTAGGGTGTGGGAAGGTGGGGCGGGACGCCGATGCCTTCGATGCCTTTGCCGCCATTGAAGCGGCCCTTGTTGCTGCCGACGGAACCAACGCTGTTTTGCCGCTATCTCATGACAATCGCGCGGCCATACCCACCGCCGCCGTCACATCGTGGCAGCGAAACCCCTGGTTGTTGGGCAAATTCGGCCCGCGGAAGGAGGGTTGCTGCTCCTGGAGGTCTGTGGTATCAGCTGGATGTCAGGGAAAAAGGGGAGTC
>JBPCQC010000001.1:0-114031 GCA_050998515.1 Verrucomicrobiales bacterium
GTTCACGTCAGCGACAGGAGTGTCGCTGCTACGCAGGTGCCACGTAACCAGACGGTAGCATTCGAACCGTCTTTCAAGGCTTTCGGGTTCTCGGAAATATACTGGCGCAAACATTCGAGTTGCGTGGGTCCCCGGACGATCTCTGTGGATGTCCCGTTGGTCCGTTAGGGTCCGACCTGACATGACCAAATTTTTGCTCCGTTCAGGTCAAGGGAGACTTCGGTTTGCGCCGTTGCCAGAGTGCCTCATGAACCAAATTCAAGTCACGAACGGAAGGTTTCCGATCAGCGGATTCGGCGAGGGACAGGCGATGCTTCGACCAAGCTCAGAGCGGGTCGGCGGCCGGAGAATCCTCCACTTCTGTTGCTATGATCCCCTGCCCGTTGGCGCAAATGGTACCCTTCTGGATGGAAGCACACTTCCGGTTCGAGTCAGGGTGATCGAACGTTTCGGTGATTATTACAACGCGGAAGTTGTAGAGGAATCTCATGATGAGCAGCCGGACGCAACCAGCGGGACAGAGCGTGCGTAGAATCCACGGCCTATACCCATTCGACCATGCCAGACGACCCAAACAAAACCGCTGAAGACCGCCGCACCATTTCCAGTCAGCCTTTCGAGCGATCCCAGGCTCGGGAAGTATTGAGGCAAAAGTTTCCAGAGGCGGCGCCAGAAGCTGTGACCGAAGCGCTCGAGGCCGCAACGGAAGAGGTCGCACCCTCCGAGGGTCGCGACAAGATCATTGGTCGGGCGTGCGAGCTTCTGTTGGCGTAGAACCAGGCCAACGTCGGCACCAGAAAAGATTACGGGACCGTGGGCTATGAACAAGGCAGCGCGTCTCTTGTCCTGGTCTTCCTCAAATCGTTGAAGCGCTTCGAGGGAAAGCGGATAGTTGGGATCCGCTATGAGCCTTCGTCAGGTCCGTAACGCCAACTTGGTTGCTCTTCAAACGCTTCTTCCAGTGTTCGCGTCACCCGCTTGGCAACTGCTCCGAGCGCAGGCGGCCAGAGGCTGGGATTTCACTGTTCGGACAACTTCGCCTCGAGCGAGCGCCACCGGCAAGTGCAAAGACAGCGCACAGAAGCAACGCGGCGGAGGGCTCTGGAATTGTCGTGGCTGAAAGATCATCCAAGACGAAAACCACATCGTTTCCGCTGTCGGTTACAGATATCGTGACGGATCTGATACCGGCCGCTGAAGCCACCTGAAGTTGCGAATAAGATTGGGTTAGAATGGTATCGGTGTCGGTCAAATTGCCGTTGCTGTCAAAAGCCTGCATGACAAAAGTCCGGCCCGTACCACCGCCAGCCACAAAAATCGAAATATCGCTCATTAAAGTATCGAACGTGATTCTTTCCGGATCCCGCGGAATGCCGCCGTCGATCATCATTGCTTCCGCGCTACGGTTAAATGCGAGAAAATTAACGCCGCTCCGGGCGTTGACTCCAAAGTTCCCAGCTTGATTCAAAATCGCGCCTCCGTCGTTCCCCCCGCGGGGGCCGCTGAAATGCACCCCCAGCACAGCATACAGTTCGGCGAGGTGCTTCGTGTCCATGAAGCCGCTTGGCGCCGTGATGGGCAGGCCCTTCGCATCAGTGTCAAAGTTAATGGCAATAGTTGCGCCGCATGCGCCATCATAGGCAAGTAATGCGCTCGTCAGGAGGGACAAAGTCGTTTTCATCAATTGTGTTTTTTGGAGAGTTCTACCAACCGACGGAGCGGCGCCTCCAGGGGGTGTGTGCGTATGAGCATATCCGTTTTCAAGCGCCTCGGCGCCCGTCGCTGCGCGGTCGTTCCTTTGAAACACCGGGCCCTCTCGTGGTGTGGTTTTCGTTGCCGTTCGGCTTATAGAAATCTCGCACCAAAGGCGAGGAAAACTTTTCGATTTTAACCACGCCTCGATCTCGGCCTCGCTGTGCAACGTTCCGCCCTGTAGACGTACGTTGAGTCCGTTGAGACGTGTCACACTACCTGAACATTTGTGCATCCGTCCTGCTTGGGTCGTTTGCCTTCATTGTCTCGGTTCCCGCGCAAAGCGGCGGCACCTGGCAAACACTTGCCCCGATGCCTTCCAAGCGGCAGGAACTCGCGACTGCTGTCTTGGACGGAAAAATCTATGTCATCGGAGGTTACGACATCGATGGCAATTCGACGGCCACGGTCGAGGTTTACGATCCTGATACCGACACGTGGGCTTCGGCGGATCCGATCCCCTTTGCCGTTAATCACAACAGCGCGGCGGTCGCGGCGGGGAAGCTCTACAGCTTCGGCGCATTGCAGGCCCGGCATTTGTTTACGATCCGACTAACGGCTCCTGGGCGCCGGTGGCGTCGATGAATTTTGAGCATGGCGGAACCGCGGCGGTAGGCGTGATTGGCGATAAGATCTACGTCGCCGGCGGCGCCGGCGCCAGTATGCGCCAATTGGAGGTGTATGATCCTGTGGTTAACACTTGGACGACTCGCGCGGAGATGGCAGTCGGGCGAAATCATACCGGTGGCGGGGTGATCGAAGGCAAGTTTTACGTCGTGGGTGGCAGGGGCGCGGCCAATTCGTCCACCTCGCTCGAAGTTTATGATCCGCAGACCAATAGCTGGTCGTCTCGTGCGCCGATGCCAACGGGCCGTTCCGGTATCGGGGTCGCAGCCGTGAATGGCGAGCTGTGGGTCTTCGGCGGAGAGGTGCCGGTTCTGCACGGCGAGGTCGAAGTCTACAATCCAGACACCAATACCTGGCGCAGTTTGGCGGACATGCCGACACCGCGGCACGGCATTTCGGCTTCCGTGATCGGAAACAAAATTTATCTGCCGGGCGGTGGCGTGGTCCAGGGCTTCGGCGCCTCGGATGTAAACGAAGTATTTATCGTCGCTGTCACCACATTCGCGCAGTGGCGGCAGTTAAACTTCACGCCAGAGGAATTGAGCGACCCGGCAGTAAGCGGCGAGCACGCCGACCCGAATCACAATGGGTTGACGAACTTGCTCGATTACGCATTCACGAACGACCCGCACGGAACAACGACAAATCACCGGCCTTACGCGGTCGCGGATGCAACCTATCTTTCGCTCGTTTACCCGCGGTCAGACAGTGCGACCGATTTGACCTACACGGTCGAACAATCCTCCAATCTGGCGAGTTGGATGGTGGCATCACCGACCGATGTCACTTTTTCAGACGATGGAGTGACCAAGCTGATCAAAGCACAGGTGGAGGTCACCGAGCAGAAACTCTTCCTGCGACTTCGGGTCTCTCGCTAATAACGCCCGTATTTTACGGGGTCACGCCAAAAGGCGGCCAGTCAGCCAAAGCAATACTAAAATCCTCCTGTGCCCACTGACCCAGGGCTGATTTTTTCATGGTACTTCAGGTTTCCAATCCTGCCCATCCGACCGGGGTCTCAGACCCCGGCTACAGCGCTGTAGCCGGCCTCTGTGAGGCCGAAGAAATCAACCGCAACCCTTGACGACGGTTGACGTCAGCGACAATGAAAAAATCAGTTGCTCTGCAATCAAGGAGCCGCGATGACCGCGAGGCGAAGGAATCCTTGCGAATCCGCGGCCAGCCGGAACGTGCGGTACTCCCAACCAGGCGAAAGTGCGGGCATTCCGGCGGAAATCGCCGGAGTGACTTCGAAGACCGGTGTCGTCGTAAAGTCCACCAAATCGGGGCTGCCCTGGATTCGGTAAATAATTCCGCCCACGGCTGCCGAGACCTTCTCTCCTGCGCCGGAGAAAGTGGCACCCACGAGAATGGGTAGAGTCAGTGCGAAATAGGATGTGGCGGAGAAAGTCGTGAACTTCGAAACCATTTTGCCGTCGGTGCCGCTGCTATTCGGGTCACCGTCTCTCACGAACTCGAGTAGGTTCACGTACTCGTCTCCGTCTGGGTTGGCAAAGTCTGCCGCGTCACCGGAATCCGCGGTGGTGCCAAAGTGCGCGAGACGCCAGGATTGCAAGGGCGTCAATGAACTGACTTGGAATTGTAGAGTGCCGCCCGCGATGCTGAAGGTGCCACTATAACCAAACGCCAGGTTGGTATGGCTAAAGTTCGCCGCCGTGAAGTTGGTGCTCGCGAACGTCGCGAGGGTGATCACGGTGCCGTTGGTGATGCCGGCGCCGGTGCCCAGAAAGTCGAACTGGTAGCTAGTCCCTGTTCCTTTGGTAAACGCGCCGGTGATCTCGAGTTTGTCGGAGCCGCTGTTGCCTAATTCGAAAAGCATCGTTGGCGAACCATGGCCATTCCAGGTGCAGTTGCCGTTGATGCGAAGCGTGCCGATGCCGGCGCCGGGCGCCAGGCGGCCATCGATCGTCGTGTTGCCGCCGACTGTGCCTGTCCCGCCGAGCGTGCCCGCGGTTTGCACGGAGACCGGGCTCGAGAGTGACCCGTTAACCAACAGCGTGCCCGCGCTGACGGTTGTGACGCCGGTGTAACTGTGCGTCCCCGTCAGGGTCAGCTTCCCTGCTCCCTGTTTTTCCATCGTCCCCGGTCCGCTGATGGCGCCGACGTAGGTCAGGTCCTCGACGCGATTAAATATGAGCGTTGCGTTGTTGTTCACGACACTGCTGACGATCGATCCCGGCTCGCCCGCATTTCCCTGGCCGATCATCAGACTGCCCGAGCTGATGGTGGTCGGACCGGTGTAGGTGTTGTTGGAGACGAGCCTGACTCTGGCGGTAGTCGAGTTGGCGACAGTGATCCCGCCCGCGCCGGAGATGGTGTCAAAGAACGATTTGCTCGAGCCGCGGTTGAATTTGAGGGTTGCGCCGCTGTGGACGACGACGGAGGAGGGATTGGCGAGGGTTCCGGGGAGCAGGCCGTTGGACCCACGCCGGCCGAGTTCGAGGGTGCCGCCGCGGATCCTGGTGCCGCCCGTCCAGGTGCCGCTGGTGTTGTCGAGCGTAAGCCTTCCGCTGCCTTCCTTGCTCAGTAAGCCGGTGCCGGAGACGGTGCCGATGAAGGTTTGCTCCCAGACGCCGGTATCGAGGCTGCCACCGCCCGCGCCGACGATGAGGTTGCGCTGGAAAAAGTACCCGCCGGACTCGGAGCGGATTTGGCCGTCGTCGAGCTTGATCGCGAGCACTGCCCCGCCGGCGCCGGTTTCGCTCCCGAGCTCTCCGTTCGTGGGCGTGACTGTGCCGGAGGTCTGCACGATGGCGCCGTCCTGGACGGTGAGGTTGACCGTGCCGGCAGGCAGTGCGCTCCCGAAGGGATTGATGCTATTTTTCTTGTCGGTGCCGAGGACGAGACGGCCGGGAGTCCCGCCGGAATTCGTGATGCGGAGCGATCCAACGCCGCCCTGGATGGAACCATACCAGGTGAGCACATTCCCGTGGGTGTCGATGACGCCGTCGCCAAGATTGGTGGTGGAATTGGTGTTGATCTTGGTGCGGCGGTTGATGTCGAGGTCGAAGGTTGCGCCGGCCTGGATGGTGGACTGATTGAGCTGGATGTCGGTGACTGTGTTGCGGGCGGTGTCGGGGAGCGGTGCGCCCAAACTGCCATCGGCGCTGATGCGCAGCGTGCCACCGCCCTCGATGCGCCAACCGCCAGCGAAGGTGTTGGCGGTGTTGACGTTGGCAGCGTTCGATAAAATGAGCGTGCCGGCGCCGAGCTTCACCATGGTGTTGGCGCCGGCGATTGTCGAGCTGATAGTCGCGGTGACGCCGGTGTCCACGTTGAAGTTAGACGGTGCGCCGGTCATCGCCAGCGTGCCAGAGTTGACCGAGTAACCGGTCGTCTTAAAGGCAAGGCTGTTGGCCGAAACTGTCGAAGCGGTGACCGCGCCTGCGGTTCCCCAGAAGACTGCATCGCTCCCATCGATCCAGACTTGAAGTGTCCCGAGGTTGGTGTCCCACCAGTTAGCGTCCGCGGTGCTCCAGATGTCTGAGCCGCCCAGGTTCGCGCCACTGGAAGCATTGTTGCCGGCGCTCGATCCGTCGGTGTCCCAATAGAGCGTCTCCGCCCGCCCCCGGGCGCCGAATTCCGCCACGGCCAGCATGAAGAAGGCTACCACTGCCACGGCGCGCAGCGCGCTCCGGCACAAGCCTCTCGTCCGCTTTGCGATGCGCTTTTTCAAAATACCAGTGCAGCGTTTTGTAGCCGATTTCGGGTCATTGCAAGTTGAGCAACTGATCCAGTCACGTGGTCGAGTGCGTCAGCGGGAACCATGTCATAGTAGAAACCGATGCCAGCAAGGACGAGAAACCAAACTCCCCAGCTGCTCAAAGCAACGGGACGCCGAACGTGTATAATTGAACTGCACGCGGCAATTGAAGGGAAAATGCGCGCGGCAGAGTTCGTGCCAAGGCAGCCCGGAAAGCCACCCTGTCACATTGTCTATTCATCGCTTTGAGAATACCACGGCGATGAGGAGGCGCCAAGAACGAAGGTCGGAAGCGGAGCAGAGTTGCTCAGTGATCAACTCGGTGGGAATTGTCATGTTCATTCGGGTAAGAAGAACTAGGGCCTGTCATGTACTTTTGATCGGGATTTGTGAGAGAGCTGTGCAGTATTCGGGCGGTGGTGGAACGTCCCGAAGGGACATCGGAAATCAGCCGGTGGGGCAAGCCACAGGAACGAGAAATAAGAACGACGTGCACCCCGGCAGGGGCGCTGGCAAACCCCCGTGGTGACGCCATCTCCGCCGCCCCTGCCGGGGCGGGTAATGATGCGGGTTGTTTCCGGTGGCTCGCGCCACCGTATCTAATTTCCGTGACGCCTCCGGCGTCGAACTCACGTCGCGCCGTGCTGTTTCAGTTCTACAATTTCGCCGTGTCCGCGGCGGGTCGCCCACGCGAGGGGCGTGGCCCACGGTTCGTCGTCGGGCAGGTTGGTGGCGGCACCTCGCTTCAGCAGGAACTCGACCATCCGGCGCCTGCGCTCCGCCTGCTGGGGGTACTTTTCTTCGCACCATGAGCGAACGGCCGCGGCCAAGGGCGTCCCTTTGAATTCGAGGTCCCGGGCGTTGATGTCGGCCCCGGCCTCGAGAAAGACTGCCGCCACGGACCGGTCTCCGTTCTCGGCGCAGGCGTGGAGAAACGTTGTGCCGAGCCAGTCCGGTCTGTTCGGATCAAGTCCGCGCGCCAGCAGTCTGCGGACCAAGGCGGGCGACCTCGGATAGGCGCCGCTCCAGAGACGCATCGGCACGCTTGGGGCCGAATCAAGACAGAGATCGAGTAGCTCCGCGTCGCGCTTCGCCATCACATTACCGAGAAACTCCTCGTGGCGGATCACCTCATGACCCTCTCGAATGGCCTGCTTCATCTCTTGTGCGCTCATGGAGTACGGCGGGTTGAATGCCCCGTGCCGGCGCAATAGCTGTTGCAGCGGCTTCGCCTTTTCGCCGTGGTAAACCTCTCCGATGGTGAGACAGCACCCACTCGAATCCGTGCCGGCGTTTGGATTGGCGCCATGATCGAGCAGCAACTCCGCGATCTCGAAGTGATTCCCACAACAAGCCTCGAACAGCGCCCGGCCGTCGGGAGCCGAGTCTTCCGGCAAATTCGGATCGGCGCCGTGTTCGAGCAACAGGCGGACGATGTGCTTATGCCCTTCCCGCGCCGCATAGGACAACGGGCTGACGCGCCCCGAGTCGAGACGACTCGCGAGGCTGGCATCCATTCGCAAAAGCTCGTCGACTCGTTCCTGATCTCCGACGGCGGCCGCCACGGAGATGGTGTAACTCGCTCCATGGGCCAGTAGGCTCCCAACCAGCACCCACGCGTTTCGGAGCGAAGGATGCGATCTGCCGCGATTGGCACGATACCAATAATCCATCGCGCCATTCACTGCCAGGAGCACCGGAGTTTGTCCGTCGGCGCGCTGCGCGTCGATCGGTGTCCCAACTTCGACGAATTGCTCAATCAAACCCAATTGACGGGTGACGACGCTCCAATGAAGGGCATTATTGCCAAGCGCGTCGCTCGCCCGCGTCAAGTTCGGCTGCCGCCGCAAAATCGCGCCGACCTTTCGCGAATCCCGGGCGATAATCGATTCCCGCAGCGCATCAAAATCGGGCGTGTAGTTGAACCTTTTCCGCAACGCCCGCTCGAGCAGTGACTCGATTTGGCGATAGCCGCGCTCCTTCGCGATAAGAAGCAACTTATCCCATGAATTGTAGGTATAGCGTGATTGGCCCGGGTCGGCGCCGCCGTCTAGAAGCAGCTTGACGATCTCCCTGTGCCCTGCACGTACGGCCATGTGGATGGGAAACTGGTACCAGTACTGTGCGTTGACCAATCGCCGGTCCTTCGCCAGGAGCGACTTCACCTTCGGCACGTCGCCTCGAGCGCAAGCTTTGAAAAGCGCCCATGCATCGTAGCCGTTCAACTTCTCGACCCCATAAACATAAGTCTTCGTCCTCATCTCTTCGGGCTGCGTCATGGGCGGCGCGGACGGCGCCCGCGGTTTTCGTTTTGAGGTCTGTGATGTCATCTCAGCATTCTTCATATCACGTACCGGCGAACAGGTGAAGGGCCGGGGACGCGAACGGACTGGGCGCTCTTTGGTCTTGCGGGTTGGTGGCTTAACCTTTAATGAAGCGCCATCTGTGACCCCCGAGCCACCCAGCCTCGATGAAGATGACCTGTTGCGCCGCACGGCGCAGGGAGATCGCGCCGCTTTCGCGCAGATTTATGATCAAATGGCGGGCGGGCTCTACGGACTGGCCCTGCAAATGCTCGAGGACGCACACGAAGCTGAGGCCCTCTTGCAAGAGGTCTTCCTGCAAATCTGGAGGCGCGCGGCCGATTTTCGCACGGCCGACGGGCGCGCGTTTTTCTGGGCTGCGAAAATCCTTCGCAATCGTGCGATTGTCCGCTTGCGTGCGCGGCTGGGGCACATTCGCCATCAGGGGGCGCCCCGCCCCGCTTTCGCGATCGATGCCCTCCCGGCAGCGGACCAGGTCCCAACTTCGCGCGAAACGGCGACGCTGGTGCGCAGAGGGATTTTTCAACTTTCCGATGAGCAGCGCCGCCCCATCGAGCTGGCATTTTTCGGCGGCTTCACGCATGAGGAGATTTCCCACGAACTAAAGGAGCCTTTGGGAGCAGTTAAAGCGGGCATCCGCCGGGGGCTGCTGAAACTTCGCGATGCTTTGAAAGACCTCTTATGATCGACGAGGATCGCCAGGATCAGGCCGCAATGGCCGCTCTGGATCTGCTGCCGGATGCGGAACGTGAGGATTTTGAACGCGCTTGCAGCACCGATGTTGAGCTGGCCCGGGTGCGGGAGGAACTGCAAAGAACCGCCGCGCTCCTGCCGCTGGGAGTTTTGGCCGTGACGCCGAGGCCCGAGATGAGAGCTCGCATTCTCATGTCATTGCCGCCTGCGCCTCCCGGGCCGTCAGTGATTCGGCTGGCCAGACTTGCGGTGGCTCCGAGATCTGGCGCTCTCGGTTTTGGCCGCTGGCTCGCTGCTGCCTTGGCCGTCGCCGCCTGCATCGTCCTGGTTGCTCTTTGGCGTGGCGAAAAGCAGAAGGTCGGCCTGCTCGAAAAGCGTCTGTCGGCTGCGCTCGATCAATCAAACAGGTATGCCGATGAGGTGCTCAACGAAACCGCACAATCCCGCCAGCTCGCGGCCGCGCTCGAGGCGGAAAGCGCGCAGACCTTGAAACTCACTGCCGAGTTAAATGCGGCCCGGGAGAAGAGCGAACTCCTCGCCAGCGAAGCCGAAGCACAAACGCAGGAACTCGGTGTTACCAGGCAGAAGACAATCGAACTCGAGGCGCAGAACAAAAAGATCGAGGGGGGATTTCAACTCACCAATATGCAGGCGGCCGTATTGACCTCCCTGGTCAGAACCCAGCCAGGGGCCAGGGCTGTTTCGTTATGGGACGGCAAACAGCAGAGAGGGGTTTTGATCGTGCAGGGCCTGCCGGCGCTGCCAGAGGATCGCGAGTACCAGCTTTGGGTTATCGATCCTCAACAGAAGACTCCGGTGGACGCCGGCGTCTTTCAAGTATCCGCCGACGGTCAGGAGCAATTCGAATTCAAGCCGAAGGCCGAGGTGTCCACCGGCACGTTTGCCGTCACCGTCGAACCAAAAGGCGGCGTCGCCGCGCCGACCGGGCAGATGGTGTTGAAGGGGAACTGACTCGATAGTCGCGATCAACTTTTCCTGCGTAAGCGGCTGACTGGCGCGCTGCTACCGTCTTGCACGCGCGATGAAAGCGGTCACACTGCGGATTGCTCATGTCGAAAGGCGATTCCGCTCCCTCTGGCATTACGAGACCGCCGCGTCATGTGGCGGTGATCATGGATGGCAACGGCCGGTGGGCGAAGGAGCGCGGACTTCCTCGAACCGAAGGCCACCGCCGCGGTGCGGACGCAGTGCAACGAACCGTCGAGGCTTGCGGCGAGCTCGGCGTCGAGTTCCTGACGCTGTACGCCTTTTCGTGGGAAAACTGGAAGCGTCCGAAGTCCGAAGTCGAGGCGCTGATGAAGCTGCTCGAGATGTTCTTGACCAAGAAGCTCGAGGACATGAAGCGCAACAACGTGCGGTTTCAGGCGATTGGGAGACTGACCAATCTGCCGCCTCGCTGTCAGGAAGCGCTGCACGACGCCATTTCCAAAACGGCGGAAAACAGCGGACTGACGCTGATCCTGGCCTTGAGTTATGGCGGCCGCGAGGAAATCGTCGATGGAGTCAAAAGTATTGTCCGGCATGTTGTGGAAGGCCACATCGATCCCGCGATGATTACCCCGGAGGTTTTCGGAAAACACTTGTACACTCGCTACTGGCCTGATCCTGATCTATTGATCCGCACTTCCGGGGAAATGCGGGTGTCGAATTTCCTGCTCTGGCAGATCAGCTATGCGGAGATTTGGGTGACCAAAACGCTCTGGCCCGACTTTGGGCGTGCCGACCTCGTCGAGGCCTTCCGGGAGTTTCAGAAACGGCATCGCCGATACGGCGGAGTGAGTTGAGCATGCAAACGGTTCTCGTCATTGATCCCGATTCCGATTTTCTTCTCTGGGCCAGCAAACATTTGTCGGCCCCGGAAGTGCGCGTTCTGACCGCGGCTGACGCTGACCAGGGGTTTGCCATTTTTCAAAAAGAGAAGCCCGATCTGGTCCTGCTCGAACTGCATCTGAAGCCTGTCAGCGGCATGGAATTGCTGCGGCGCCTGCGGCAGACAGATCCGAATGCGCTCGTCGCTCTCAACTCTGGTTTCCCGCCGACCAACGCCGTGATCGAGGCGATGAAACTCGGCGCCTACGAATTTCTGCGCAAGGAATCGCTTTCGTATGAGCTGCGACCGGTGGTCGAGGATGCCTTGAAAACCCGGGAGACCATGAAGGCGACAGCGCCTTTGGCCGCGCCCCAACTGGACCACCTGCAGCAGACGATCATTGGGCAATCGCCCGCCATGCAGAGCGTCTTCAAGATGATCGGCCGCGCCTCGCGCTCGGTGGCCCCGGTCATGATCACGGGCGAGAGCGGCTGCGGAAAGGAAGTGGTGGCGCGGGCGATTCACAAATTCAGTCCGCGCCAGCACAAGGAATTCGTGGCCATCAACTGCGCCGCGATCCCGGAGACCCTTCTCGAAAGCGAACTCTTCGGTCACGAAAAGGGGAGTTTCACCGGCGCCACGGCACAACGCATGGGACGATTCGAGCAATGCGATGGAGGAACGCTTTTCCTTGATGAGATAGGTGACATGCCGTTCCAGGTGCAAAGCAAAATACTGCGCGTGCTTCAGGAAGGTGAGTTTTCGCGCGTGGGTGGAAACCAGACGCTCCGAACCGATGTGCGCATTCTGGCCGCTACAAACCGGAACCTCGAACGTGACGTCGAAACGGGGCGTTTTCGCGAAGACCTCTTTTATCGGCTCAATGTTATCCGCATCCATTTGCCGCCCTTGCGCGAGCGCCGCGAAGACATCCTGCCGTTGGCGGGCTATTTTCTTCAGCGGCTCGCCCGCGAGCACCGCCTGCCACCGCACCGGTTGAGTGAGGAGGCGGTTGGGCATCTCAATAACTATCATTGGCCCGGCAACGTCCGCGAACTCGAGAACACCCTCGAACGCGCATGCGTCCTGGCCACTGCTGACGTGTTGCTGCCGAAGGATATTCCGTTGGGCACCGGCACATTGTCGCGTGCGACTTCAGCGTCCGCCGCCCGCGAGAGCGCGGCCGAGTCGCGAAGGAAGACGCAAACCGCAGCCGACAGCCAGGCTCTCATCAGCGCGACCGCTCGCCTCCTGCTTCAGGAGGCCGAAGCCCAGCCCGGCCTGACCTTGCTGGCCTCGCTCGAACGCGAGCTCATGCTCCAAGCCTACGAGAAGGCCGAGCGCAATGCCAGTCGAGCGGCCGGGTTGCTCGGGCTGACGGCGGATGCATTCAACAAGAAATTCAAATCGTTGCTGCCTTCAAAGGGCGCGAATTAGAGGCCCCAATTTCGATTCGCACGGCCCGTCAACGTCCGCCCCGGCTGGCAAAGTCGAAGGCGCGTCATTAGGCAGCCCCACATCTCGCTCGCGGACGAGCCTCTATTTTCCCAACCATCGGAGTGGCTCGGTTTTCGCATCTCAACTCCCAGCCTTGTTGGACTTTCCGCTGGTGGTTTCGGCGCGTGCCGGCTCTACGTCGAGGCACCTCAATATTATTCCCAGATGGTCTGCCTTGGGGGCCCCCAACGGACAACACCGTTTTTCGATTCTCTGGGAATTCACGACCGCGCTTCCTTTCAGGCGGCGTGGAACTATTTGTGAGATCGGGCGACTTTTACCGGCGCATCGGTCATATTCGGCGCATTTGTCCCGGCGTTGAGGATTGCTACCATCCCCGGCGCGGATCATTTCTTCCTACTGACGCACCCGAAGCAGACCGTGAAGCATTTGCGGCAGTGGCTCTCGACCGGGCCAGAAACTTAACCGGGGAATGCACCGACTCACGGCCCACCGACGCCTAAACCGATTCCCGGATTCCCGCTTTACAATTCACATCTGCAAAGGTGCACGGGCATCCTGCCCGTGGCGACGAATATGACGCGATTACAGTGCAACGGGCAAGATGCCGGCAAGATGCCCGTTCCCCATTGCATGCAGTTCAAAATGGACATTCAGTGAGTGAGCCTTGGAGGTAGGTCGGGCGAGCGATGGCGACGCGCAGCCGCATGAAAATTTCCTTCGAGGCGGAAAGCTCGGCCAACGGCGCGACGGTGCGACAGGAAATGAAGACGCTGCCCGTCCCGTTATTGGCCGGCTCCATCCTTTCCGTAACGAAAAACGTGCCACCTGCGTTGATTCCGTCCCGCCACGTTCAATAAATCGGACACGGCAAGAAAGGAGCATGGGCGTCTCGCCCGTGGCAATGAATGCGGTTCAGTGCAACGGGCAAGATGCCCGTTCCCCATTGCACGCAGTTCAATACGGACATTCTGGGAGTGACCCTTGGAGGTAGGTCGGGCGAACAACGGCCACGCGCAGGCGCATGAAAATCTCCTTCGAGGCGGAAAGCTCGGCCAACGGCGCGACGGTCCGGCAGGTGATAAGGACGCTGTCCGTTCCGTCATTGGCCGGCTCCATCATTACCTTGATGAAAAACGTGCCACCCGCGTTGATTCCGTCCCGCCACGTTCCCGGCGCGGTTAAATCTCCAAAGGAAATCTGGGGCCGGAGATTCAACCCGCCGCTTTCAAAACCGGTGTCCGGATTGCCGAACGGCAAAGGGCCGGGTGCGCGGAACGTGAAGCGGCCATACCCATTCTCGACCGAGGCCACAGGAAGAATTGAAACTTCGGCCTCGCCGGAAAGAACATTGAGCTTTGCGACAGAAGGATCGGACCCAAAGGCAAACTCGAGCAAGTTGGGCACGCCGTCCCCATCAGGGTCCGCATTTGCGGACCGCTCGGCCGCCGGTGCCAAAGGCAACTTCGCGGCCGTGTAGACATCAAACGAATCGGGCACGATCGGATCTCCCAGAAACGTGATGTTATCAAAATAGTAGGCGACATTCTCGCTGCTCGCATTGGCCTCGATCCGCAGACGAACCGACCGCGCGCCTTCCGGAATGAGCGTTCGATTTGCCGGTGGGTTTTGGTCTTCGTTCGAGTTTAACTCGAGGAAAGTCGCCGCATTCCCGTCGTCAAGGCTGCTGACCGCGGCAAATGGACGTGTGGTTTTGCCGATTTGCAACATCGGCCAGATCAGCATTGTGCTGCTGCCCACGGCGGAATTCAAAGCGTGCACCGCCAGAATATTGTCCTGGTTCACGGCATTCAGGTTCAGCTTGTTCAAATGGCCGGTGATATCGAAATCCTCCCAGATTACAGAGGACGACTTGGGAGTTTGGGAGTTCGCGCGGGAGGTAGAGTTGGGTGTACCGGTGAAATTCCTGCGCACGACTTCCTGGTCGTTCAAATAGGCAACAAAACCGTCATTGTATCTTACCCGGAGCTGGAGCCGGTCGTAGCTGGTTCGGTCAGCCACGAAGGGAAATCGGCACCGCATATAAATGACCGTTCGAGTGTTAAAAAGTTGGTCCTTGAAGTCGAAGTTGGGATCAATGTACCCGGTGAGGCTGGGGGGCGTGCCGGGGAAGCTGTCAAACCCAGCGCCTTTCCCGCCGGTTGGCCAGGAGGCGTCCGGGAACGTGAGCTTCCGCCAATTTCCAGCGCCGGAAATCGGCGGATCGGTGTCACTGGTGGGCACCAGGGCCGTTTTTTGCGCAGACTCATTCACCAAATCCGACCATTGAACCGGCACCTGAGGTGCGTTTGGCGCCGAGAATGTCAGCCACGGAACACTCTGAAACGCCGCTCCATCCATGCTGACAATGAAGGTAGCGGTGATCCAGTCCGACACGGAAAATGCCGCGCTGGGCCTCTTCGTTGCCTGCAGGCTTAAAAAAGCGGTCACGTTGCGAAAGTTCCGAATGTCGAGAATCTCTGATTCCCAAATCGCGTGGGTGTTAGTGACGAAGTAAGCCTGATTGGCCAGGGGCGCGTTGGTAAACAGCTCGAAGGCGGTGATGCCAGCGCGCAAACCGCCGGTATCATCGCGCGAAGTCCAGTTCAGTTCGGTGTCCTGGCCAGCGAAGGAAAAGTCCGGTCCCGTCGGCTCCTTGAGATCAGGCCGCAGATGCTGCAATCCGGTTGCGGTTCGTTCATTGTTGGCGGTGGTCTCGAACGCGGCGACGATGCCCGGACGGGCCACCACGAGACACGCGTCCGAGAGGACGAGATCAAGAGAAAGATCAAATGTGGTGTCAGAACTGGCGACGCTGGCTTGGTGCAGTTCGACCGCGATGACGTTATCGCCTTCTTTAAGAATGTTTTGTCCAGGATTATTGCTGTCGTAAATATTCAACGGGTTGTGAGCCGTTTCGACGATGCGAGTTTCGTCAGTGCCATCCACGGCCGAAGTTGCCAATGTAGTGTGCGAAATAGGCGCCGGCTTTGCCGGCAGGTTGTCGCGCCGAACCTCATGGCCGTTAATGTAAACCGCCACTCCATCGTCCCGCACGATTCCGAGCCGGATTTGGTTGTAAGTCTCTCCTAATCGCTGGTTCGGAGGTAACTGAAACCTCTTCCAAAAGTAGTAGGTTATCGATTTGATATTCGCATCCGTTCCGAAGAGCAATTGCTGGCCATAGCCTCCGAATAGGGTGTCGCCGTAGCCGAAGACAGCCCGGCCGATTTTCCACGGGTTTGGTGTCTCAGGCGTGCCGGCGGCGTCCGCCTGATAATCGCCGGCTCGCCAATTGCTGGAACCAAACAACGCCGGATTATTGGCGGACTCGACCGGATTTAGATGGTTGTCGAGATAGCGCCATTCCGAGCCAAGCGGAATCACGTTCGTCACTTCGTCGGCAGGGAGCGCCGAAATGAGAACGACGGACAGGCAGATTCCATGCAACGCGATTTTCACGCCAGGGGGATAATGAGTGGGGAAAGTCAAACAAGCACACCAGATGGAAGCCCGTGTGGCAAGATCGAAAAATCTGCATAGCGATTGAGCGGCCGCGAATCGTACGCTGGGAGCAGCCGCCGACCTCGGGAGACGATAAAACAACCGGGGAACTGCATTTTTCTCTCGCATTCTAGATTCTGCATTTTGCGTTCTGCCTTTCTTCGCCGGTTGCTCGAGCGGCGTAGCGCGCCCATGATCGCGGATGCCGTTTTTGGAAACGCCGTCGAAGACGAAGCCGCAATATGATGTGATTGTGGTGGGCAGCGGAGCGGCGGGGGGGATATGTGCTTATGTCCTGGCCATGCATGGGGTGAAGGTGCTCATGCTCGAGGCCGGGCGAAATTATGATCCGGTGACCGAGACGCCTATGTTCAATCTTCCCGTGCACGCCCCGTTGCGCGGGGCAGCGACTCCGGAGCGGCCGTTCGGATTTTTCGATGCGACCGTCGACGGCGGCTGGCAGGTGCCCGGCGAGCCGTATTCGATGGATGCGGGGACCAATTTTATGTGGTGGCGGGCACGCATGCTTGGCGGTCGCACCAACCATTGGGGGCGGATTTCGCTTCGCATGGGAGCGTACGATTTCAAGCCAACGCAGCGCGATGGCCTCGGCCTCGACTGGCCGATGACTTACGACGAAGTGGCGCCGTATTACGACAAAGCGGAATTGCTCGTGGGCGTTTACGGCAGCGCGGAGGGCCTCGAGAACACGCCGGATTCTCCGGAGGGAATTTTGCTGCCGCCGCCAAAACCGCGCGGTTACGAGCTGCTCGTCAAAAAACACTGCGCCAAGCTGAACATCCCGGTGGTGCCGGTCCACCGTGCCATCCTAACCGAACGCCAGAATGAAGACAAACTGGCCCGCACCCTGCACCCGGATAACCCCAATGCCCGGTATTTGCGCGACCATGTCCTCACGCGAGCCGCTTGTTACTGGGCGACCGATTGCCAGCGCGGATGTTCGATCAAGGCGAACTTCCAGTCGACGACGGTGCTGATTCCGCCCGCCATCGCCACCGGCAACCTCGATGTGCTCTGCGATGCCATGGTGCGCGAGGTCACCTACGATGCCAGGACCCGCCGCGCCACCGGAGTGCATTTCATCGACAAGAAGACGCGTCGCGATTGCCGCGCCAGCGCGCGGGTGGTCATCCTCGCAGCCAGCGGATGCGAAAGCGCGCGGATTTTGCTCAATTCGAAAGGCGCGGATTTTCCGCAAGGTCTCGCGAATTCTTCCGGAAAAGTCGGGCGCTATCTGATGGATACCGTGGGCGCGAAAGTGATCGGGCACATCCCGGCGCTCGAAAACGTGCCGCCGCACAACGAAGACGGCGACTCAGGGCTGCATGTTTACATGCCGTGGTGGGGATACCAGGACCAGGCCGCCGGGCGGCTCGATTTTCCTCGTGGTTATCATATCGAGTTTGGCGGCGGACGCATGATGCCGCGGGCGGGGATGTTTGACGGCCTCGAGCGCATCAACGGCGGTACCTACGGGAAAAAACTCAAGGAGGATGCGCGTCGTTACTACGGCAGCTTTCTCGCCTTCGCCGGCCGCGGCGAGATGATTCCAAATGACGACTGCTACTGCGACATCGATCCCGATATCGTCGATCAATGGGGCATCCCGGTTTTGCGATTTCACTGGAAATGGGGTGAGCCTGAGATCAAGCAGGCGGCCCATATGCACCTCACGTTCAAGGAAATCATCGAAGCCATGGGCGGAAAATGCATCAGTCCGGTTTTTGAAAAGGAGGGGGCAAAGGCGATCTACCGTCCTGGCGAAATCATCCACGAAGTCGGAACCACCTGCATGGGCGTCAGTCCGAAGAAGTCCGTGCTCAATCAATTCTGTCAGGCTTGGGACATGAAAAACCTTCTCGTCTGTGACGGCGGCCCCTTTGTTTCCAATGCCGACAAAAATCCCACACTGTCAATCATGGCCATCGCCTGGCGCGCCATGGATCATCTGATGAGCGAGATGAAGGCGGGAATCGTGTGACGACCGCGATTGCTCATTCGATTTGCGGGATGGTTCTAATGAAATTTTCGCGTCGGTTACCAGCGAAAGAAACGGTAGGGATTGTCCCACTCCTCCGGTCGGTCGAGGTAGAGGCCATCGAGCCAGCGTTTCTCTGTTGCGTCAACCGGCTGGTGGAAACGGTCGAGCAGCGGCGTCGAGCTGGCGGCTCCGAGGTTGGCCAACAAGCGTGAAACTACAAACGATGCGCGACGGCGCGATTGCTTGACGTTGCGTTGCTCGCCCTTGAACTGCCAGGGCGCCAACTGGCAGAAGACGAGGTCCGCGTCTTTCGCTTTGGCCAGGACGCCATTGCCGATGATCTGACCTCCTCGAGCGACAAGCGGCAATTCCCGCGGGTCATTGTTATGTACGTCCGCCGGTCCGAGACCTGCGAAGCGCGACTTCGCGCCAGGTAGCTCGAAGAAGGTTGCAATATGTTCCGCCTTTTTCATGACGACTTTGAAGGAACTCAGCGCATCAACATCTTCCTGGTCGAGACCAATGGCGAGAAGCTTGCCACCAGCCTTAAGCCAATCGCTGATTTCGGCTCTCTTGCCAGCCACCATCCGCCCGCCACCAGGCCCCACCACGATAACTTGCTCAGCCGGCGGGCTTGCGCCGTCGTAGGAACTTGCCGTTACGCCCGCGGCGTCGAGATGAGTCTTTCCTGCGGGATCGCCGACATACACAGCCTTGAGACGGGGGGCCGGCTTCCAGGCCGAAACGTATCCAAGGAGATTGCTCACAAGCGTTTCGGCTGCAGGATCAATCTCGGTGCGTCCAGTCACGTCCATTTGACAGAACAGGACCATGCCCTTGCCTTCGCGGTATTCCATGAGCGGGGTAAACTGGAGACTGAACCCGCCGTCGAGAATCGGCAAAAAATCGCCACGTGTTGGCTTCTCGATCAGAACGGACGCGACGTTACCGCGATTGCCGCAGCGCCACACTCGTGTCATCGGGAAATCGCACCACCGGCCCGTTGGACCGTAGCGCGGCCGCAACTCATACTTCAGTCGCGCCGCAAGAATCGTCGCCTCTCCGCGCCAGTCGTGGAAGTGGCGCACCTTGAGGCCGGCCAGAATTGGATGATCCGGAATCCGCGGAAAGAGCTGTCGCAACCCGTATTCCACGACGCGGAGCCCGAATCGCTTTTCCAAAACCTCCGAAGTCTGCTCGAACACAATCACCTTAAGTCCCTCCCGAACCCGCCCGATGTCGGGCGCCCCGCCGCCAATCTCGAGAGCGGACTTGCCCACAATGAGGATGTCATACGGCGAAAGATCGGCAGCGCCCTCGACCGGCTGACTTCGGATTCGCATTCTGTTCAACACGGCGCTGGTTTCCCCTTTGGGGTCGAACAAGGCGATTTTTGCCTCTGAATTCGGAGCTGTTGGTTGCGGCAGAACGTCAATGAAAAAACTGTCCTGCTGATCCTCTCCGTTACTGAACGTGAAACTCGCGCTGAGTTCGTACCTGCCTCCGCCTGGTGTGCCCGGCAATTCGAAGCGCATCGGAACGCGTTGTTGCTGGCCTGTGGCTACGCTGACGCTCTTTCTGCCGTTGACGGGTTCCGGCAGGGCAAGTGTCCACTGGCAATCGCAAGTGACCGTCTCACGGGAGTTATTAATGATGATGATTTGTTTCTCGACCGATTCGCCGGGAAGGAAACAGTGGTCCTTGCTGGTGAACCTGGCCGGCTCGCCGCCGAGGTAAGCCAGCAGCGGACGATTGTTGCGGATGAGGGCCTGCGCCGCGGGAGTGGCGATCCAATCGGAACGCTCGTAGTCGAGGTCCATTCGTTCGTACCGCTGGTCAACATAATCAGGACTGAACCCGGGCCGTTGCAGGTTTTCCCAGTCCACCTCGAATTCACGCCGGCGCTTGACCACGCCGTCGCGGAGCTTCCAGAAATGCTCGTGCTCCCAAGGGGAAATTGCGGACACTCCCCACGTGCGGAAGGCCCGCCAGTTGGCTTCGAGGTACATCGCGAACACGGGATAGCGTTCATCGAAGCGGTTTGAGCCTACAGGGTGTGGATAGTCCCACCGATGCCAGACGTTGCCGGCGCTGAATTGCTTCGCCTCCCAACGCAGATTCGCCTTCTCCGCATCGCTGACCTGGAAGGCGCGGTCTCCCAGAAACTGCGCATTCCATTCCGCGAGACGAAACTCCCAGGGCACCTTCGCGCCGCCGAACTCGCGTTCGCCCTTGAACCAACCACGATACATCGTCCAATCCCACGTAAACGGAGCGCCGTATTCACACAAGAACGCTGGCTTCACGCCTCGAGTCGCCCAGTGCTCGAACCAATCGTCGAGTTCCTGAATCGGAGCGAAGTTCGGATAGAAATTCACCGCGTGCATCGAGCCCAGATTGCCCGAGGCGTGGTGGTAGACAATACGACTCGGATCCAGTCGCTTCACAATTGCTTCCGGGCGCATCGCGAGCTTCGAGTTTTTTAAGGACCATGCGTCGCGCGGGTCGTGCAGGCCATCGATCATGTCCGGATTCATGTCCTCTTCGTAGCCGGTGGCGTTGTGGCTCATCGAGAACATCACGACCGACGGATGATTCTGCGCTGCCTGCACATAAAACGCGGCGTGGTGGGCATAGCCATTGTTCCGGTCGGCGTCGGGCGCTTGCCAATCGTAGTGACTGAAATGGGGTTGTGAAAATCCCACCAGCACCCCCGCGTCATCCGCAGCGCGCAAAATCTCACCAAAGCTCAGATGCGTCCCTGGCTCGCAGCCGTAGTTGTGAGTATAGACAAAATTGATTCCGATACTTTTGAGGCGCTCGAGGCTTTCGCGAGCCGCCTGGTAGTTGGCGAGCGCGGCACCGACTTCGGCATTATCCAGCGGAACTGCCGAGAGAAAAATGCGCGTGCCATTGAGGAAAAAGTCACGTCCGTCGATCCAAAACTCCCGGAACCCGAAGCGCACCGGCCAGGCGGCGTCGACCACCTGGTCCGCGCCATCCACAAGCGAAACGTCGAGACCATAGGTGTTTTGCGGCGTGTGAATGTCCCACAGCTTGTCCGGCATCCATTTTTCGGTAAACGCGAAACGGCCGTGATCGAGGTCGCTCGTATCAAACGCCCGGCTCGTGGATTCTTTGATGCTGCGACTGTCTTGCGTAATCCGGACGCGAAGCGCGTATTGCGTCTGTGCGCTGAGACCATCGATCGTTACGTTGACCGTCATCTCTTGCTTGCGCACAGATGTCTCCGCCTTGACATCGGTGATCCGCGGCCCCAGCGGCGTGCTCACCAGGAAAACGTCGCCACACAACCCCCGCCTCGGCACCGATCCCTTCACTTCCCGAGCCGAAGCACTGTCCGTGTAAGAGAGTACAACGCCTTTCAGCGGCATCGCGACCACCAGCATGCTCAGCGCGTGCGTGACCCCCGGCCGGCAGGACGATGTGACGTCCAACTCGCCCGCGGGAAACCGAATTTCCCCCACTCTCTTGCCATCCACGAACACGGCCGCATACGAATTCAGATATTCCGCGCGAATCGCGACGCGCCGTCCCGCCCAATCGCTCGGAACCGCAATCTCCCGCTGATACCAAGCCGCCGCGATGGTCCCAAGCTTCACGTCCTGCCAATTCGAATGAGCGAAAACCTTCTGCGAGTCCTTCTGCATGTAATCAGTGATCCCCGGCCAGCACCCCGGAACCTTGAAGTAACCCCAATTCCTCGATGGCACCTCGTCAGCCCGCGCGGGGGCCGGTTGCCACCGCCACAATCCATTCAGGCAAACCCGCTCCCGCGTCGGCGTTGTCTGGCGGAACGCCTTCGCCGCGTCCCACACTGCCGTCACGCCCTCGGGCAACGGCGCGGCGAATTCGGCGCCGTGGGATCGGGGCATCGATGTCGCGGCGAGGCAAGGAAAAACTGCGAGTGCAAACAAGAGCGGAGACCTAGTTCCCAGCCAACTCTCGTATAGTCTCCCGTTCATGCAACACGTGTTAGGCGACTTGGCTATATTCAGGATCACGGTGAAGGGTGTTGAGGAGCCGAAGAGCAACGTAAGCGTGGAGTGGCTCGATACTGGGGAAACATGTGAAGCCAAGGCAGACAGGCTCAGAACGGGTGCTGAGCGATGGGGGGGGAAACGTCGAGGAGAGGAGTGCGCCGAGCAAGCAATGCCTCGAGATTATAAAGGAGAACGGGCACCTTGCCCGTTTTGTGCGTTTTTTCACGCAGAGACGCAGAGCACGCGGAGATGATGCCATGAGAATCCCAGGCGCTGCCCGCCTCTCTGCGTAGAGAATGATTTTTATTCATGCTTCACTCCCGACACCGCCCCGCAACTTGTTCTATCGTCAGGTGACAGTATAATGAGCGTATGAAGACAATGACAGCAACCCAAGCCCGCCAAAGGCTGGGCACCATTCTTTCCCGCGTGCTGGCGGGAGAAGACATCGGGATCGTCCACTCGGGCAGTGGCAAGATTATCGCGTTGCGGCCGATTGAAGTTTATAGCGAAGACTACCCGTTGGTGGAATACGGCCTCACGGAGGACGAGCTGAAGCGCGCCGTGCGCAACATCAACCAAAAGGCCAGGCATGAAAAAACGAAAAGTTGGGATGGAAGCACCAAAAGCCTTCGCGGTTGAATTGGGCGCGAGCTGGAAAGCCTGGGTGAAACATCGCACCGATTCCGAAATCGAGGAGATCAATCAACGCCTTCCGCAGCTCGTCGCAACTTTCGGAAAGCCTCATGCCCACGCCGGCCTTGGCCTGCGACGTTTGCGCGATAACGCTTTTGAATTCCGGATTTCGCGCGGCATCCGGGTCATTTTTCTGTTCATCAAACCGAATCGCCTGCAACTGATGATGACAGGCAGCCACGATGAAGTCAGTGCCTGGTTGAAAGAAAATGCTTAACTCCCTGACCTCCACGGCAACAGTGTTCCTCACGGTCTGGGGACTTTCGGCTACACTCGCGGTGCCAGGAGCGCCTGCGAGCACCCGCGTATCGATTGCGGATGGGCGATGGCAGATCAACGAGGAGGTGAATTACGCTGGCGCCAAAGCCGAAGGGCGTCCGGGGTCGTTGAAGCGTGCGATGACGAGGGTGCCATCGTGATCCTCGGTTGTTTCTACCAGCGGCAGGACCAGGTCCTTGAAAACGAGACCGCGGTGCGCGCCAGCGTCGCCAACGTGGCGAAGTGGGTCCAGGCCAGTGGGTTTGCCAGCGTTTGAGTTCATTCCGTGTGCGAAACCACTGAGCGATCCGCGCAAGGCGAAGATCATGGTCAGGCAGTTGCTCAACCACACTTCGGGCATTTGTCCGGAAGCGACTGGCGCGCCGAACGATGGCAGCTGGGAAACCCGGCTCCGGAGGTCAACTCATCGCTTTTGTCGTTTACGGCAACGGGAGCGCCGTGAGGCAGTGCAACGGAATTGGGGCTTCATGGACCAGGAATGTTTCTCTTGATGAAGGGGGCGAGGAGATCGAGCGGGATGGGGAGAAACGTGGTGGTGCTGTTTTCGCTGGCAATTTCCGACATCGTCTGCAAATAGCGCAACTGCAAGGCAAGCGGTTCGACGGCCATCTGACGGGCGGCCAGGACCAGTTTTTCCGCCGCCTGGAGTTCGCCTTCCGCGTTGATGATTTTTGCGCGGCGTTCGCGTTCGACCTCGGCCTGTCGCGCCATGGCACGCTTCATCGAATCGGGAAGCGTGACGTCCTTTACTTCGACGTTGCCGACCTTGATCCCCCACGGATCGGTCTGGCGGTCGATGATCTCTTGCAGGATTTGATTGATTTTCTCACGGTGGGAGAGCAGTTCGTCGAGTTCGCTTTGGCCGAGGACGCTGCGCAGGGTGGTCTGTGCGATGAGTGAGGTGGCGAGCAGATAGTTCTCGACCTTGACGATGGCCGATTCCGGGTCGATGACGCGGAAATAAATGACGGCATCGACGGTGACGGGAACGTTGTCGCGCGTCATGGCCTCCTGACGCGGAACGTCGATGGTGATGGTGCGCAAATCGATCTTGACCATGCGATCGACGAGGGGAATGAGGACGATCAGGCCGGGGCCTTTGGTGCCCAGGAGTTTGCCCAGGCGAAAGATGACGCCGCGTTCGTATTCGCGCAGCACGCGGATCATCTGCGGCAGGACGAAAACGATCAGCGCGAGGAGGACGGCGAGCCAGGGTATCAGTTGCATAAGAAGGATGATGAGTTCGATCATACAGTTCCGCCGGGAACCGGCGCCGCAGGCTTGACCCGGAGCATCAAGCCTTCGACGGCTACCACTTCGGCTTCGCTGCCGGCAGACAGTGGCACCTCGCTTAAGGCGTTCCAATATTCCCCTTCGAGAAAAACTTTGCCGCCAACCGGCCCGACTTCGGCCACCACCGCTGCCCGCTGCCCCACCATGCTCTCGGGCCCGACTTTGACCGGCTGAAATTGAGCCCGAATGCCAGCGGCGGCGATGAAAAGAAAAAATGCCCCCGTGATGACGGTGGCGGGGATGAGAAAAACCAGCGACAATTGAAAAACCGGACCGCTTTCCTTGAAGAGGAGCAATCCACCGAGAAAAAAGGCGACAATGCCGCCGACGGTGAGAACGCCGTGAGTGGAGGCAAACACGTCGATGACGAACAGGGCCACCGCGAGGCCGATGAGAGCAATGCCGGCGACGTTTACGGGCAGCATCGCCCCCATGTAGAGCGCCAGAATGAGCGCGATGACGCCGGCCACACCCGGAAAGATCGCGCCGGGGTTGCTCAACTCCCCAATGATCCCGTAAATGGCGATGAGCATCAGCAGAAAAAAAACCTCGGGACGCCACAGCATTTGGAAAACACGCTCGTGTGGCAGCATGGGAATCTCGATGATCCCGGCTCGGGCCACACGCAGGACGCGTCCCTGAACCTCGCGTCCATCCAACTGTCGGAGCAGGTCCTCGCGATCAGCCGCGATGAGGTCGATGACTTTGAGCTCGAGTGCCTTCTCCGCCGTGATCGACGCACTTTCTTTGACCGATGATTTTGCCCACTCGACATTGCGTTTGCGTTTGGCAGCTATGCTTTCCACCCAACTCACAGCGTAATTCTCCAATTTCTGCTTCATGGTGTCGTCGGGCTTCGATTCGCCACCGGTCGGATTCCCGCCCAGGGCAACCGGATGCGCTGCGCCGATGGTGGTTGCTGGCGCCATTGCGGCTACATCGGCCGCGAGTGTGATGAAAACTCCGGCGCTGCCCGCTCCGGCACCTTGCGGAGCGACGTAAATAACCACTGGCACCGGTGCGGCGAGCAGCTTCTGCACGATCGTTTTTGTCGTTTCCAGCAAACCGCCGGGAGTATCGAGTTCTATGATCAGACAGGCGGCGCCGGACTGCGAGCTCTCATCCAGAGCCCGGCTGATGTAGGAGGCGCTGGGGGGGCCAATCGCGCCCTCGACGCGAATGAACGCGACCTTCTCCGCGAGGCAGGCCGCGCTCGTGGCGAGCCAATAGGCCAGAATGAACAGTCGTGACATCGAAGGCATTGACTTGCTGGTCCGCCGAAACGCGGAGAAGCCGCGCTTCAGACCCAAACATGCACGCAATTGCGATCTCTTCAATACCGGCGCCGGCAAAGCGCGCGGCCGCTGTCTCACCGCATTATTTCGAGTTTCACACGAGCGAGACCCGCGTGGTAAACGTCGATCAATCTGGCGGCGGCGCGGGAGAGGTCGATCACGCGTCTGCCCACATAGGGACCTCGGTTATTGATGCGCACGACACAGCACCTGCCGGTGCGAACGTTCGTCACCCGGACCTTCGTTCCGAATGGCAGTTTGCGGTGCGCTGCCGTAAGCGAGTTTTGATCATAACGTTCGCCATTCGCCGTGAGCCGCCGGTGCCAACGACCCCCATACCATGACGCCACCCCGGTTTGATGGCTGCACCAGGCAGGCTCCCTGGCCCGCGCTGAAGTGATGTGATTCCTGGAACCCTTTGTCGAGCAGCCGGCGAGGGCGAGCGCAGCGGTGGTGAGAAACAGAATGATCAACCAACCCGGAATTCGCCTCATCGCAAACCTCATTCCGACAGAGGACGAATGTTCCGGGAAGCCCGGCGTCGTTGCAAATGAGCCAGCACCCTTGGCCGGGCGCTCGCGGCTCTCCCGAGCCACCCATAAACCGTCGAGAACAAATCGATTCATACTGGCCAGAGACCGGCGCGATTATCTCAAAAGACCGAAAACAAGTCGATCTAAATCCGACCGCACTGTCGAACCGTTGCGCCCTCCTGGACCGGGGCCAGGACTGGGAGGTCCGCATTACGCGGCCGCCGATCGCGAACGGCGGCGGGGCACAAGAGCCAAAAGCATGATTAGCGCCGTCGAAGGTTCCGGAATGTTGGCAAAGCCTGGCGTTGGCGTCATGACGCTGTAGGATGAGGTCACTCTGGCTCCGCCGGCGCCATCTCCCAGCCGGCCAATGGAAACCGTGGTGCTCGAGGCGGTCGCGTTTTCGTCCACCTGAAGCTGTCCCGGCTGCAGCAGAACGAGAAGCCCGGCATCGTCCGCATCGCTGGTGTCATAAACCACGGCATCGATCAATCCGGTCGTCGTCACCGCGGTGCCAACGGGAAAATCTGTCGCGTTGGCGGTATAAAGCGCCACCGCGTCCGGGCCATTTTGCAGGGTGTTGTCAGGGAACGTCACATCCGCATTCAACACCGCGGCGTTTCCCAGCACGAAGTAGCCATTCGCCGGAATAGTGAATCCATCCAGGTCCTGGGACAGATAGGCAACGTCCCCATTCCCGTTGAAAAAGACGACCGTCAAACCGGTGAGCGACACGGCAAGCGCGTCGGGATTGTAAAGCTCGACGAACTCGAGATTGTCGGTGGCCGGATTATCCGAGTCCGTTTCATTGATCAGGACCACACCGCGAGCGAGGGAGAGAATGGCTGGCAGCACGCAGAGGAGGATGGGAACGCGCTTCATAAATTGGCAGCTTGGAATAATGGAAAGTTAACGTGGCGATTGCGGCCCGCCGCGCTGGCAATCGCATGCCCGTGTCCGCAGAGTTAGGGGGAAACGGCGACATATCGCAAGACATTTTTTGGCCCGTGTCGGAAGTGTTGCCGCCGGCCGGCGAGACCGCCTGGGCCGCACCACCCGGGGCTAAACTGCACCCAAGAGCGTTTTCCCGCTGCTAAAAAGGTCGTCACAGGCTTCCTTGAGCCGGTCGCAGAGCCCCTGCTCTCCTTTTTTGAGGTAGGTTCTTGGATCGTAGATTTTTTTGTCGCCGACTTCACCGTCCACTTTCAAAATGCCCTCGTAGTTTTTCAAAATATGATCCGCGATCGGCCGCGTGAAGGCGTACTGCGTATCGGTGTCGATATTCATTTTGACGACTCCGTAATCGAGAGTCTCACGAATTTCTTCAAGGGGCGTCCCTGAACCGCCGTGAAAGACGAGATCGAATTCTGCCTCCCGGCCGTATTTGGCGATGACCGCATCCTGGCCGTGCTTCAAAATGTCAGGGCGAAGTTTTACGACCCCAGGTTTGTAGGATCCATGAACATTTCCAAAGGTTGCGGCGAACATATAGCGGCCCAGCCCCTGCAAACTCTCGTAGACCAGGAGCATGTCCTCCGGTGTCGTATAAAGCTTCGAGTTTGGCTGATCCCCATGGTCGATCCCATCCTCCTCGCCGCCGACCACTCCGGCTTCGACTTCGAGGATGATTTCCATCGCGGCGCATGCCTTTAAAAGGTCGGCGCTCAGCCGCATGTTTTCGGTCAGCGGCAACTCTGAGGCATCGAGCATGTGGGAGTTGAAGAGATTGTTCTGGCCGGCCTGGCGCCGCCGCGCGGTTTCAGCGATCAAGGGGCGCAGGAAGCTGTCGATCTTGCTGGCCTGGCAGTGATCAGTGTGAAGGGCGACAAGGACGTCGTAGCGCTCTGCCAGGCGATGCGCGGCTTCGGCCAGGACGATCGCGCCGAGCACCATGTCCTTGAGAGCCGTGCCGCTGGCGAACTGTCCTCCCCCCGTCGAGACTTGGATGATGCCATCTGACCTTTGCTCCGCAAAGGCCTTGAGTGCGCCGTTGAGAGTAGGCAGACTGGTGATATTGATCGCGGGATACGCGTAGCTGCCGGCCTGGGCGGCATCAAGCATGGCAGCGTATTGCTGGGGGGTCGCAACGGGCATGGCGGCAGCGCTTCTAAACCCAGAACTGGCCAAGGCGCAACTTTTCGCTAATCTGCGGGTTGTAATTCACATGAGGAAAGCCGCCGCCATTCTTTGCGCCACCGCAGCTTTGACTGCGATCGCCGTCGCAGATAGGGAGAAGGCTGGTTCCGAGCCCGCCAAGCCCCCGGATCAACACGTCAAGCGCGAGCAGGCGGTGCGCGAGTACCTCGACAAACTTCCCCACGACCAGCGCCACAAGGTTTTGGCTGCACTCAAAAGCGTCTGGGAGGACGCGGATGTCCGAAAAGCGCGTCACCAGCTCAAAGAATCGGCCGATAACTATAAACGCACCATGCGAGCGGCCATTGAAGAGGTCGATCCTGAGATGCGAGACATTGTGCGGCCGCTCGTCGAGCGAATGGTTAAGGATGGCTTGCCGGGGGGTGACTTCCACCCGCGCAGAAATGTTCACGACGGCCTGCCCCGATTCAATCGGCTCCTTGGTCTTTCATCGGAAAAACTAGACGCGCTTCCGCGCGAGGAGAAAACACTTATCGATTCGGTGCGCGAGAGGGTGCTGACTGACGAGAGGGTCAAGGAAGCCGGCCGCACTCTTGAAAACGCAGAGGGCCGGAAGCGAACGGAAGCCTGGCAGGCCTTGCGACGCACAGTCAGGCAGGTGGCCATCGAATTCGAACCGCAGCTCGGTTCCCTTCTTGAAAAACTGTGCGGGAAAGACTGAGAGCAGTTATGAATCAGAGAGTTGAGATTCAGAGAGTTGAGATTCAGAGAGTTGAAAAACAGGTGCGGCGTTCGAATCTGGAGTTTGCGCTCGAGATGCAAGCGCGAACGAAGGCGTTTGCGTTGCGGATTATCCGGCTCTTCCAGGCGCTGCCCAAAACAACGGAAGCCGGAATTCTCGGGCGCCAAGTGTTGCGGTCCGGGACTTCCTTTGCAGCCAACTATCGGGCTGCTTGTCGCGCGAAGTCGCCGCCAGATTTTGCCGCCAAAATGAAAACCGTGGTCGAAGAAGTGGATGAAACGGTTTTCTGGATCGACCTTCTGGTGGATGCCGGCATCATATCCGCAGCCTCTCTCAAGGATCTCCGCTGCGAGGGCGATGAACTCCTTCACGTTTTCTCGGCCTCCCACGCGACGGCGAAGAAGAAGATTACTGGGAAGTTGTGAGTCAGTGAGTTGAGAGTCATTGAGTGGGACGGTGCGTGCTGGCAAACCCGCCAAGGCATGCGATTAGGTGTTTCCCACTCGCTGACTGAATTCACTGACTCGCAACTCACTGACTCACTGACTGGATTCATGCGCCTCGTTCACGTTGCCGCCGCCGTTTTGAACCAGACGCCGCTCGACTGGCGGCATAACCGCGAAAACGCGCGTGCTGCGGTGGCGCAAGCGCGGGCAATGGGGGCCTCGTTGCTCTGCCTTCCCGAACTTTGTTTGACCGGTTACGGCTGCGAGGATGCGTTTTTGTCGGCCAATACTCATCGGCAGGCGTGGGCCTCACTTCGCGAGTTGCTGGCGGATACTTGCGGAATGCTGGTTTGTTTCGGCCTGCCGGTACTGCATCAAAATGGCGTCTTCAACTGCGCGGCGGTGGCAGTGGATGGCCGGTTGATCGGACTCACGGCCAAGCGTTTTCTTGCGGGCGACGGCATTCACTACGAACCGCGATGGTTCAAAGCCTGGCCGATCGGACTGCGCGATGAATTAACCGCCCCGGACACGGGTGAGATTCTTCCTCTCGGCGACCTCATGTTCGAGGTCGGCGGCGTTCGGGTCGGATTTGAAATTTGCGAAGACGCGTGGGTGGCGGCGCGACCGGGTGCCCAGCTCGCCCGTCATGGCGTCGACATCATCCTGAATCCCAGCGCGAGCCATTTCGCCTTCGGCAAAATCGAAATCCGCAAGCGCTTCGTGATCGAGGGATCGCGCGCGTTCGGGGCGAGCTATGTCTACGCAAATTTGTTAGGCAACGAAGCGGGCCGCGCCATCTACGATGGGGAAGCGTTGATCGCCAGTGGCGGAAGGCTGCTCGCCGAAGGGCCTCGCTTTGGATTTCGCGATTGCCTGGTCACCGGCGCCATGATCGACGTCGATGCCACGCGCATGAGCCAGGCGCGCACGGCAAGTTTCAAACCCGATCTCGCCGGAGACAATCCGCTGCTCATACGGGCACCGTTCGAGTGGCCGCACTGCCAGCCCCAAAGCGCCGGGGTTTCTTCTCCGCGGCCTGCCGCCTGGGAGAGCAACAGCCGCATAAAAGAAGAAGAGTTCACGCGAGCAGTGGCTCTCGGGCTGTTCGACTATCTTCGCAAAAGCCGCTCTTGCGGATTCGTGGTCTCGTTAAGCGGAGGGGCCGACTCGGCGGCGGTTTCATGTCTGGTGCACTTGATGGCCAGGCTTGCCCTCGCGGATCTTGGCCCCGAGGGCGTTCGTGAAAAACTCGCGGGCATTTTGCCAGACAGAATCGCTTCGAACGCTGATGTCCGCGATGACACGGCTGAGTCGCGCGCTCTCACCGGCGCGCTTCTTACCACCGCCTACCAGGCCACCGAAAACAGCGGCTTGATCACGCGCAACGCGGCACGGGCTGTTGCCGGGGCTATTGGCGCGCATCATTTCGAATTCGATGTTTCCGAACTGCACCGGGGCTATGTGCGGATGATCGAAGGCGCCATCGAGCGCAAGCTCGAGTGGGAGAGTGACGATATCGCCCTGCAAAACATTCAGGCACGTGTGCGGTCGCCTGGCATCTGGATGCTTGCGAACCTGAACGGTGCGTTGCTGCTTTCTACGAGCAACCGCAGCGAGGCCGCGGTGGGTTATGCCACCATGGATGGCGACACCAGTGGCGGTCTGGCACCCATCGCCGGCATCGATAAAGCGTGGTTGCGTCACTGGCTGGTCTGGCTCGAGACAGAGGGACCGCTCCTCGGTGGGCAGCGGGTCAATCTTCCCGCTTTGAAGGCCGTTAATGAGCAACAGCCAACTGCCGAACTGCGCCCTGCCGCACAAACCCAAACCGACGAAGCCGATTTGATGCCGTATCCGCTGCTCGATGCCATCGAACGTGCCGCGATCCGCGACAAACAAGGACCCCTCGAGTGCTTTCATCTCATGCGAACGAGCTTTCCAGAGCTCGAATCGCGTCAACTTGGGCAGTGGGTCGAGCGCTTTTTCATTCTCTGGAGCCGCAACCAGTGGAAGCGCGAGCGTTACGCGCCAAGTTTTCATCTCGATGACGAGAACCTCGATCCAAAAACGTGGTGCCGCTGGCCGATTTTGTCCGGCGGATTCGAAGAAGAGATCGCCGAGATGTGGGATGCCTTGAAATGAAGGAGAAACAGGCCGGTGTGGCGAGGCTGTGCTCGAGCCGCGGTAGAGAATTCCGGTTGGCCCAGACTCGTTCCACCCCCCAACGCTAGGCGACAGCCCTCATTGAACTGGATGACCACTCCGCTTTCTTGCGGCATTAACCACATTCTTGCGTAGTTCTGCTGGCCGTGACATTCGACATTGGTCTTCTCCTTGCTCTCACCCTGGCAACGATAGTGCTGCTCTCAGTCGAGCGGATTTCCGCCGACGTTGTCGCACTTGGCTTGCTGCTCACCCTTACGCTGCTGGGTCTAGTGCCTGCGGGAGTGGCGTTCGCCGGTTTTGGCAGTGATACGGTCATCGTTATCTTTGGCCTCCTGGTTCTTACGGCGGCATTGCTCCGCACCGGAGTGATGGATCTGGCGGCGCGGGCGATCCTGCGATACACCGGAACGGACCCACAGCGTTTGCTTTGGGTGATCGTGATCACTTCGGCGGTATTTGGAGCCTTCATGAGCAATACCGCTTCGACGGCGTTTTTCATTCCCATCGTCTTCGGGCTGGCGCGTCGCGCCAAAATCAGTCCGGCCAAGCTGCTCCTGCCTCTCGCGTTTTCCTCGATCCTGTCGAGCTCGGTCACCCTTATCAGCACCACCACCAACGTGGTCGTGAGCGGCGTCATGACCCAGTACCAAATGCCTCCCATGGGCATGTTTGAACTCGCGCCCGTCGGCATCCCCATCGCGATCGTGGGCGTGCTCTATATGTTGACGCTGGGCCGCAGGCTGACGCCCGACCGTTTTCGGAGTGATGAGGTCGACGGATCTTCGACTGCCCTCCGCGCTTATTTGACCGAGGTCGTGATTCTCCCAGGCTCGCCGCTGGCCGGGAAATCCATCGAGGCCTCCGCCTTTGGCCGCGATCTTGACCTGACCATCCTGCGCATCGTCCGAAATCGCGATCAACAGCTTGTTCCGCGCCATCAGACGGTGTTGCGGGAAGGCGACGAGCTGATGGTCGAGGGTGCGAGCGAAGAGATTCTCAAGATCAAGCAAGCGGTGGGCATCGATATCAAGGCGGACATCAAACTGGGCGGTGTAAGTCCGAAGGAATTGGGTTTTGTGGAAGCCATTCTGCTTCCGCGTTCACCATTGGTTGGCCGCACCCTCAAGGGCTATGGCTTCCGTGAACGCACCGGTTTGCAGGTCATCGGCGTCAATCGCCATGGCGAAACGCTCTATCGCAAGATCAGTGAAACGCCGCTGCAAATTGGCGACATTTTGCTCGTCCAGGGCCAGCCGGAGAGGATCGCGGCATTGGAACGCGAACGTGCCTTTCGTGTCATCGGTGCCTTTGACGAGGAGCGGCCCAAAGTGAAACGCGCACCCCTGGCCGCCGGCATTTTCATAGCCGTGATTTTGCTGGCGTCATTCAAAATCGTCTCGCTGCCCGTCGCCACCATGCTCGGAGTTTTCGCCGTGTTTCTGACGCGCTGCCTCACTTCCGAGCAGGCTTATCGGGAAGTGGAATGGCGTGCCATTGTGCTCATCGCCTGCATGCTCTCGCTGGGCGCTGCGATGGATCATACCGGGACCGATCGTTACCTCGCCGGTCTCGTCGTGGAGGGATTTGGATCCGCGCGCCCACTGCTCCTCCTCAGTGGATTCTTTGCGCTCACGTTGATCTTGACGCAGGCGATGTCAAATCAGGCCGCGGCAATTGTCGTGCTTCCTTTCGCCATCGAAACCGCCGTGCAGTTGGCCCTGAATCCACGCACGTTCATCATGATGATTGCCATTGCTGCCAGTTGCTCATTCCTCACCCCTCTCGAACCCTCCTGCCTCATGGTCTACGGTCCCGGCCGATACAAATTCGTCGATTTCTTGAAGGTCGGCGCCGTTTTGACCGCAATCATCTACGGCATCGCCATTCTGCTGGTGCCAAAGGTGTGGCCGCTGTGAAAACTGAACGGACGCCTCGCCACCAGGGAATCGTAACCAAGTTAATCGAAGCCGGCTGCAATAACCCCTTGGCCTGCGCAGGTTGCAAAACTCCGTCACGGACGCTACCTTCATCCTGCCGTCAGGGGTCGCGGATTTTTGGCTGGCTAACCCCGCCAGGTCCGAGAGGAAGCAACGGTAACTTGTCCAAACTTGTCGCGGCTTCCTGGCGGTCTTCGTCTCACTTCAATGTTGCTTATTGAGACTCGCGCGGGCATCATCGCGGGGTGGTCGAGGGGATTCAACAGCAGTTTGAGGCCTTTTTGCTGACGAAAGGGCTCCGGCGCACCAAACAACGGGAGGTGGTTCTGGCCGCGGCGTTCAGCACCAAAGAACATTTCACCGCCGAGC
This sequence comes from Verrucomicrobiales bacterium, assembly GCA_050998515.1. Classification (GTDB taxonomy): domain Bacteria; phylum Verrucomicrobiota; class Verrucomicrobiia; order Verrucomicrobiales; family V1-33; genus JBPCQC01. Next base: position 33,776 of record JBPCQC010000001.1, read on the forward strand.
AGTTGTGCGAAATGGCACGCAAACTCGACTCGACAACCTCCCGGGCTACGGTGTACCGAACGCTCACTTTGCTCGTCGAGTGCGGCTTGCTGCGCGAGATTGATCTCGGACGGGACGTCGCGTGCTACGATCCCAATTTTCTCGACAGCCCAAATCACAATCACCTCATTTGTCTCGATTGCGGGAAAGTTGTCGAGTTTGAAGACGGCCATATCAGCGTGCTCGAGGATTGTATTACCCGGCGGCTCGGATTTGCACCCGCGAGCAAGAGCATCCGCATCGAGGCCAACTGTGAAGAACTGCGCCGCCGCGGCACCTGTGCGACCAGGAAAAACTGATCGCTCAAGCGGAGAGGAGTCAGACTACTTGCGCTCGACTCGATTCCGCACGTCGGGCGGCTGACGCCAGGCCTTGCCCTCGCGAAGGGAGATGGTGAGGTCGAGTGCCGAAGTGCCCGCGGACGCGGAATCTGCGATGGGATAAAGGCGAAGCTCGATCGCGGCCACCGGTTTCTGCGCGGTGAAGGAGACGTCGGGGAAACCGTCATGATCGTAGTCGGCAATGACTTCGTCCGCGGGGCCAGTGAACTCCCCATCCCCATCCGCATCGACCGCGAGGAGCGTGCGAGCCTCGCTTCCTCCGACCCGGCCGAGTTCATAAATTTCGACCCGGCAGGGAGCGCTCGTGGCTGGCAAAAAACTCTCGATCCGTGGCGCCGCCTCCCCGCGGTAATAAATCTCCTCGTAAACGGGGATGCTCGCATAGGGGCTGAGTCGCACATGAGAAGCGTTGGCCACGCTTGGGTCGTTCAAGTCACCCGCGTTCACGAAATGAAAATGCAAACTTGAAGTCGAACTGAACTCCCCGGACTGCCACGTGAATGAGATGGTCTTTTCGGCCGGGCGGACGGGAAGGGCCGGTTCCATTTCCACGGTGACAAATCGTTGTTCGCCAGGTCGAAGGCTCACCTTCCGACCCTGCGACAGCGCCGCCGGCAAGGTGGCTTGCGGGTCCGCAAACCCCAGCACCACCCAATCCCCGGAAACTCGGGACTTCCATTCCTTGATCAAGACATCGGAGTTATCGAGCACGAGCGTGCCTGTGAGTGGGACTGTGCTGGCATTGGTGAGGACCAATCTAGCGCGCCCGATCTCGTCACTGGCGACCTGGATTTGCGCGCGCAGCGGCTGCAAGTCAACGCCGGGGCCGGCACCCCCGAGCAGAAGCTCGAGCCAGGCCTCGGCCTGGGCAGCCAAGGGTTCGTTCCCCAGGGAGCGCTGCACCTCCGCAAGACGAACGAGTGCTTCCCGAGCCAGCAGCGTTTGGGGGGGCGTTTGCGCGAGCGCTACCTGATAGCTGCGTTCCAGCCAAAGAGCTGCTGATTCCAGATCGCCCGCCGCCAGCCAGACCGCTGCAAAAGTTTCGGTCAAGCTCGGTTCCAGATGCTGCAGACCAAACTGGCGGGCCGTGGTAAGGGCGTCTTCAATTTCGTCTCGAGCCGCATCGACGCGGCCGGCGCGAAGCTGGATGCGGGCTCGAGCTTGAATCGCCCAGACCTGCGCATCGTGGCGCCCGGCGTTGATGGCCTCGACAATCAGCGCATCAAGCTGGCGCAGCGCCCTTTCGCTCGCGCCGTTGGCGCCGAGTTGTTCCGCCTCCGCGCTGCGGGTAAGAAAACGGTCCTCCTCGACTGCCGCCGACGTCAGGACACCGGCCGCGGCTATCACGACCGCTGCAAAGAATGGAAACCGAAAACGGACGTCGAACATTGGCGCGGGGCCCAGTAGGTTAGCAGACCCGGAACGCTTTCCGAATGATTTCTTTAACGATGACCGGCAACGACCTGCGGACTGATGACTTCGATTACGCGCTGCCGAGGGAGCGGATTGCGCTGCGGCCCCTCGATCAGCGTGGGGCTTCGAGAATGATGATCGTTGACCGGGCCTCCGCGTCGATCTCACACCGCCATTTCCAGGACTTTCCTTCCTGCGTCCGCAAGGGAGATCTCGTGGTGTTGAACGATACCCGGGTCGTGCGTGCGCGCTTCTTTTCCAGCGACGGTCGCATTGAATTGCTGCGTCTCGAGGTTCTCGAACGGCAACGATGGCGGTGCCTGGTAAAACCAGGCCGTCGGTTGCGACGCGGCGCCATCGTGTCGGTCGGAGGAAAACGTGGCGTGATCGAAGACGTGCTGGAAGATGGCGCCCGCGTTATTGCCTGGGATGCCGAGCCCGATGAAGCGCTCGACGGCCACCTGGCATTGCCCCCTTATATCGAGCGCGATACCACTGAAGAGGACGCGGTGCGCTACCAGACGGTTTACGCCAAGGCGGAACGGGCTGGTGCGATTGCGGCGCCAACGGCCGGGCTGCATTTCACGGCCGAGATGCTGGCGCGCATCCCGCATGCTTTTGTCACGCTGCACGTCGGCGCCGGCACCTTTCAGCCCGTGCGCACCGAATTCATCAAAGACCACAAGATGCACAGTGAACGGTTCGAGATCCCGCGGGATACTGCGGAAAGAATTACGCACGCGGAGCGCGTCATTGCGGTGGGGACCACTGTCGCCCGTGTCCTCGAGCATGTGGCAGCTTCGTCCGGCCGCGTTGTCAGCGGCAGGGGCGAGACTTCGATTTTTATTCGACCGGGTTTTACCTTTCGCCTCACCGACATGTTGCTGACCAATTTTCACCTCCCGAAGTCGACCCTCCTCATGCTGGTAAGCGCCTTCGCGGATGGAAACCTTATCCGCCGTGCCTACCAGGAGGCGATTCGCGACCACTACCGCTTTTACAGTTACGGTGATTGCATGCTCATTCTCTGAGTTTCAACAGACGCCTATAGTGGTGCGGCGTGCTCTTGCGCCACCTTGGCGGCCTGTTCATGCGCCTGCTCGATGACCGCCTCGGCCTGTTCCCGGGAAACCTGCTCGCGCTCCTCGGGAGGACGCGGCGCTGGGACCGGCCGCTCTTCCCGCTTTTGTTGCGGACGCCATTCCTCACGCCGCCGATCCTCGTAACCACCGCCTTGCTGAAGCTGGTTCAAACGGCGCTGGCGCGTGCGCAGAAAAATCTCCGCCAGACGAAAGCAACGGTTGCTGAGCTTCTCGGCCTCGCTGTCGTCAACGAGTTCGATCCCTTCCTCCCGCAACTCTCCGGCGAAGAGCTGCCACGCGCGATCCGACAGCTCACGACCATCGAGCTGCCGCTCGACCCGATGCTGCGACGGCTCTGGACGCTGGTCGCGATGACCATAACGTTGTTCGCGCTCGTGTCGCGGCTCGGGAAATGTTCCTTCGCGAGGAGCCTGGCGCGGATCCCGAGGCGCGGGCCCCGGGTGTTGGCGGACGGGCTGACTTTCAGCCGCATGGGCCGCCGGTTGATTGTCTCTTGGCACGTCCTCACCGGCGGCCGATTTTCTGGCCACGCGTTTCGTGCGCGCGAACTTTTTCACGGCGGGCTTTTCGTTCGCGCTGGCAGGAGGCGATGGCGGATGATCGGTCACTTGATGGATGATCCAGGAACGTGGTCGCGTCCCATAAATGCGCAACTCAAAGCCTCTGCGGAATTTCTGGCTTTCATTCCGCTTCGGTCGAGTATCGGCCGTGATAGCGCTCCGTCTTCCGCTCGTTCTCGCCTCGAAGTCTCCGAGGCGCAGCGCCTTGCTTGGCGCGGCGGAATTGGCCCATCTGGTCCTGCCGCCGGAAGATATCGAGGAATACCACGACGCCTCGATGACCCCTGCTGAACTCACAGTCATGAACGCGCGGGCGAAAGCGCGAAGAATCGCGGAACTGCAGCCCGCTGCCTTGGTCCTCGGCGCGGACACCCTGGTTTACCTCGATGGCGAACCGCTGGGAAAGCCGGCCACTTTGGATGAAGCAATGACGATGCTTCGGCGACTGAGTGGACGAACCCATCAAGTCTGCACCGGCGTCCATCTCTGCGCCCGCATCGAAGCCCAGCAGGTCGAATTCCACGAGCTCACCGATGTGAAGTTCAAACCCCTGAGCGAGGAAACGATTCGAAATTATCTTTCCGTGATCGACCCATTGGATAAAGCCGGCGCTTACGCGGCGCAGGAGCACAGCGATATGGTCATCGAACGGATCGATGGCTCATGGACAAATGTTGTCGGGCTGCCGATGGAGAAAACGCTGCGCGAATTGCAGCGCTGGATGAAAACGTAGCGAAGGTGGCATAGGCAGCTGCAGACTGTCAGACTTGCGCATTGGTCGGATTTAAAGTGACGCCGGCGTCCCGCCTGCGCACCTCGGGCAACTTGCCTGAGAGCAATGCCGCCCGACGGCGGCCGGCCAGGATGGCCGGCGTACGCACAGGCAAGATGCCTGCGTCACCGGCGTCAAAGTCCGACGGGCTGGGGCCGTCACTGCCACCTACTTGTTCAGGACCTCATCCAGATTCATCATCTGGTTGGCGAGAAGGGTCCAGGACGCGAGCAGCGCGGGATCGAATTTCGGATCGGCTTTGGATTCGCCAACCGCGAGCAAGTCTTTGGCGGCCTGTGGATTCGCCTGGTACCAGGCAAGTGATTGGTTGTGCGTGGTGCTGATGATCTCGTTTTCCTCGGGCCGCAGGGAACGGGCCAGCAGTCGTTTCGCCATGAAATCCACCGCTTTGCCGGGATCGGTGGGAGCGGCGCGGAGGGCGAGTTGCGCGAGGTTGCGGGCGGCTTCGACAAATTGCGGGTCATTCATCGTCACCAGGGCTTGCAGAGGTGTGTTTGTGCGCTCGCGGCGAATACAACTGACTTCCCGCGCGGTGGCATTGAATATCTCGAGGCTCGCCGGCGGCGCCGAGCGTTTCCAGAATGTGTACAGTGAGCGCCGGTAGAGACCGTCGCCGTCATCGCGCTTGTAATTCCGGGTGTTGGATTCGGGCATGGCGACCGCTTCCCAGACGCCCTCTGGTTGATACGGCTTGACGCTTGGACCGCCGACTTTCGGATTGAGTGAGCCGCTCGCAAACAGCGCATAATCCCGCACCATTTCCGCGTCCATGCGAAACCGTGGACCGCGGCTCAGGAGCCGGTTCTGCGGATCTTTTTCGAGTTTGTCCGGCGTGGCGACGGCACTCTGGCGATAGACCGAGGAAGTGACGATCAATCGAAAGAGGTGCTTCACGTCCCAACCGCTTTCGCGAAACTCGACCGCCAGCCAGTCGAGCAATTCCGGGTTTGCGGGCAAGTCACCCATGATGCCAAAATCCTCGGCGGTTTTTACCAGGCCGGTGCCGAAAACTTCCTGCCAGAAGCGATTTACAGTGACGCGCGCGGTGAGTGGGTTTTCAGGCGAGACGAGCCACTCGGCGAGACCGAGCCGGTTATTCGGCGCCTTCTCAGGAAGCGGGTGCAGCGCGCTAAACGTGGCCGCGGCGAGCTTTTCCTTCGGCTGGTCGTATTGCCCGCGGAAAAGAACGGCCGCCACCGGCATCGAATCCATTTTTTCCTGCTGCACGTGGGTCACTGGGCTGCGCGCTTTGATCGCTTCGCGCTCGGCTTCGAGGGCCGCGAGCTCTGCTTGTGCTGCCTTGTAGGCGGCGTCATTGGCGGTCAGGAAATAGTCAAAGAGCGCGTCGCGTTGCTGTGGTGTGCGCTTTTGCGCATCGAGAGCGAGCATGGCGCGCAAAGATCCCGCTTGCGCGAGCGATTTCACTTCGGCTGCTTTCAGACGCCGGGAATAAACGCGCACGTCCTGAAGCGAACCGCCCTCGAAGACCTGGCCGACGCTGCGCTGGCCAAGACGCAACGGCACACTGGTGCGAATGCTCGACCGCAGGCTGTCATGTTCAGTGTTGGTCGGAGCAACATCCCCATTCACAAAAATGCGCACTCCAGCCGGTTTGCCCGAGCCGTCATAAGTTACGAAGACATGCTGCCACTCGCCGGGTTTGACCGGGCTTTTCGTCGTCGTAACTTTCAACGCATCGTCGGGCCATTTGCCGACGATGTGCACCGCGTAGTTCGCGCCGTGTTGAAACAGGTCCCAACCGCGGTAGTCGGTGCGTTCATCCATGCGGGCGATGATGCCCGCGAAGGCGTTCGTTCCGGCGCAGTTGACCCAGGCGCCGTAACTGAACGCCTTGTCCTTCTCGAAGTCCCCTAGATTTCCAAGATCGAAAGTGGCGCCGGCCTTGAGGGTGGCCGCAGGCCCCACTTTGCCGTCGGGGCGCCAAACCACCGGGCCAGTCGCTTTGAATTTCATCGGTTGTCCGCAGGTTGCGTTGATCTCGATTCCCGCGCCTTCGTTTAACGGCACTGACGCGACCAGCGCGTCATCACTTACCTCTTTTTGCACATCATCGGGACGTGCGGCGGCCAGCCATTGCTCGAACCGCGGGGCCGCCGACTTTTTGCGCTCATCGAGTGACGCCTTTGCCGTCGCCACCTCCGCCGGGAGCGCATCCCACCGCCGCTGATCGGTCCCGGCTGGCACTGCAACACTTGGGGTGCTGTCCTTCACATTTCCATCCAGCCCGCTTTGCGTCGTGTTGCGGAAAAACGCGGACAGCGCGTAAAAATCCCGTGTCGGGATGGGGTCGAATTTGTGGTCGTGACAAACCGCGCAGTTGGCGGTCAGACCCAGCCAGACCCAGGAAGTTGTCTCCGCCCGGTCGCGAGCGTAATTAGCCAGGTTTTCCTCGACAATCGTGCCCCCTTCGTTCGTCGTGATGTTGCAACGGTGAAAGCCGGTCGCGATCAGTTGATCGAGCGTGCGGTCCGGCAGCAGGTCACCGGCGATCTGCTCGACCGTAAAACGGTCGAACGGTTGATTGCGATTGAACGCGCCAATCACCCAATCGCGATACGGCCACATCTCGCGGTAATTATCGAAGTGCAGTCCATGGGTGTCCGCATAGCGCGCAGCATCGAGCCAGTAGCGGGCGCGGTGCTCGCCCCAATGCGGTGAGTCCATCAGCTTGCGGACGAACTTTTCGTAATAGTCGGGCGACGCGTCATTGACGAACGCTTCCACATAAGCCGGGTCAGGCGGCAGCCCGGTCAGGTCGAGTGAAAGCCTGCGAGCCAGCGTGCGTCGGTCCGCTTCCGGCGCCGGTCCGAGACCCTTTTCCTCGAGCTCTTTCAGCGCCAGCGCATCAATGGCATTTCGCACCGTGAACCGTGACCCGTGAACCGTGAAGTGCGTCGGGACACCGGGCCGTTGCGGCTTGATCAACGACCAATGAGGCTCCCACGGAGCGCCCTGAATGATCCAACTCTTCAGCAATTCCTTCTGCGCGGGTTTCAGCTCGCGGTGCGATTCCGGAGGCGGCATCACGTCATCCGGATCAGTGGCGGTGATGCGCTGAAAGAGCGGGCTCTCGTCCGGCTTGCCAGCCATGACGGTGGGCCCGCGCTTATCAGTCTTTGCAAAAAAGCCGTCTTTGGTATCCAGCCGCAGCCCCGCCTTTCGCGAACCCGGGTCCGGCCCGTGGCATTGAAAGCAGTTTTCCGATATGATCGGCCGGATGTCGCGGTTGAACTGTACGGACGCATCCGCCGCCGCGGCGTTTGCCGCCGCGCCGGCTGCCATCGCCGCTCCGACCAAATATGTTCCGCCGAATTTCATCTTCCAACATTCGCTGGTTTTATGGCCATCTCAACCCGCGAACGGGCCTTCGGTAGTTTTGCGACCACAACCGTCGGGCAAAGCGTCTCCAATGGTCCCGACTCACCGGGAGAGTGGCGGGTACATCTTAGCGCCGTGTCCAACTGATTCTGTTTAGGCGTGTGACCTGAGGGAAGTGGCAGCGACCATCCTGTCGCTGAGGTGAATGTGTCCGCGTGGAGCGACACTCCTGTCGGTGATGAATGAAAGCACTGACTACAAGGCTCGCAACGCTCGCCGTTTCCAAGATGCGTGTTACGAAAGGAGAGGCCAGAACCCTGCGAGGCCCATGCGCCAGGGAAGGCCTACCCACCCAAGCGGCTGAACGTGCCCTCATCATTCGTCCGATGCCATCGCACGGCATTCGACGACGCTGGCCCCAATGGGAATTAATCCCGCGACCAGTGTGAACGGCCGGGGTTGGAAACTGTCGTAACGGAAATGCATTCGAGGTCTCAACCGATTTTCCGTTAGAGACATGGAAACAGATCAAATGGATCTCAAACTTGATCAAAATCGCGAATTTGCGCTGGAAGCTCGCGCCGCTGGCATGCCTTTGTACCGGGAACTTGCCGCAGACGCGCGCGTGGCTGGAATGGTTTTGCATGGGATCGACAAAACTTCCGTGCCGGCGAACCAGCCCAGCATGGCAAAAGGCCGGGCCTGGATGATTTAAGGAGGTCTTGGCAGCGACAGTAGCAGCGACACTCCTGTCGCTGGGATGAACCGGTTCAGCTTGTAGCAGCGACACTCCTGTCGCTGGGTTGGAGCGGCTCAGCGACACGAGTGTCGCTGCTACGAAGAGCGTCAGCCACGCTACGTTAACCGGGCAAGTTCCTTGGGAAGAGGCGACTCGAATATGAGTTCCTGGCCGGTCGTGGGGTGCGCGAACCGCAAAGCGCAGGCGTGGAGGGCGAGGCGCTTGGCCGGGTCGCTTTTCGCGTGATATTTTTTATCACCGACAACCGGGTGGCCGGCATCGGCAAGTTGGACGCGGATCTGATGTCGCCGACCCGTTTCCAAAGTAAGTTCGACGAGCGTTCGCCCATGGCCTCGCGCGATTACCCGATAATGAGTGATGGCGTGCCTCGTTAGATCAGTCGCCGGAGCACTGCGAACGCGGAATGGATTGCTTTCGTCCAGATCAGATTCAAGCACCCCCTTGTCAGGGCGCAAATTTCCTTCAACGACCGCTTCGTACCGCTTCTCGAATTTGTCCCAGTTCTCTTGCAGCCACTCCTTGGCTTCCGGGGTTTTCGAGAAAACCATGAGCCCCGACGTTTCGCGGTCCAGGCGGTGGACGATCCAAACTCTCTCGCGCTCGCGCGCTTTACTGTGTCGCAGGTAATCGGTCAGTTGAAAATACGCTGTCTTTTCCTGCTCTGCCTCGCTGGCGATCGAGAGGAGGTTTTCGGGTTTGTTGATCACGATGAGGAAGTCATCTTCAAAATGTATCTTGATCCCGGAACCAATCACGGTCTTGGGAACGGCGTGGCGATCGGTGCGGATCTCAACCAGATCCCCGGGATGCAAAGGGTGATTGAATTGAGTGACTGGCCGTCCGTTAACCATAACCGCCTGGAATTTCAGCCAGGTGCGAATCTTGGTTCGTTTGACCTCGGGCCAGGTCAGGAAAAGAAACTTCAAGAGCTCCTCCGGCGTCTTGACGGTCTGAGCGCGAGGCATTGTCGAGGCTAAGTGAAGGGCCGCACCCGTGGAAGGCTGCGTTTGCCTTTTCAGGACGGCGGCAGCGGTGGCGGAGACCAAGGTGGTGGCGGGGGCTGATCGAGCAGACTAGGCGCCGGCGCGAGCGGTTCGCCGCCACGCTGGAGATAGAGATCGAGCAGCTGCCGCTGGAGATGTGCCGCGCTGAACATCGCGATGCCCATTGTGAAATAGACGCCAACACATAGCATCAGATAACCTGCCAAACAGAGCGCCAATCCGGCCGCAACGCTGAAGAGAGCCACCAGCAGCTGTTCTTTCCACATTCGGCCCAGGTAGTCGCGCACCCATTGGAAGGAAAACGCCGCCTTGAAGTCCTGGAGCCCGTAGGCCCGCAGGAGAAACGGCGCCAGCAAGAGGTTGAAGAGCATCACCATCAGCAGCCCCGAGCCCGCGCTCAAGACGACCGCCGCAATCATTGCGGCGTCGCTCGGGTCGCCGTCTTTGGCCATAGCCACCGTCAGAATTATTGGGAGCAGACAGAGCATCATCACCGGCAGGAGTACGAAGCCCAAAACCAACGCCACTAAAAACGGCCATAGGCCGCGCTGCAGGCAGGTGACGAATTGCGCGAAGTCGAACTTCGGCCACTCCGTTGGCGGCAGCCGCCAGTATTCAGTCTCGCCGCTCTCACGCCGGGAGCGCCCGTAAAAAATGGTCACGTGCCAGCCCATTAGCACCAGCGGTCCCACCAACGGGATCAGGAAACAAACGCCCCCAAGGAGCAGGTTGATCAGCCATTTCGGACTGCGGAAAAAGTCGGTGATCGAATCGACAAAGCGGAGGCCGTTCATGGGAAAAAGTGGTCCCGCCTTCTCCGTGCGGGACGGGCCGGATAATAAGCAGGCTCACGCCCGCGCTGCAACACACGCGGCGTGTTTATTTCGAGCTCGTGCCCGGGCCGCGCCCCAAACGAGGCCTCACGCGGGTGCCGACTCTGAAATCCCAGTGTCAGCGGCGGTGGCGTCGGACCACGCCGGACGGTGGGCTGTTTCGTCGGCCGTTCTGCGCTTCCGCCCGAGTTTCATGAGCGTCACGTAAAAAACGGGTGTCAGGAACAATCCGAAAAGCGTGACGCCGATCATGCCACTGAAGACCGCGGTTCCCATGGCGCGCCGCATTTCCGAACCGGCGCCAGTGCTCGCCACCAGGGGCCAGACCCCTGCGATGAAGGCAATCGATGTCATCAGGATCGGCCGGAGGCGCAGCCGGCAGGCCTCGAGCGCGGCTTCCACTGGGCTGAGACCCTCGTCCTGTTTTACCTTGGCAAACTCTACAATCAGAATCGCATTTTTGCAGGCGAGGCCGACGAGCACGATGAGGCCGATCTGAGTAAAAATGTTGTTATCGCCATCAGTCAGGATGACGCCCAGCATGGCGCTTAACAGGCACATCGGCACGATGAGGATGATGGCCAGCGGCAGCCGGAAGCTTTCATACTGCGCAGCCAGCACGAGGAAGACGAGCAGCAGACACAACGGGTAAATGAATACGGCAGTGTTGCCGGCGAGAATCTTTTGAAAAGTGAGGTCTGTCCATTCGAACTTCATGCCCTTGGGCAAAGTCTCCGCCGCCAGCCGGGCCATGATCGCCTCCGCCTGGCCGGAGCTGAAGCCTGGAGCGGGGGCGCCGTTGATATCAGCAGAGGGATACGCGTTGTAGTGCATGACACGATCCGGCCCAAACGAATCGCTCACTTTGAGCACGGAGCTGATGGGAATCATTTCTCCGGCGGCATTGCGAACCTTGAGCCGGGCGATGTCTTCCGACGTTCGTCGGAACGGGCCATCCGCTTGCAGCACGACCTGATACGTGCGGCCAAAGCGGTTGAAGTCATTCACGTAGAGTGACCCGAGGTAGATTTGCAGCGTGGCAAAAACCTCCTGCAGATTCACGCCCAGCGCCTTCGCCTTTTCACGGTCCACGTCGGCGAAGAGCTGGGGCACATTCACCTGGAACCCGGAGAAAACGCGCGCCAGTCCCGGCGTCGCATAGGCCTTGCCGATCAACGCCTGCGTCGCCTTGTAAAGCTCGGTGTAGCCATGGCTGGCGCGATCCTGAATTTGCATTTTGAACCCGCCGATCGTGCCGAGACCCATCACTGCTGGCGGTGGAAAAATGGCGACGAAGGCCTCGCTGATCCCGGCAAACTGTTGCTGGAGCGCTCCCGCAATGGCCTGGCCGGACAGCTCCGGCGTCGTGCGCTGGTCGAACGGCTTCAAGCCGACGAATACAATTCCCGCGTTCGAGCTGTTCGTGAATCCGTTGATGGAAAGCCCGGGGAAGGCGATGGAATCCTGCACTCCCGGATGTTTAAGCGCCAGGTCCGACATTTTTCGAATGACGGCGTCGGTGCGTTCGAGGGAGGCGGCGGCCGGCAATTGCGCGAAGGCGACGAGATACTGCTTGTCCTGCACGGGCACAAAACCGGTGGGCACTTTTTGGAATGTTCGCCAGGTGAGAAAAACCAGCCCCCCATAGAGCACCAGCGCGATAATGCTGAATCGTACGACCCGCTGCACCGCCCAGCCATAACCCGCAGCACTGGCATTGAAGAAGCGATTGAAGCCGCGGAAAAACCAGCCGAATAGACGATCCATGACGCGCGAGAGCCAGTCCTTCCTGGCGCCGTGAGATCGGAGGAGCGCGGCCGAGAGTGCCGGCGAAAGCGTTAGGGAGTTGAAGGCCGAAATGACCGTCGAGATGGCAATGGTGATGGCGAATTGTTTGTAGAATTGACCAGTCAAGCCGCTGATAAACGCCGTCGGCACAAACACCGCGCACAGCACCAGCGCCGTGGCGATGATCGGTCCGCTCACTTCACTCATGGCCTTTTTTGTGGCCGCGAGCGGTGAAAGACCCGCCGCGATGTTGCGCTCGACATTTTCCACCACCACGATGGCGTCATCGACCACGATGCCGATGGCCAGAACGAGGCCGAAGAGGGACAACGCGTTGATGGAAAAACCGAACGCGTGCATGACCGCGAGCGTGCCAATCAGCGAGACCGGCACTGCGGCCAGCGGAATAATCGACGCCCGCCAGGTTTGCAGGAATAGAATCACCACCAGCACCACCAGCAGCACCGCTTCCAATAGCGTGAACATCACCGCCTTGATGCTGTTGCGGACGAAGACGGTCGGGTCATAGACGATGCTGTAGTCAAGTCCTTGTGGAAAATTCTCCTTCAGCTCCTCCATCGTGCGCCGCACGTTGTCCGAAAGTTCAATCGCGTTCGATCCCGGTAGCTGAAAAATGGGAATAGCCACCGCCGGGCGATTGTTGAGCAGGCTGCGCAGCGAATATTCACTGGCGCCCAACTCGATGCGGGCGATGTCCCGCAGGTAGACCGGCTGTCCCACCTGGCCGCTTTTCACGATGATGCCGCCAAATTCGGCCTCATCGACGAGACGGCCCTTGGCGTTGATGGTGAGGGTCAGGTTGGTCGGATTATTCAGTGGCGGTTGCCCGACTGAACCCGCTGCCACCTGGGCGTTTTGCTCCTGGATCGCCCGCGCCACGTCGGTGGCCGAGACGCCGCGCGCAGCGGCCTTTTCGGGATCGAGCCATACGCGCATCGAGTAGTCGCCCGCACCAAAGACTTGCACCTGCCCGGCGCCTGGCACGCGAGCGAGTGCGTCTTTCACCTGCAGGGTGGCATAGTTCCGAACGTAGACTTCGTCGTAGCGGCCCTCGGGTGAAAAGAGGTGCACCACCATGGTCAAATCAGGCGAGCTCTTCAGCGTGGTGACGCCGATCCGCCGCACTTCCTCAGGCAGCTTGGGCAATGCCTGGTTGACCCGGTTTTGAACCTGCACCTGCGCTTTATCCAGGTCGGTACCGAGCTTAAAAGTCACCGTCAGCGTCATCACGCCGTCCGCCGTACCCTGTGAGGACATGTAAAGGCTGTTTTCTATTCCATTGATCGCCTCTTCGAGCGGCGACGCCACCGTGGTCGCGATAACATCCGGACTGGCTCCGGGATAAATGGCCCGCACGATCACCGTCGGCGGAACAATCTCCGGGTATTCGCTCACCGGCAGGAGCTTTAGTGAAATCGCGCCGACCAACGTGATGATGATCGACAAAACCGCCGCAAAAATCGGCCGCTGAATGAAAAACTGTGAGAATTTCATGCCATCGAGTGCTCGTCCTGAGCCTCTAGCGAGCCGCGGTGACAGGGCCGGGGAGCGACACCGGCTGCGGCGCCACCGGCATGCCGGGCCGCACCATCTGCAGCCCGGAAGTGATCAACCGATCGCCAGCCTTCAGCCCCTCACTGACGACCCGAAGTCCTTCAAAACTCGCGCCAAGCTTCACTGGGCGATACTCGGCCACATTGTCAGGACCAACTGTCAGCACAAACTTCTGGCTTTGATCCGTGCCGATAATCCTCTCGTCGACCAGCAATGCCCTCGCCTCGCCGCTCGCGGGGATCCGAAGGCGCGCAAAGCCTCCAGGCACCATTTTCCCCTCCGAATTGGGATCACGGCACGGAGGACGATGCTGCCCGTCGCAGGATCGATCCGATTGTCGAAAGACTCGATCCAGCCTTTATGCACGAAATCGAGTTCGCCTTCCAGGCGCGCCTCCGCCGGGATCTTGCCGTCGGCGTTCGCGGGAAGCTTCCTCTCGCGCAGCAGGCGAGCATGTTTCAAAAACGAGGCCTCGTCCACCGAGGCATAGACATGGACGGCGTCGACACTCACAACTGTCGTCAACAAGGTGGTGAACCCGGCCACGCCGCTCACGTAGTTGCCGGTTGTGAGCAACGGACGGCTCACGCGCCCATCGATAGGCGAACGAACTTGCGTGGCCTCGAGATCAAGAGCGGCAGCCTGCCGTGCGGCCGCGGCCGCCTGAACCCCGGCCCGGGCTGCCGCGAGGCGGGTCCGGCGAGTGTCCGCCTCGCGGCCGGATAATGCGGCGGCGCTTTTCGCAAGTGACACTGATCGCTGGGCGTCGCGCTCTGCGTTCGCGAGGTTCACCTTCGCCAGTTGCAGTTGCGCTTCCGCGTTATCCAGGGTGGCCCGATGCCAGCGCGGATCGATGACAAACAACACGTCGCCCTTTTTGACGAGCTGCCCGGCCTGAAAGGGAATCTCCTGCAGATGGCCCGTCACGCGCGGACGCACCTCGACACTCTCCATCGCGTCGATTCGCCCAGTGAATTCATCCCAGTTCATTATCGTGCGCTCGATCGGCGCGGCCACACTAACCTGCGCCACAGCAGAGGGCGGCGAAGTCGGCCCCTTGCGCTCGCACGCTGAAAAGCCGGCCAGCATCGAGCCGGCTACAAATAATCGGAGCGCCTGCCCCTTTATAAAAAAAGCCTCATTCATATTTGAGTTGACTGGTTGGTTTACGTGGAAGGGACTAAAGTGGACGCCATTCGGGAAGGGACCCAAGGCTGTGCTACGCAGCGCCCAGTGTTTTGCGCCGCACCCCGAGGATGTCGAAGACTCCCGTGATCAATTCGCGAATGGGACCCAGGTCATTCATGATGCGCGCTTGCGTAAGCATGCCTTCGACATAGGCAAAAAGAATGCGCGCTTTGGCGGCCGGGTCTTCGGCCTCGACCAGCCCCGCGGCATGGGCGTCGCGGATTGCCGATTCGTAGTAGCGCAAAAAATACCCGAGGATTTCCTCGACCTTCTGACGAATCGCCTGGTCGCTCGTCCCCATTTCGCTCCCTAGAGCGAACAAAGCGCAGCCGCACACATAACCTTTGCTTTCAAACAGCTGTTCTTGCTCGGCCAGCCCCGCCTCATGCATCCGCTCGAAGCGTTCGAGCGGCGGAACCATGGGCGAGAAAATTTTGTCCAGTTCGTCTCTTTTTTGCTGCCAGGAAGCTTCGATCGCCGCCACCGAGAGCTCGGACTTCGAGGTAAAAAAGTGATAGAAGCTCCCTTTCTTCACCCCGGCCCGCTCACAGATCGCATCCACACTGGTCGCGCCGTAACTGCGCTCCCAAATGAGATCGAGCGCCGCTTCGAGCAGACGTTCTTTGGTGTCAGTGCTCCGGGCCATAAAGCGTAACCTTAGGACTGTTGACTGAATAGTCAACTCGTTTTTTGAGTCCGGGGAGCGCACGCGCCTCGCGTGCTGTCTTCGGCGCCCTCGCCGAAGACACTTAATCGGAATTGCAGTAGAAGCTTCCGGCGAGGGGCCGGAACCAGCACGCGAAAGCGCGTGCCCTCCCGGAAACCCGATGGCGCGGCGTTTCAGTGTCCGACGGTCCTCAACTTCCGAGAAGACACTCGCCTTACCTCATCACGCGCAGACGAACGAAGCGCTGGCGGTTGGGACCCGCAGGGATGATGGCTTTCACCTGCTCACAAAAGACTCATTCGCAAGACTACCTGTCGCAACACACCTAGTCTCGCTCTCAATTTCTTCACCTCAACCGCACGGCCGCTCGAACAAAGAGCCTGGTTTCACCGGCCATGGCGGCAGGCACGCGGAAGGCGAGGCTGGCGTCGCTTGAAGCGATCAAGTCCATGGAGACCCAGCCGCTGAGGGCAGTCGAGACTTCGCCCAAAATTTCGGCGTCGTCGGCGTTGCGGATTCGGGGAATGCCAATGGTCAGGCCTTGCGGAGTGATGACCTGACCGATTTGGGGGTTTTGGCCGAGAGCGTACTCGACGAGGTTCGAAAAGCCATCGCCGTCGTCGTCGGCGGTGGGCGAGCCGGTAAAATGCACAGCGTCGTCGCCGCCGGGGTTGCCGCCGGCGGACATGCTCGAACGCCAGTTGGCTGAGTCGTCATGGTCCGGATTACTGATCGGCGCGATGAGCACGAGACTGGGACCGGTGCCGTTCGCGGCCGGCCACGGTGGCGCATTGTCATAGTTGAAGCTCTTGATGATGACGGCGCCGGGGGCCTCGAGAGTGATACGCTCCCCGCCATTGTTCAAATTGGTGCCGTTCAAAAACTGGGCGACGGTGATGACGAGCCGGGCGCCCGGCTCTACGATAGTCCCGGTGGGAAAGGCATCGTCGATTCCTGCCGTGAACAAGCAGCCGCTTAAGTCCACGGGATTGACCGGGGAAATGTTCATGATGTCGATGAACTCGGTCGACGCCGCGTTGGCAGGGTGATAGTGGATTTCCGAAATCACGATATTGTCCGCACCAGCCTGTTCGACGATCGAATCGTTCGTGATGACGATCGAATCCGTTCCGACCTGCTGGCCTTGAAGATTGAAGGCCGTGAGGGTGACCGTATTCGCGCCGGTCCCGAGTGGGACCGTGATGCGCCAGCTGTTTTGGTCCAGCCAGGTTACGGGCAGTGATTCCGGCGAGTCGTTGACGTGGATGTCCCGGACATCGACCCAGCCGTCGCCTTCGATGACCGCGGTGGCGGCGTCGACGGAAAAATCCACGCCGCCATTCGTCGTGATGGCAAAGCTGACCGCCGGCAACTGAACATTGATCTGGCTTAGAACGTAGTTGTTCCGATTCGTGATGTTGGTGGCATAGCCGGTGTAATTCTCCCCGGTGTAAGTGCCATAGTGGGCGAGCCACGTATTCATGTAAGCAGCGTTGAAAACGGTATCGATAAGGTTCTTAAGGTGGCCGAGGAAAAGGCGTTTAAATCGTGGCCGCTGGATGACCTTTTGTATATTCTTGTCTCCGCTGAGCGTAGCGTTGAAGGGGAGCGAGAAAACGAAATTCCAATCCCAGGGAATGGCGGAAATCTTGCCATCGGGTGTTGGCGGCATGTAGAAATTGAGATTGTGGGGATTGCTGATCGTGGGAATGGTCCCCGGTGGCTGCGAGTACACGTCGCCGATGCCGAAGAGCGACATCATGGCGAAGACTCGCATCCATCCGTCCACGTCCATGACGGGATCGATAGCCGCCTCGAGCGCCTCCCCGGTGAGGCTCATGGCGCGGCAGAGTTGTACAAAGCGCGCGTTTTCGTTGCGGGAGAAGTTATTAAGCCAGCGGAATCCGTGGCGGTATTGTTCGCCATCCGTTCCGAGATCAGCGAGGTCGAGTTGCACCACCCAGCCCATGCCCGCGGTGGTGAGATTCTTAATCCCTTCGGGATTTCCCGCCGGGATCGACCCGTTGGCGAAAGTAAGGCTCGGCACTCGAATGCCTTCCAGCTTGAATTGTGTGCCATCGGAGCCTTCAGGATAGAATTCATCGAGAAAGCTGTTGCTGAAGCGCTCCATTTCCAGGCGCGCGGCGCCGACAATATCCGGGCGGAAGCTGATGAGGTGAATGACATCGTTGTAGTTGTCGGGCAGCCCGCCTCCGTGATTGATGACATGCTTGACCACGATCTCGTTCATGCCCGAGCGGCGGACGGTTACGGTGCGCTGCGTGCCGCGGAAGAGATGATCTGACGGGAACTGCACGCTCTCCCCGGCCTGCGATACATTGCTGCGGCTATACATGCTGCCTCGTAAGCGTACCGCACCGTTGTAAAATACTTCGCGCTCGTTGTGAATGATTGTGCAGCCGCGGCGTCGGTTGCTCATCATGTCAACCTGGCTGGCCAGCGCAGCGGCATCGGCCGCCGTCGTGATAACCCGCAGATTTTGCTTGCTGGCTATGGCAGCGCCTTCGTTGACTTTTATCAGGGCGCGCGAAGCGGGTCCCGCGGCGGGCCAGGTCGAGCTCGCCGGCGTGGCCGCAGCATCCGCGGCCTCCAAATAGAACTGCGCAATCGCATTCGCCGCCTGTCCTGGGATCGTGCCGGTGAAAACACCATCCGCCCCAGCAGTCATGGCGGCCGTCGAGAACACCGCGCCGTTCACGCTGAACCTGAGGGACACCGCACCAACTCCCTGGGGATCAGCCACACCCGCTGTGACCGTAACCGCCTGCATCGGGCTTGGCACCGGCGGCTCATGGCGCACTCCGGTGAAAGTCGGCCCGGTGTTGGCGCGATAGACCGAATTTTGCTTTCCCGGAGTTCCACTCGAGGCCGGGAGGTCGAGCAAAAATGTTTTCGTCACTTTGTTGTAATAAAGTTCAGTGTGCAGCCACGGGCACCCGCGCAGCCACTTGGCTCGCAGCGAGATCGTATACTGCCGGCCATTGACCACCGGAACGAGCGAAGCTCCGGACTTGAGGCTCGTTTCGAGCAGGTTGTGCATGTAAAGCAACGGACCAGTGGCAACGAGCCGCAGAACCGGATTGCCGGCGTCGTTGAAAATAGCGGATGTTCCGTGGTTGCCTAACACTCGCCAGACCGGCGTGAGGGCTGTGGTGAAGGCCCCGTTCTGCATCAACTCGACCGTTGGATTGGTGGTAATGTCCCGCACCGAGACGTCGTCCACGAGCACCTCGCCCTCCTCGAGCAAGCCCATCCGGAGCTCATGAAAACTTGTCGTCGCGTTGGGCGTGGGACTGATTGTCGGCGAATAAACTGGCGTTGCCGCCGTGGCGGTAAACGTGTAGTTCTGCCAGTTCGAGTGGATGCTTTCGTCGCTCGCCGACCAGCTTTCCGGCACCGAATTGTCCGCGTCAGGATTTTGCAGCTCGAGACTCGATCCGAGTCCATCGGTGTAAAGCGGCCACGGTTCCTTGTCGCGATAAAATACTTCATCCACGGCATTGCCCAATTCGTCGCGCAGGATGATCCGCTCGCCGCGATTGCTCAGGCCGCCGGAAAAATGGCCGGCCACTGGCACGCCGGGATGGCCTGCCGTGAAGGCGGCCGCGTCATTGGTCACGACGAGATAAGCGCCCGGCGCCAGCGTTGTGCTCGGGGGAAACGTGAACGAGACCGCTTCATCGAGTTCCCAGCCATCAAGCGTTACCGGCGCGGCCGAGCGGTTGAAGAGTTCGATCCACTCTTCGCCGTTTTCCACATACGGCAGAAACTGCGCGCGACGATGATACATGATCTCGTTGATCACGATTGCCTCATTCAAAGTGATGTGATTGGCCGCGGCAGGTGTGTGGTCCGCAGCAAGTGCAGGAGTCAGGAATTCGCCGGGAGCCGCACCTGCCACGCCAGGACGGCGCGCCTGATGCCTGAGTTTTACCACGGCCCCGTCGATCACGTTCTCCTGCCCCGTGGAATAAAGAAAAATCTTGTCGCCATCCGCAGGGGTGAATCCGAGTTGTGCGGCGTCAAAGATCCGGAAACCGCCCGCGGGCAGCGACTGCGCCGGCAGCGTAAATGCCGCGCCAGCGTCGGTCGCGATGACGAATCCATCCAGAATCAGCGGCGCGCTGCCATGATTGAACAATTCGAGCCAGAACGGACTGGCCCCGGCAGCCGTCACTTCATTAATGACCAGGGGGCGTACCGGTGAACGGCCCGGTTCGACCGCGTTCGGCAAAGCATTTCCAAACACTTCGATCTCGTTCAGGCCGATTCCACCGCCGGCATACGCTGAAGTGAGCGCTTCAAATTTCAAATACCTTGCGGTGACTGCAACGAGGCCATTCGCTGATGTGAACGCATCCGCGGGAATGGGCACCTCATTGCTTCGCGTCGCCAGCGTGCCCGTGAGGATCTCGAGCGGGCTGACGAGCTGATTCGCTCCGTCGACGCTCGAGGCGGCGAAGAGTCGAAAACTGGCAGTCCCGCGATCGTTGACTTGGGCGTTGTGCGTGTTGCGCAACAGAAGCTGGGAAATTTCCACCGGATTGCCGAGGTCGAGAATGAAATGCTCGTTGGTGACACCCTCGCGACCCAGCCAGTAACTCGAGCCAAAGAGGTCGCTCGCTGAGCCGTCGGTCACATTGACGGCAGAGAAATCACCCGAAGCGTGGACGCCATTGAACGGCAGATTGTCGTACGCGCCGCTGCCTGCAATGACCGTTCGGCCCAGCGCCAGGTTGTTCAAAACGGCATCGGTCGGCAAACGAAAGCCGGTGGCGACGTGGCCGACCTGCGAACCATCCATCGGCCCGAGCCAAAACGCCACCTCGTCGACTTTTCCGTCAAAATAGCTCATTCCGCTGGAATTCGAACCGATGAGCCACCGTGTGCCACCCGTCCACAATGTTCCGACTCCGAGCGCTGAGCCTTCCTCGGTTCCATTGACATAGAGCCGCATCGAACCGCCGTTCGCCGCCACTGCCGCAATGTGATACCATTGCCCGGCCACGGCCGTCGTGGTGCCGATGACTGACTTCGAGGCCCCATCGTAAATATAGTGCTCGAATTTTCCGGCCGCAGTCATGCGAAGCTGGTGCGACCATGCGGCGACAGGGCCCGCGGCATCCGTTCGCACCACGATCGACTGCGCACGAATGACATCAGGCTTCACCCACAAGGAAATCGTGTAGGCCGCTGGGTGAAAGGCATCGGGAATTTGGACATATTGACCAGTGCCATTGAGATCGATCGATTGTCCGCTTCCGACGATCGGCGGAAACTGCGCCACATAACCCGGTGCGTTAAACAACGAGCCGTTGATGTTGTTGCCTGACCCATCGGCGACGTTGCCTTCGAGTTTGTAATACCGCTTCAGGGTGCCGGGCGTGCCCGCGGTCACAGCAATGCCGCCATTGTTCGGTTCGGTGAAATTGAACGCGCCGGGCGTGCCCCCCGCCTCGACGCTGGCCCGCCAGTTGTTTGGTGAGCCGCTGTCGTGCAGTTCATCGATCTTCGCCAATGTCGCACCCGAGCCGTCCGCCGCGACCGGCCACGGCTGCCGATCGTTGTAGGAGATCTCGTCCATCCGCCGCCCGTTGTTGTTTTTCAGAGTCACTGACTCCCCATCATTGTCCAGCAAGTTGGCAAACGGTCCGGTGATGCCTGTGAGGCCGGTGGCCGCTCCGAGCGCCGCCGGATTCGCCGCCACGATGAGGTATTTCCCTCCTTTCATCACCGTCCCGGCGGGAAAAACATAATCGATTCCGCCATCCAGCCGCCAGCCTGAGAGATCCACATCGACCGAATTCTGATTTTTCAATTCAACCCATTCTCCGGACGTCTGCCCGATGGCCGGATGGTAATGGATTTCGTTGAACGTGATCACGCTGTCGACGCCAGCATTAAGCACGGAGGCGGGGAGCCATACAGAAGCAACAATTCCGAAGTTACGGACACGCAGAAGGGACGCGCTTCGGCGCGTCCGAAACTTTCGTGCCTGAAGGGAGCACTGGGAATGAGTCGCATGAAAAAGGAGACGGAGGGGATTCATAGAAGTTCGGTGTGTGAACCTCAGCGAAATGCAGGGGGTTGCGCTGTGGGGATTTTCCTAAGATTGGAGGCTAGATTCGGTGAAGTCGAGCGGGGATTGGATTGCAAAGCAACGGACGGGCAGCAGTTTATTCCGCGCTTCCGCGCGTCCGTAACCTTGGTTCTTGCAGGGACGGCTGAAAATCAGCGGCGCGAAGTAGATGACCAACTCACCGACTTGCCCCCAGGTGTTTCTCGAGCGTGGCGATAATTTTCGCGCGGTCCATCCGAGCGGCGGCTTTTGTGTCGAGCACCAGCCCGGGAAAACTGCGGCTTTTCAGCAAGCCGGAGGCTGCTGTCATTTCAACGTATTCCTGCTCTTCGAGGGCGAACCAGCGGATACGCTTCTCGCGAACGATCCAGACCAAATACTCGGCGATTCCATCGCGACGGTAAGCACGGAACTTGTCATGCAGATCGACCGCGGCGCTGCTGGCGGCCACTTCGCAAACCAGTTCTGGCGCACCACAAAGGTAACCCTTGTCATTCAGCCACACGCGCCCGCCACGACGCGGTGGAGCGCAAAGAATAGCGTCTGGCTGCAGGGTGTTGTCAGCGTCGAGAACCAGTGTGGTATTGGGATAGAATTTTACGTCGGGCGACTGGAGAGCGTAATGAAAAAGCCAGCCGTGAAGCAGGCCATCTGCTTCGGCATGAAGGTCGGCGCGAACAGGTGAGGGCATGTGAACGATTCCTTCGATGAGTTGGGCTTTCCTGACCTCGGGCATGGCTTCATAGCGCCGCAAAAACTCGGCTGAATGCAGACGATCGCCATTTTCCAGCGGCGGAATCTCGCGTTCGTGTCGAGCGCGTCTCGCAGGGGCGACAGTGAACGGATTCATAACTCCCAAGCTTACTCTGGTCGCGACGGGTCGCAAAGTTCGGTTTTGGAAACAGAGGGTGGTTCGGCTGGCACAGAACTCAAACGCGACAGCGACACTTCTGTCGCTGAAATAAATGGGATCAGCGAAAGGACTGCCGCTGCCACTGGTTACATCGGATAACGGCTCGGCGCCTCTGCCGGCTTGGAAGCCGGCGACACAGCAGGTTTGGAAACCTGCGGTACGCCCAGCGGCATACGCATTCGTCCCAAGGCATGTTCATTTTTCTTCGCTTCGTCGCAGAAGGAAAGCGACCAACCCGATTTTTGCCAAGCTTGACCTGGTAACTGATTTGGGGAGGCTTTCCGACATGAGCACTCCCCATCAAGCGATTAGCCGCCGCCGCTTTCTTCAGTCGATCATAGCCGCTGGAGCAGCGCCCGTTTTCATCCCTGCTTCGGCTTTGGGACGCGACGGCCGCCCGGCGCCCTCGGAGCGAATCACGATGGGATGTCTCGGGTTTGGCACCATCGCGCATTCCACGGTGCGCAATTTTCTCAACGACGAACGAGTGCAGGTAGTCGCTATCGCCGATCCGGCGAAAAACCTGGGTCATTACGGCTACCAGGGCGAATTGCGCGGCGGACGCGAAGTGGGCGCGCAAATCGTCGAAGCGCATTACGCAGCTGAAAAAGAAAGCGGCAAATTTCGTGGCTGTACCCAGTTCGGAGATTTTCGGGAAATGCTTGATCGTGCCGATATCGACGCCGTGAACTTGTCCACACCCGATCATTGGCACGCCTACATGGCAGTCGCATTGGCGCGAAAGAAGAAGCACATCTACGGCCAGAAACCGCTTTCACTCAGCGTGGCCGAGGGCCGGCGGATGGTGGATGAAGTCAAAAAGGCCGGCGTGACGTGGCAGACGGGTTCGCAGCAGCGATCCGATGTTTATTTCCGGCAAGCATGCGAATTGGTCAGAAACAGCCGGCTCGGGCGATTGCAGTTGATTAAGGTGGGCCTTCCCGGTGGTCACAAGAACTGGAGCGGTCTTGCGGAAAAGAAGGAACCTTCACCAGTGCCCGAAGGGTTCGACTGGGAAATGTGGCAGGGCCCTGCGCCTCGGCGCGATTACCGGCCCGCCCTGCTGCCGCTGAATTGGCGGCACAACTATGACTACTCCGGCGGAATGGTGACTGACTTCGGCGCCCACCACATTGACATCGTGCAATGGGCGCTCGACATGGATGAGAGCGGGCCCGGGAAATTTGAAAATATCCACGGCGAACTTCCGCCAAAAGACGCGCTCTATAATACGGCCCCTAAGTTTCATTTCGAGTGCGTCTATCCTGGCGGTCAGCGCTGTGTCGTCACCGATGCGACGGAGAAGGAATTGGGAATCACCTTTATCGGTGAAAACGACCGCTCGGTTTCCGTCGGCCGTGGCACGATTAAAACCAATCCCGCAGATCTGCGAACCAGGGAGAAAATTAATCCCGGCGAAATCCGCCTCTACGAAAGCAAGCAGCACGAGCGCAATTTCATCGATTGCATCTACAGCGGGCAGCCGACCGTGGCGCCGATCGAAGCCGCGCATCGAACCATCACTATCGCGCATCTCGCCAACCTCGGACTGCGCCTTGGCAAGAGCGGCTTTACGTGGGATCCGAAGGCCGAACAGGCCTCGGACGAAGCGGTGAACGCGATGCTTTCCCGGCCGCACCGCGAGCCGTGGAGCCTCGCGTAAAACAGCCCTGGGATGGCCCTGGCCGTGACGAAACCGCTGAAACCCACACCGACGGCAACGTCACTCTCGTTGGAGTTTCCCGTGGCCGAGCCTTGCGCGCCGACGAATCCTGCCGGGGTGCTGCCCGGAAGCGGGTTCGTCACTGTCGCGGACGGCAGGGGGGTCGGGTAAAGTCAAGGCCGGCAAACGTAAATGGCGCTATCGTGCCGGAGCCGGTCGTTGAATCTGTCTGCGTGTAATTAAAAGACACGATCACCGCATGACTCGTTGTGGCAAAGAGGGAGGCTGCCAGCAGGCTAAAGATAGGGGTGGGCTTTTTCATGGCCATGGTGAATCTTTGGGTTCAATTTCGAGCAGGGGGTTGAGAATCTACGGGCGATTTCGACACAGATGGGTGGATTGTGCGAGCGAATAGTTTTGAAAATCAATTGTGCCTCGACCAGGCTCAGTAGTTGTCGACGGGAGCTTGATCCGGCGTCTCGGGCAGTACCATTGTGGAATCAAATTGCCAACCAACCAGGCGTCCAAACTTTGTCGTATGTACGACAAAGTTTGGACGAATCACAGCTCGACCACGCGGCGCTCTTTAAATGCCTGATCGGCGGCGAGGACGATGCGCAGGCTGTCGACGGCGCTTTGGAGATGGTCGCTGAGGTCGAGGTTTTCGCGAATCGCGCGGAGGAAGACTTCCTGCTCCCGCTGGCAAAGTTCGTCGTGATCGGGCTCATCCGAGACGTCGATGAGTTCATCATTGCGGAGGAAATTCCCATCCGGGCCCAACTTCGCGTGGTGGAGCAGGAGGCGCTCGGTGCGGCTGTGCGAATCGACGTCGGACGACTTGCCGGTGCCGCCGGCTTCCCTGGCCACGATGCTGACGCAACCTTTAGGACCGATGACATCTTTTACAAAAAACGCGGTCTCGCTCATCATCGGCCCCCAGCCGGCTTCGTACCAGCCGACCGAACCGTCATCGAAGGTGACCTGCAGTTGGCCGTAATTGACTTGAGCGCGCGAAATCTCATCCGTGAGGCGCGCGCCGATGGCGCTCACGCGCACCGGGCGGCTTTGCGTCATGCGGCACATGACGTCGACGTAGTGCACACCGCAGTCCACGATAGGACTCATCGAGCGCAGCAGGTTTTTGTGGGTCTCCCAATTCGCGCCAAACGACTGCTGATTGAGATTCATCCGCATCACCAGCGGTTTGCCCAGCGTATGGGAAATCTCGACAAACTTTTTCCAGGAGGGGTGGACGTGCAAAATGTAGCCGACCACGACTTTGCGGCCGCGGAGTTTCGCCGTCTCGACCACCCGCACACACTCCTCGACGGTTTCGGCCACCGGCTTTTCCATAAAGACGTGGCAACCGGCTTCGAGCGCGGCGAGCGCGTATTGGGCGTGGGTGTCCGGATAAGTGTTGATGGAAACGCAGTCCGGCTTTGTGGCGGCAAGCGCTTCCTCATAGTTCGGGAACTCGGCGTAGACGCCGCCGAATTCGGCGTTGAGTCTTTTGCGCGAGGCTTCACCACGGCTGACCAGTCCCACGATTTCGAAGTCGTCCTTCATGCGGTGATAGGCCCGACCATGGGAGGTGCCCATATGACCGCACCCGGCCACGAGAATGCGAAGCGGTTTTGGCATGGGCGCTTTACTGAGGCGTTACCGGAGCGTCGTCGACCTGTGCGGGTTGCGGCCGCGCAGTTGGAGGTCGGAAAAAGAACAGAAGCAAAACCATGGCAGCGATGGCGAGGCCGGTTGGCACAAGGAAAAGCTTGTCGTAGTGGACGAGCGGCGTGCCGGATTCGCTGACGCCGTACGTCCATTTCGCTTTCAGGGATCCGAACCAGAAATTGGCCACCACCAACCCGACGCCCAGCACCAGCAAATTGAAAAGCCCTTGCGCGCTGGTCCGAATATCCTTCGGGAAAACGGCATCAACGAAGATATAGAGAGTAGCGAAAAAGAAGGCATAGCAAATGCCGTGGAGCACCTGAATTACGATGATGAGCCATTGCCATTCCGGGGTGCCGAAAAAGGCGAACACGGCAAAGCGGGCCGCGTGCCCCAAAATCCCGATCACCATCGTCCACGTCCAGCCAATCTTTTTCAAAACCGTTCCCAGGATGAGCATGGTCGCGATCTCGGCGACCTGACCGATCGTGGTCACCGCCATGATCCAGTTGTCTGGCAGTTTGACCGCGTCTTTGAGAAAGCCGCCAATCAGCACAAAGTAGCCATTGTGAATTGTGGCGTCGAGGAAGGTCACGATGAACAAAAGGAGGACGTACGGAACGCTGAGAAGGCGCACCGCCTTCAACCACGCCAGCTTGTCCATACCCTCGACATCACGCCGCGGTGGCGTGTGCGGGAGGCTCAGACTAAAAAGCGCCAGCACGAACGAGATGATGGCAGCCACGATGAAAATCCATCTCATCTGGGCCACGGTTGAATTGGCGCCGAGAAGGAAAATAAACGGCCAGGAGACGACGATCCATCCGATTGTTCCCCCCATTCGGACAATGCCGAACTCGTGCGCCGGGTCGCGGAGGTTCGCGAAAGCCAGAGAGTTGGTCACCGAGATCGTTGGAACATAAAAGAGACCATAGAGGAGGAAGAACGCAAAAAACGGCCAGAACGTGGTCTGAAACGCCGCCAGCAACAGCGCGATTCCGCCGACCAGATGGCTGAAGGCGAGAAATTTTTCAGCCGCGAAATTTCGGTCGGCAAACTGATTGCTGAAAAAGATTCCGATTACGGCTGCGATGGCGAACATGCTGCCGGCCAGGTTGATCTGCCACGGTGAAAAGCCAAGCATGGGCATGTAGTTAAAGATCTGCACCTGCCAGGCGCCCCAAATCGCGATCTCGAGCACCATCATCAGGAACAATTTGAAACGGACCGGGTTTTTCATGGTAATCAGGTTGCGGGCACGGGGTGCGAAACGGCCCCAGGCGTCTGTTAAAAAAAGACTCCTAGGGAAATCTCCCGACCTTGGCAAGAGGTGAATTTCCGGGATTGACCGGCGTCGAACTCGCGGGACATTCCCCGCTCGCCAATTCCAGCGACCTCTCGTTCATTCCACTCACTTCATGAAGCGACAATCTCTGATTTTTGGGCTGCTTGTTTCGACGGCTGTCGGCGCGTTTGCCGATGAACAGAAGCCAGCGGCGCCAGCGGCCCCGGCGGCACCAGCGTCCCCGGCCGCCCCGCAGCCACCCGCTCCCGGCTCCGCCCTTCACAAGGAAATCGTCGGTGTCATTCCCGGCGTCATGCAGTACGACAAAAAGGAATTCACCGTGAAGGCGGGGGTGAAGGTCGCCGTTCTTTTTACCAACAAGGGCTGCCCGCTCCAGCACAACTGGATTCTGGTCAAGCCGGGCACGGACGCCGCTTACGGCAAGGCCGCCGATGACATGATCATCAAAGATCCTGCGGGCGCGCTCAAGTCGCTCTATCAGCCGGAATCTCCCGACGTCCTCGCCAAAACCTCGAAGCTCGTCGGCATTGGCCAAAGCGACATCATCGAATTTACCGCGCCTGCCGAACCCGGCGATTACCCGTACGTTTGCACCTTTCCAGGACATCGCTTCCTCATGAAAGGTGTGATGCACGTCACGAAATAAGTTGTGGATCAGTGAGGTGGGATTCAGTGAGTTGAACGAGCTCGGCGGCTGACACAGCCGCCCTACAGTGCTGTCAGAACGCCAGGACTGACTCGACTCGAATGCCGGGAGGCAGTTTCTCCCGTCCAGAAAGGAACCGGAGCTCGATCAGAAACGACGCCGCCACGATTTCGGCGCCTGCTTGCTGAAGCAATCGGAGGGCGCCGGCGGCGGTGCCACCAGTGGCCAGGACATCATCGACAAGCATGATTTTTTCACCGCGCGTCACCGCGTCTTCGTGCATCTCGATAG
This sequence comes from Verrucomicrobiales bacterium, assembly GCA_050998515.1. Lineage (GTDB taxonomy): Bacteria > Verrucomicrobiota > Verrucomicrobiia > Verrucomicrobiales > V1-33 > JBPCQC01. The sequence continues at coordinate 61,769 of JBPCQC010000001.1, forward strand.
TGCCGGTGCCGTACTCGAGCTCATAACTTGTTTCCACGGTGCGCCACGGGAGTTTGCCTTTCTTGCGCACAGGCACAAACCCGGCCTCGAGCCGATCTGCCACCACCGCGGCGAAGATGAATCCGCGGGCATCAATACCGACAATTTTGTCAACCTTTTGGCCCCGGGCGTGTTCGACCAACGCGTCGATGGACAGGCGCATAAGGCGTGGATCCCCGATGAGCGGCGTGATATCTTTAAAAACCACTCCCGGCTTCGGGAAGTCGGCAACATCACGCAACGCCCGCCGCATCATCTCGATTGAATTATTATCCATGGACTTCTTCATTGAGGGTCAGAACGCTGCGAAGAAACGACCTTATCCCACTCTCTCGAAACGCCACCCGAACAAAGCCGTGCGCCGTAAGCGGCGATGACGCGTGGATAGAGTCGATGCTCAGCCTGCGAAACCTTTTGTCGCAAGGACTCGACGGTGTCTCCGGCGGAAATGGGGACTTTTTCCTGACCGAGGATCGGACCGGCGTCGATATCGGCCGTGACGAGATGGACGGTGGTGCCGGTTTCAGCCACTCCTGAATTCAGCGCCTGCTGCCACGCGTCGCGACCGGGAAAAGCAGGCAACAGCGAAGGATGAATGTTTAGAATGCGTCCGGCGAAGGTCGAGAGCACGGGTTCCTTCAAGCGCCGCATAAATCCGGCGAGAGCGACGAGATCGACACCCGCGTCGCGCAACCGATCGGAGATTTCCAGTTGGGCTGCGTCCGCCAGCTTGGTCGAGAAGGGCCCGGGGTCGACAAACACAGCAGGGATGCCGGCCGCACGCGCGATTTCCAAAATTCGCGCGCTTTCCACATCGGAAATGACCAGGGCAACCTCCGCGTCAAGAATGCCATCAGCAATGGCCTTAAGGATCGCTTCGAAATTGCTGCCCCGGCCGGAACCGAGTACGCCAAGGCGAAGCCTCTGAATTTCGGATTCCGGATTCCGGATTCCGGATTTTGCCAGTCGTGCCAGCGTGGCGGTGGTCGACCTGCCCGGGACGAGTGGCAGGATGTGGATTTCGGCGCCGACTTCATCCAGGGCTGCCTTTTCTTCAGGATTCAAAGAGGCCGCGGTATAATCGCCTCCTTTCGCATAAATATGGGGGCGAATGGCTTCGATCAAATTCGTGCACCGCTCTTCACCATAGACAAGCACAGCATCGACGGCGCGCAGGGCGGACAAAACTTCGGCGCGATCGGCTTCGTTGGTGACGGGCCGGCCCGCGCCCTTGAGCGCGCGCACCGAAGCATCGGAATTGAGCGCCACCACGAGCGCATCGCCGAGCCGCCGGGCCTGCGTGAGATAGCGGACATGACCGGTGTGGAGGAGATCGAAGCATCCGTTGGTGAAAACGAGTCGCCGGCCCTCGCGATCGAGCGTCTCGCGCAATTCCAGCACCGCCGCCACTGAAGAAAGCTGTTCCATCACAACGAACCTTTGGGAGATCGTGTCGCCTGGCGAGTGAAAAATGGGTGTAGAGTCCGGCCCGTGGAAAAAAGCCTGCGTCAAAGAATTCGCTGGAAACAATTCCTGCTTCGCCAGGCCTTAACGTTGTTCGTCATTGTCCTTGGTGCGACGGCCGGATGGTGGCTGCGCAAACTAACTGGCCCCGAGATTTTTTCCGAAACCTTGAGCGGACTCCATGACTCGACAGCCTCCCCCGCGCTGACCCGACCACCCAAAACCGGTGTGCGGGATGCCGCCGCCGCGCAACTTATCGCCGGGATCGCTGCACCCGGGCGTCCCAGCCGAACGCTGTTGGACCTTCGCGCCGCGCTCGCCCGGAACGAAGTGAGTGACTTTGCGGCTTTGGCGCGCAATCTCCTGCGGGCGCCATTTCCGTCTCTGCGCAACGAAGGACTGCGACAGGTCATGCTCGCCTGGGCCGCCGTGGATCCCGCCGCCGCGATCGACTTCCTCCACGACGAGCGGGCAGCCAGGAAAGGATCAAATTCCGATCTGGCGAGGTTGGAAGAGCGACTCTCCTTTGATTGGGCGGCCCGTGATGCTGCGGCGGCCCTTAAGTATTACCGGGCGCTGCACCGCAGTCCTGGAGATTGGCCGTTGCCGAACCTGGTGAGCGGCGCCTTTTCGCAGGGCGATCCTGTCAAGCAAATGAAAACGTTGTCGGCTTTTTTGAGCGAAGGGGAAATTGCTTCGGGGGCTAACGTCGGCTCGATCCCGAAAAGCGGCCGGGCTGATTCCTGGCGCGATCTGTGTGCGCAGACGAAGCACCCGGCTTTGATGCGTTGGCTGCAACTCACGGCGGTCGAGCATTTTATGAGCGAAACTCCGGACGCCTCGCCGAAGGATGCCGTGAATTGGATGGCGGAGAAGTGCATGCCTGAATATCGGGACCAGTTGCGCGGAATGGTGGCGCTTAGTCCCGATTGGTGGAAGCGGGACGATTTAATTAAGGAGTGGCGCCAGGCGCCAGGAGGTGATTGGCGGCGACTCGATGTCTGGGGAACCTTCGGCCGATTGTGCAGCCAGGCACCGGAGGTCGCCGCGGAGGTCATGCTCAAGCATCCTGACATTCCCCTCTCCGGTGTCGAGATGGCCCGGATTGCTGACAAATTGGGAGCGCAACCGAAGCGTCTGGCTGATCTGCTCGAAAGCCAGGCGGAACCTTCCAGGCGAAACGCCATCGCGGCTGGCATCGCGAACGCATGGAACATCGGACAACCGGTGGCCGAGCTTGTCGGGCGGGCGCGAGGCCTCGGTGAGACAGGAGACGCTGTCATGGCGGCCATGATGACTCACCCACGCCGCGCTCGAGTGGAGGAGGCACACGACGCGTTTTTGGCGCAGCCCGTCGAGTTTCAAGCGAAGTGGGGAACCCAGGTGGCGGCGGGTTCATCCGAAGAATCGCCAAAACACGCGGCCGATGTTCTGCTGAGTAGCGGAGCAATCGCTCGCAACGATCTCGAGGCCGCGGTCGCCGCCGAAGTGGTCGTCGAAAATTTTATGCGGCAGAACTCGTTGCGGGCTTCCGAGTGGGTTGGAACGCTGCCAGCCGGAGCTGTGCGAGATCGTGCGGTGCTGGCGCTGGTTCGCGGGTCGGCCTCGGCGGATCCGGAAACCGCAGCTCAGTGGGCCGCGAGCATTCACGACGAAAATGTGCGAGCCGCAGCGGAGGCGGCCGTGCGGGAACCGTCGCGATCTCAAAAACCACGAACGCGATGGAGATGAATTCGACTTTCGCGTTCATCACGTCGCGACGCTTCGCCGGATGGATCTTGCGGCTGGTGCTGGGCATGGCACTCGGCTTTGGGGGCAGAATCCTTTGGGAACTCAAGCCGGCGGTGCGTTTCGCCACGGGACTTGCCTGGAAGGCGACGACGGGCGCTCTGGCACAGGAAAACGCCGCCACCAGGAGCTCCGTCCCCACGTCAAACAAGTCCCGCTTTTCCCTCGATGCACTGGCTGCATCGGAAGATCCGGCCAGGACGCTGCGCGCCTGGCGTCAGGAGCTCGAGGCGCTGCCGGCAGCGCAGCAGGTCGAGTGGCTGAATCAAGTCATCGAGACGAGCGCCGCTGGTCTTCGAAAATTTCTCGGACGGCTGGCGATCGATGGCGCGCTCCGCGACGAGTTTCTCGAATGGCGAAACGTGATCGAACGGGTTTTTATCGAAAGCGACAGTCGCAAGGTTGTGGCGAACGCCTTTCGGGAACTGGCGCGGCTCGATCTCGGACTGGCACTCGATGGCGCGGAGGCGAGCGAGTTTCCGGAAGCGATGGAGGCGGTTTTTGAAGTGCTCGCGGAAGACGACCCCAAGGCCGCCCTCGTCGTGGCCAAAGAACGAAATCTGTCTCCGCAAATTGTTGCCATCGCGCTCGAAAGTCTGGCTGCGCGTTCGCTCGCCGAAACAGAACCGTGGATGGAACAATTTGCCTCGGACGAGGCCATGGAGGGTTTCGCGCGAGTCATGGCCGCGAAGGCACCGGCGCAGGCATTCGAATTTTGCCGGGATGAGAATGGCCGCCTCGATGGCACGGCGCTCGAGATTCTTGCCGGTCAGGTCCCCGCACATCGGGCGGGGGAATTCCTGCGGTCGCTCGAGAGCCTCGATCCCAGCTCTGCCAACACTCATCCACGCGCCGCCGGCCGGCTCGCGCAAATGATGGCACGACTTGAACCCGCGGAAGCGATTCAATGGGTCCAGCAGCATTGGCCCGATGCGCAAAACACCGCGCTCTCGCACAAAATCGAGGTCTTGCGCATCGCCGGAGAGCGTGAACCACAGATGGCCGCGGAAGCTTTGGCCGGAATATCGGTGGAATCGGGCAAATCACTCCGGGGCCAAGCCTTCTCCTCGACCATGCAAATCTGGGTGGCGCGCGATCCCGAAGCCGCGCTCGAATGGTCATTGAATCAGCCATTTTCGCAATCCGCCGACCCAGGTTTCGTTGCGGACTGGTTCGAACGACTGCCCGCCACGCAGTTCGAATCGACGGCGGAACTTCTGAACAATGTGCCTAACGACAAATTACGCGTGCAGTTGCAAAGCGCACTGCGCTCGTCGTGGATACAGCATGATCCGGCGGCGGTATTTGCCCGCGACGATGCGCAACGGTTGGAGTTCCGCTCCGGCGCCTTCAGCCGGTGGTTCGCCGTTGATCCCACGGCGGCGCTCGAGGTCGCGGCCACGCTTTCACCGGCAGAGCGAACGTATGCAGTCGTGAGCGAGAATTTTGCCGATCCCGGACTGACACCGTTCATCGCGAAGGTTCTCGACCAGCCTCTCGCCGAGGTGCCAAGCTTCAATGCACCGTTTGTGGCCAGACTGCTTTGGGCGCAGATCGAGCATGGCAATCGGGGCGTCGCCATGACTGCGTTGGAAAACCTCCCCGAAAGCGTGCGGGGAGCGGTGGCGCACTCGCTCTGTCGCTCGCTCTGTTGGAACTTCCCCGCACATGAATCTGAATTGGCATGGAAGGCGTTGAACCACGTTACTGATCCGGTCGAGCGCCTGCCGTTGGAGAGTCTGCTCCTGCGCCGACAGTGGGGCCTGCCACCCAGCGTCAGCGCGCGTTGATCGGGCCTCCGCGAGGTGAGAATCTCCACTTCAAACTAAATGCCGCAGGCTGAAAGCGCTGAAAGCTCGTGGCACGGCAGGACCCAGGCCGGGCATCCTGCCTGTGCGTACGCCGGCCATCTTGGCCGGCTATTCTTTGCGGTGTTGGCGGATCGATCACTTTGAAGAACCAGGTGCAAATGACGTGCCAGCGTCAGCGAAGAGGAGAGTTTCCGCAGCCTCGCCGTAAGGGCCTTCGACATGCGGGAGGCCGTCTGGACCGACGAGCAGTGAGCAGCCGATGCATTTGCGGCCAGACCATGGTCCTGCAGGAATCGATCCGACGTTGCTTGCGCCCGCAATCCACAAGCGGAAATCACGCGCGACGGGACCATACGCATCACGCCAGAGCTGGCCATACGGCTCGACGGTGTTGTCGTGATCGGCTGGGACGGCCCAGGCGCACGGCGAAAGAATCAGGCTCGCGCCCATCAGGCCGAGCGCGCGTGAGAGGCTCTGGCCGGGTGCGAAAGCATCGGCGCAGATCATCACACCGAGTGTCCCCAGCGCGGTGTGCGCCACGGCAAGGCGATCGCCGCGCGCGTAAAGATTTTGCGCGATCTCGAGTTCGTGGATTTTGCGATGATGAAGCAGCAGTTCGCTACGCGGTGAAAAGAGCACCGCGGCATTGAACAGGACATCGCCTGCGCGCTCGACAATCCCAGCACAAACATAAATCCGCGCGCGTGCCGCCGCCTCACGCAGCCGCTCATACGCCGAACCGCCCGGAATGGCACCCGCAAGTTCCCGCGCCGACGGGTGCGTCCAGCCGCAATCGAGCGCCTCCGGAAGCAGGGCGATGTCAGCTCCGCCGGCACCTGCTGCCATGATCGCGCACTCAGCGCGCTGCAAATTCACCGCCGGCTCGCCTCCCACGACGCGAATTTGAGCGAGGGCGAGCTTCACAGTGGGAAAATCAGCGCCATCGCCAAGGTCCGGCGATGTGCTGCGGTCAAAATTATGTGGCTCGACTGAGTCTCGCCCCGGTTCATTGCGGCTCGACTGAGTCTCGCCCCACCCGCAAAACGTTCCTCCGCAGAAGGAGAATTAACACTCCGAAGTTTCTCAGCTCCATCCGTGTGCTTCGCGCACTTTGATCATGGCGCCGAGGATTGTGTTCCAGGTTTGCTGGGTTTCGAGCATGGCATTGGGGAACATGCAACCGTCCCAGCAAATGTGACGGATGCCGCGCGCCGGAGCGTCCTTGAGCCAATGGCCGGCGGCTTTGGTGATGTCGAGCTTGCCGTTGGGGTCGTCGGCCGGACAATGGCGTCCGGTCTTGTCGTGTGAGCCGGCGCCGTGAACGCTGCCGTCGTTCTGCGCGACGTGGAAGTCGATGGTCCACGGTCGCAGGGCATCCGTCATCTCTTTGTAGGCGGCGTCGAATTCCTCCTGCGTGTAGTTGGGTTTGAGAAGCGCATGCTCAGGCGCATTGTAGCCGAGCAAATAAAGATAGGTGTGTGCCAGGTCAGCCTGAAAGCCCACCGTCTCGGGCAGCCCCACGGTCTCGAGGGTTTCGAGCATGTACCGCCAGGAATGCATTCCGCCCCAGCAAATCTCCCCTTCCGCAGCAAGCCGCTCGCCATGATCTTTGGCGACTTTTGCGGCCTCGCGAAAGGTTTCCGCGATCTTTTTCGTGTTGGCCTTGGGATCCTCGGCCCAATGCGTTGGGCCATCGGCGGCATCGATGCGAATGACGCCGTACTTTCGGACCCCATGCTGGTTGAGAACACCCGCGATGCGGCAAGCCTTTTCGACTGCGCTGACAAATTTTTTCCGGTCTTCCGGACCGCCCATGGCCGTGCTGCCGACTGTCCCCGGCCAAACTGGCGCGACGAGCGAACCCACGGCGAGGTTTTTGGACGCGATGAGATCAGCCATGCGGCGGAGGTCATCGTCGGAGGCATCGGGATCAGTGTGTGGCAGAAAAAGGAAGAGGTCGACGCCCTCGAAGCGCTGGCCATCGACCTCGGCGTTGGCCGTCAATTCAAGCATGCGTTCGAGGCTGATGGGCGGCTCGGAATCTGGTCCTTTGCCGACCAGGCCGGGCCACATCGCGTTGTGAAGTTTGGGGTAGGTCATATAATTTTGAGGTCAGAAGTGGGAAAAGAATAGGAGCCACCCAGGGAAAAAAAGCACGCGGAAAGTAACATGGGTCCCGTGAACTGTGAGCCGTGAGTTCTGAAACCGGGAGCCGGGCTAAGGATTGGCTTCGCGAGAAATAGGTTGTAAAGCGCGCAAAGACGCGAAAGTTTCTTCCGCTTTTTCGCATGGCCAGACCGCAACGCAAACCTCCCTCACGTGGCAACAGGCCACGCGGCTATCGTCCTCCCATGGCGCCAACACCGCCACCGGGGCCGCCCGAGGTGAGTGAGGAAGGCAGAGACCGGGCCATCGAAATGGAGGGCACAATCACCGCCGTTCTGGCTGGAACGATGTTTCGCGTACAGATTCCCCACAATAAACACGAGGTGCTCGCGCATATATCAGGAAAGATGCGCAAACGCTTCATCCGCCTGGTCATCGGGGATCGCGTGAAAATCGAGATGTCGCCTTACGATCGGGATAAGGCGCGGATCGTTTACCGGCTGCAGTAAGCACGCTGGACTTTTCTGGAGACGGCGCGCCCTCGCGCCGCTCTAACGCAACTGCCCCGCGGCCTGAGAGCGGGCCGTCTCCACCAGCCCGGCTACACTTGCGCCCCAGTGATCGCGGCCTCTTGTTTTTTTAGCGCCAGCCGCAGATTATAAAGGGCAACAAGAAACGGCGGGAGGTTGTTGAGGATGCCGACGGAGTCGACGCGGTAAAAGATGAAGTATAAGAGCGTGAGCAAACTTCCGGTGAGGCTGATAAGCCAGAAGGAGAGCGGGATAACGCTCCGCCCTGCTCTTTTCGAGACCCAGGCCTGGACCACCCAGCGACAGCCGAACATCGCTGCGCCTATGAGGCCGATGATTTTCCACGGGTGAGGGTTGAATCTTTCCAACAAACTCATGAGAGCTTCAGTCATGGCGAATCGTTGCACGAAAGGCGCCGCAGGTGAACTGTGAATCCCCTGCCCATGATTTATCTCGACAACAACGCGACCACGCCGGTCTGCCGCGAAGCCCTCGAGGCGATGACGCCCTTTCTGACCGAATGCTGGGCGAACCCATCGAGCGGCTATCGGTTTGCCCGGCGGGCCAGGGAAGCGGTCGAATTGGCGCGACAGCAAACAGCCGCGTTGCTTGGGGCCGAGCCTGAAGAGATCGTCTTCACGAGTTGCGGCACGGAATCGAGCAATGCCGCCATTCAGTCCGCCGCCGCGTTGTATCCCGAGCGCAAACACCTGGTCACTTCCGCCGCGGAGCACGAAGCGACACTCGTGCCCTGCGAAGAACTCGAAAAGCGGGGATACGGAATTACCCGCCTCGGGGTGAACAGAGAAGGCTTGATTGACCTCGGCGAGTTGGAACGCAGCATTCGCAGCAATGAGACTGCGCTGGTTTCACTCATTTGGGCGAACAACGAAACTGGCGTCCTGCAGCCTATCGCGGAAGCCGCGGAGATCGCGCAGGCGAAGGGCGTTCTTTTTCACACTGACGCTGTCCAGGCCGCCGGTAAAATGGCGATCGATCTTGGAGCGATATCGGTTCATTACGCGAGTTTCAGCGGGCACAAATTTCATGCGCCCAAAGGGATCGGAGCGCTGTACATAAAAAAGACGGTTCGCTTTCATCCGTGGCTGCTCGGTGGCGGCCAGGAAAGCGGGAGGCGCAGCGGGACGCTCAACGTTCCCTACATCGTGTCGTTGGGCGCGGCAGCCGAAGCAGCTCGCTCGCACCGCGAAGACGGCAACAAGGCGGCTGAATGCCGCGACTTCTTTGAAAGCGAAATTCAGCGGCGCATCGAAGGCGTGCAGATCCATGGAACCGGCGCGCCACGGCTTTCGAATACTTCAAACATCCGCATCGACGGTGTCGACGCCCAGGGAGCCATCATTCTGCTCGACAATTCCGGCATTTGCGTATCGAGCGGTTCTGCCTGCCAGACCGGAGCGATTCAGCCCAGCCATGTGCTCACAGCGATGGGTCTGACTCCAAGGCAGGCCCGCGAGACGTTGCGGTTTTCGTTTTCGCGCATGAACACTCACGACGAAGTCATGCAAGCGGTTGCGGCACTCGAGACCGCGGTCAAAAAACTGCGCATCACGCGAAAATAGCTGCGAGGTTTGCAGAAAGGGGCGCGGGGCGTCTCGTCCCAGAATTGCGCCTTCATAAACTGGATAATGCAGCGATTGCGAGTCTGAGAGACCGGGGAGCATACGCGCCATCGCGTGTCCGAATCGGCGCCTTCGCCGATTCGATTTCGAACTTTGGTCGGCGAGGGCGCCGACCACCACACGCGAGGGCGCCGACCACCACACGCGAGGGCGCGTGCGCTCCCCAGAATCTCAACGCCCGCTAATGCTGCGCTGCAATCGGTCTCCCAGTGGAGCCGATTCCAAAGGACAAGATATATGAATGTAGGCGTCTCGCCAGTGGCCCAACGTAAAACGCACGCTCGCACTTGAAGGTTGGGCGCGCCCGTCCACTCTCGGAGGCGTCATTTGCCCGCGTGGTTTTTTCGTCCCAGATTTTCATCTTCTATTTTCTGCCGCTGTCGCTGCTGTTGTATTACGCAGCGCCGCGTCTCGGACGTCATCTCGTTCTTACGCTGGTCAGCTACGTGTTTTACGGGTGGTGGAACCCTTGGTTCACGCTGCTGATGCTCGGCTCGACCACGCTTGATTATTTCTGTGGAAAATGGATCACTCTACCGGGTTCGACTCAGGATCAGCGCCGCACCGCGTTGATTCTTTCGATCGCCGCCAATCTCTCGATCCTGGCCTTTTTCAAGTATTCCGGCTTCGCCGTCGGGGCGGCGGGGGACGTCGCTCAGGGTCTCGGCTTTGCGCCGCCCTCCGCGCCCGAATGGGTGCGCCGCGTCGTCCTGCCCGTCGGCGTCTCGTTCTACACCTTTCAATCGATGAGTTATTGCATCGATCTTTATCGCGGACACGCCCGGCCCGCGGCCTCGTTCATTGATTTTGCGTGTTACGTTTCGATGTATCCGCAACTCGTCGCTGGTCCCATCGTGCGCTATAGGAGCATCGCGGAACAACTGCGCTATCGCGAGCACACCCCGGCGGGCTTTGTCATGGGCATTTCGCGGTTTTGTTTCGGCTTTGCAAAAAAGATTTTCCTGGCCAACCCAATGGGTCCGATCGCGGATGCCTGTTTCGGCGCGGGCGACGGGATTCTCGTTCCTGGGGCGGCCTGGCTCGGCGCTGCCGCTTTTGCGTTTCAAATCTATTTCGACTTCTCCGCCTATTCGGACATGGCGATTGGGCTCGGCCGCATGTTCGGATTCCACTTTATTGAGAACTTCAATGCGCCCTACCGCTCGTCGTCGTTCAGTGAGTTCTGGCGCCGCTGGCACATTTCATTATCCACCTGGCTGCGCGATTATCTGTACATCCCGCTGGGCGGCAACCGCAAAGGGCCGGGGCGAACTTACGTCAATCTTCTTACGGTCATGGTGCTGGGCGGCCTGTGGCATGGCGCTCAATGGACCTTCGTGATTTGGGGCGCCATTCACGGTCTGATGCTGAGTTTCGAAAGGGTATTAGGCAGGCAATCACTCTTTGCGCGGCTGCCCGCCCCCATTCGGGTTGGGCTGACTTTTGCCATCCTGCTGGTGACCTGGGTGTTTTTTCGTGCGGAGAACATGGAAGTCGCGACCCGCTACGTGGCAGCGATGTTCGGCCGTGGGGGCGAAGCGGCCACCCAGTCACTACTTTTGGCCGAGATCACGACGCCCTACGCTTTGTTCTCGCTGGCACTTTGCGGCGGAGTCGCCTGGCTGGCGCCCACCACTCATCGACTGCTCGAAAAACTCTCCTGGTGGAAAGTCACGCTCGGCTTGTTTCTTTTCATCCTCAGCCTCGGCGAAATGTCCCGGCAGGGCTTCAACCCGTTTCTTTATTTTCAATTCTGATGCCAATCCACACTCAAAGCTCCTACGGCGAAGAAAGAAATCCGCGTGAGGAGGTCCGCGTCTCGGAGGTGGGCCTGTGGATATTCATCATCGGGTTTCTGTTCATGCTGGCCGTGCCTCCGGTGGCGCGCGAGTTTTCACGAGACGGTATTCGGGGCGACGCCGCTCAAATCATCTTCGGCCGCGGCACGAAAGTCGTGGATCGGCTGCGCGCTTTCGAAAAACGGGTCGACGAAGCAAGCTGGGTGAAGCCGTTGCGGCAAGGCGCACAGTGGGTCGTGACCTCACTTTTTCGCGAGGGCAATCGCAAAGTCTTCATCGGAACCGACCGGCGTCTCTATCTTCGGACCGGGTTGCGCGCCCTGACCGGTTATGGCGCCTTGACCCCGGAACCTCGAAGTGTGGCAAAAGATCCCGCCCTGGGCGACTGGCAGCCGCCGCTTCCAATCATCGAGGATTTTGCCGGACAGCTCCGCGAGCGCGGCGCCCGGCTTGTTTTGGTGCCGGTCCCCGACAAAGCCGCGGTCTTACTGAACACCGGTGAGTCGGACCGAATTCCACCACACCCATCGGCCGAGCGCTTTTACCAGGCGCTGACAGAGGCCGGGGTGCAGACCATCCGCCTCGATGAGTGGCGAAAACAGGTCAGTCCAACAGATGCGAGCGGCGGATTTCTTGTCCAGGACACCCATTGGAACCCCCGCGCGATGCGCGAAGTAGCTCGGCTGATTGCGGCCGCACTTTCGCAAGGCCCCGCGCCCTCGAATGACGCACAACCAATCAAAATGGAGGCGGTCGGGGACCTCGTCAAGGCACTGGAACTTCCGGTGGGCGTGGCCGCCTTCCGACCGGAACGGGTCGAGTTATTGCCATCCCCCGTCGCGCATTTCTCGAACGAAGAATCCCCCGTGGTGCTGCTCGGCGATTCCTTCGTCAATATTTTCGAGGATACTGACCTCGGATGGTCGGCGCCGGCCTGCGGTCTTGCCGCGCATCTTGCGCACCAGTTGGGCCAGCCGCTGCATGTCCTGGCGGTCAATGGGGGCGGCGCTACGGAGTCTCGAGAACGGCTGGCCCGCCTCCCGGACGACATAGTGCGCAGCAAAAAAATCGTCCTTTGGGTGTTGGCAGAACGCGACTTTTTCCTGCCGGCTTCGGCAGCCCTGGAAAGCAAAGTGGAATGGCGCCGGGTTGCATTTAATCCTAACAAAAGCACAGAAGGCGGGATGGCGGGATCCATGGTGGTGGAAGCCACGCTGAAGGCAAAATCCGCCTTGCAGGATGTGTTGACCTTCGATTACGACGATGCGGTTTACACGGCGGAGTTCGGCATAGATCGCGTGGTTTCCGGTGATTATTCCCTCCCGGATGCCGTGGTGGTGTTGTGGAATTTCAAAAAGCGGAAGGTGCAACCGTCGGCTCGATATCAGATTGGGCAACAATTTCGACTGAGGCTGGTGCCATGGTTGAGCAAGCGGGAGCTAAACAAGATCAATCCCAGCGACGATTTTTTGCGGTTGGATTTACCACTGCTATATGCTGAAGAGGCAGAGCCGTTGCCCTGAGCCGGGCAGCAATGCGTACGGTCAATGGCGGCGCCAGGGCGCGCCATCAATTTGCGGTCGCGCGCACGGCGCTGGAGACGGGCGGCGCGAGGGCGCGCCGTCTCCAATTTGCCGCCGTGCGCGCCATTCTGGAGACGGCCCGCCCTCGGGCCGCTGGGCTGTGCTGGCCCAGCGTCACAACGCCTGGCCCGTGTGGCATGGCTGCGCGATCCTCGCGGTCGGGCTGGTCACGTCGTTCACCAGTTGCTCGAGCGTCCGGTCTGGTTATCAGAAAACCGATTCGCAGTCCCTCCCGCCCGCGCTTGATTCCGCATTCGGGCCTGGGCCAGCGGAAATCGCGGCGACCCATCCCGGCCAATCGGGTTTCCATGCTCTGGATTCGAACATTGACGCATTCGCGGCGCGCGTGGCTCTGGCGGATGCCGCCCGGCAGTCACTCGACATGCAATATTACTACATCCATGCGCATGTGACCGCGCGGTTGCTCATGGAACGCGTGCTGGCTGCCGCCGATCGTGGCGTGCGGGTCCGCATGCTCATCGACGATATCGGCCTGCTCGGCCGTGATGCCCGTCTCGGCGCACTCGACCACCATGAAAATATCGAAGTCCGCGTCTTCAACCCGTTCGTCGGGCGCGATGACCCCTCCGGCGTCACTCGCATCGTCGAGTTTTTGGCCGACCGGCGCCGATTGAATCACCGCATGCACAACAAACTTTTCGCCGCAGACAATCGGGCGGCCATCATCGGCGGACGCAACCTTGGCGACCAGTATTTTTCCGAAGTTGGGGACCGGAATTTTCAAGACTTGGACTTGCTCGCCATTGGCCCGGTGGTTCAGGAGGCATCGCGGGCGTTCGATCGTTACTGGAACAGTCGCTGGGCTGTGCCGGTGCAGGCTTTTCGCACGGCACGCGCTTCGCCCGGAAAATTGACCGCGGCGCGCCGCGGTCTCGCGGCACTCCGGCGGACAGAGCCGGCGTCAAGTTATCTCGGTCGGGTGGGCGAATCCAATCTGCCAGCCCGCCTGCGAAAGGCGAAGCTGCCGTGGATCTGGGCCCGCGCCCGCGTGGTTTGTGATCTGCCCGAAAAGGTGGCCGGCATAGTCAAGCCCGAGGAGGAATTCGTGCTTGGCCCCCATTTGGCTCGGGCGGCGAACGACGTCAGGTCCGAGCTCATCGTCATCACCCCTTACTTCATTCCGGGGGAAGGCGGTCTCCGCTTCTTCCAGCGACTTCGGCAGCGCGGCGTGCGCGTCCGAGTGCTGACCAACTCGCTCGGCTCGACTGACGTCGCGAGCGTTCACGGTGTCTACGGCCGCTACCGGGATGAGCTGCTGAAAATGGGCGTCGAGTTGCACGAGTTTAAGCCGGCCGTCACACCGAGGCGACGGAGGCACGGATACAGACTCTCGAAACTGACCAGCATGCACGCCAAGGCCTATGTCTTCGATGGCAGTCAAGTCTGTGTCGGCTCGCTTAACGCCGATCCTCGTTCGGCCCGCCTCAATACCGAGATGGGGCTGCTCGTCGAAAGCGCGGACCTGGCAAAGGAAGTTTGCGCGCTCTTCGAGGAGGCGACCCTGCCCGCCAATTCCTATCGGCTCCACCTTGACGCTCGGGGGCGCCTGTTGTGGACCACCGAGGAAAATGGACGCACCTGCACCCGACGCGCCGAGCCAAAGGCCGCACTCCATCGCCATTTGGCGGCCTTATTGTGCAGCCTGCTGCCATTGGAAGAGGAAATGTAAGAAGACCAGGCCAGCGAGGCGCCGCGTCCGCGTTGCGCCACGATGCCTGCTGGCTTGCGCTCCGCTCTTTGTGATGCAAAGTTTAGGCATGACCACCTCTGATGCAGCCGAACATTTGCGGGTGATTCGCCAGTTGATGGAGCGCTCGACTGTTTATCGGGCGATTTCTGCTCCGACCGCGATGCTGGGCGGGTTATGTGCCCTGGGGCTCAGTTGGTGGCAGAGTACCCATGCGCTAAACTCCGCCTCTTTTCATCGCTCCTGGCTGACTTTGTTCGCTTTTCTGAGCGCCGTGAACATGTTTTTGTTGTGGCGTGACGCCCGGCGCCGAGGCGCCGCGTTTTTGTCGCCTGGAATGAAGCTGGCCATGGGCGCGCTCGCCCCACCCTTGCTCGCCGGCTTCGTGTTCGGCCTCAACTTCATTATCGATCATTCACCTTCCATGTGCGCCTTGAGCTGGGCCGTCTTTTATGGGCTGGCACTGCTGGCCACAGCGAGTTTCGCGCCCGCGTCCATCGCCCGCCTGGGCAGGGCGTTTGTGCTCGCTGCGCTCATTCTTCTCGCGCTTTCCCGTCTCGGCGCCGCTGATTGGCTCGACACTTCAGCCATCACCGCCCTTACCTTCGGCGCGCTCCACATCCTCTACGCCGCCGCAGTTATCATCTCCTCACGCCTCGGGCGCACATGATCGATTTCTCCAGGCTCGACAAGCTCATCCACGAGCGCGGGCGCCTTTCGATCATGACATTGCTCGCGGCCCGGCCCGCGTGGTCATTTCAAGACCTGAAAACCGAGCTCAAAATGAGTGACGGAAATCTCATCACTCATCTCCGCACCCTTTACGACGCTGGCTATGTTTCCATGTCCCGCCAGCCCGCCGACCCGCGCCCGCAAACCAATTACGCCCTCACCGCCCCCGGCCGCGCCGCCTTCCAGGCTTACCTCTCCCTCCTGGAACAGATCGTGAAACAAGGAAGAAAATAATTGTTGTTGCCACTTTACTTTGTGCGACAAAGCATATGGTGGCCTTGCGCTTTCTTTTCTTTTTTCCACGACATGAAAATCACCCTGGCTCGACATTTTGGGATGTGTTTCGGCGTTCGTGACGCCTTGCGCAAGACGCATGAACTGAGCTTGGGGGGACCGGTAACAGTTCTGGGTCAATTGGTGCATAACCCGGTGGTGTCGGCGCACCTCGAATCGCTCGGTGTGCGTTCGGGCGCTTTGGAAGACGTGGCGGAAGCCACGACCCGCGATGTCGTCATCACCGCCCACGGCGCGGCTGACGGGCAACGGGCCGCATGGAGGAACGCGGGCTTCCGGGTAACCGACACCACGTGTCCTTTGGTGCGCAAAGCCCATGCGGCGCTGCAGGCGCTCATTGCTGCGGATTTCTCGCCCATCGTGATTGGAAAGAAAGGGCACGTCGAAGTCAGGGGGCTGACCGGCGATTTTCCCCAGACCGTGGTGATCGAAACCGAGGAGGACATCGAGTCTCTGCCCTATCATCACAGGATTGGGGTGATTTCCCAGACGACCCAGCCGATAAAACGGGTGCAATACTTTGTGTCACAAATTCAGCGCCGTCACCCTGCCTCGGAGGTCCGTTTCGTGGACACGGTGTGCCAGCCGACCAAGGATCGGCAGGCGGCGCTCGAAGAACTGTGCCGGGAAAGCGAGGTGGTAATCGTGGTCGGCGGCCGCAATAGCAACAACACAGCGGAATTGGTCGCCGGGGCGGAGAAACTTGGTGTGCGGGCCTACCACGTCGTGGGACCCGGCGACGTGAAGGCTGAATGGTTCGGGGGAGTAGCCAGGGTAGGTGTCACCGCCGGCACATCGACTCTGGAAGAGAGCGTCGACCAGGTGGTCAGGCAGGTTCAGGAGCTCGCCGCGGGCCAACGGACGTAGGGTTTTCTCGGTGGGTTGGCTGGGCTGGCGGCTGCTTGTAAGGCGGCGAGAGATCTTCTAGGTTGGGTCCTCTTTTCTCCGTTATGAAACTGCGCAGCACTCACGTTTTGTTGATTTTCCGATGCGGCATGGCCGGCGCCTTTGTCCCAGGCGCCTTCTGTTTTTCTCAGGATGCGGAGCCCAGTCCGGAAGACGCCAAGATCCTCGAACAGTTGCAAAAGGTCGAAGACAACATGGCAAAGTCGCGCACCGGAAACAACCTGGCCTCGGTGGAAGTTATTCGGGAGGCCGCAGGCAGTGATGCGAAGGCGATTGATCTGTGGGCGGATTCTGTGCGCGAGGTGGAATTTAAAGCAAAAGACAAAAAAGAGAACGAGTGGCGGGAATGGCGGGAAGGTGCGCTCAAGCGACTTCACGCTCCGGGCTCGGCAACTGCTTTGCGGCTGCATTTTCAGTACCTCCTGCTTACCATCAAGGCCTCGACAGCCAGCACTGAGGCCGACCGGGCTGAGGTCATCAGCAATCTTGTTTCCTATTTTGACGATCTCGCTCGCGGCGGAAAAGACATGCTGGCCAATCGAGGGCCGCTTGACCAGCCAGTGCTCGGAACTGCCGTCGCGCGCCGCTTCAAGCTCGACGCCACAGTCACGGTATCCGAAGGCTGGTCTCCGTTGCCTGGCGATATTTCGACCGCCTACGAAGGCGTGATCCTCCCCTTTTACCGCTTCAGGAAAGATCCGGCCCGTTTGCAAGCGGTCTGGAACAAGCGCATTCAGCAGGAAGCAGCACTGGCGGCGGCGGCCGATTCGGATTTTCAAACGAAGTTTTTCCGCGAGAACACTCAGCCACGGCTGGAATGGGGAATGGCCAGGGACATTTTCCAGGCGGGAAACCCACAGGTAACCAGCAAGATGCTGCTTATCATTCAACAAAACGCGGCGCACAAGGAGGCGCCCTCATGGGTCAGGGAGATGCGGCAATTGCTTTCTGCGCCGGCGACGACAGCCGTTGCCACCAAGCCGGAAGCAACCCCCCCGCCGGAAACGCCAGAGGAGAGTACATCGCCAGGAACCACGCCCGAGACGCCGAATTCCGAAAATCCATCCGTGGAATCGCTTCTTCCGGGGCGCCGCGCCAGCACGTCAATTTTTCCACCGAACCTCCCCCCGGGGCGGTGACCGGGAAAAACCGAATTGCCGGCCCAGGGTTGATGGTTGAGAGATCTCGTTCCAGGGGAGAGTGCCGTTTACCACGAGTAAGATTGCCCGGCGCGAAAGAATCTCGTCATCCTGCCCTCCAACTCTTAGCGATTAATCCTCAACTCTTGATTCAAGGTTAATGCACCTTCTAGACGGCAAGGCGACGGCAGAAAAGGTGTTCGCGGATTGCCGCCTCGATGTCGAGGCGCTCGGCAGCAAGGGCATCAAGCCGGGACTTGCGGTGGTGATGGTCGGAGAGGATCCTGCATCCCGCGTGTACGTGGCGAGCAAAGCCCGGCGCTGCCACGACCTCGGGATGATGTCGTTGAAGATGGAACTACCGGCCTGGACCACGCAGAGCGAGCTTTTGCGAGTGGTCGAACAACTCAACGCCAATGAGGTGATCGATGGCATCCTCGTGCAGTCACCGCTGCCTCCGCCGCTCGATGAATCGGTCATATTCCATGCCATCGACCCGCGCAAGGACATCGATGGCTTTCACCCCGTGAACGTGGCGAAGCTAGCGCTGGAAGACCCAAGCGGATTTGTCCCCTGCACGCCACTCGGCGTCCAGCACCTGCTCATCGAAAGTGGAATCGACATCGAAGGCGCCCACGTCGTCGTGCTCGGCCGCAGCATGATCGTGGGAAAGCCGCTCGCACTTTTGCTGATGGCAAAGGGTGCGGGCGGAAATGCCACAGTCACGATAGCCCATTCCAAAACACGTGATCTGCCCGGGATGAGCCGTCGCGCTGACATCCTCGTTTCTGCCATCGGCAAAGCGGGATTGGTGCGCGCCGATTTCGTCAAGGAGGGTGCGGTTGTCGTCGACGTGGGCATCAACCGCATTGCCGCGCCCGGCACAAAAAGTGGCTTTAAACTCGCAGGTGACGTTGCTTTTGATGAGGTGGCCCCGAAATGCCGCGCCATCACACCAGTGCCCGGCGGCGTCGGGCCGATGACCATCGGCATGCTCATGAAGAATACGCTCAAAGCCTGCCGGCAGCGGCGGGGAATCGCGTGAGAGGCAAGTCTCAGGCATTGACGCCGGCGCGCGGCTTTTGTTGCCGCGCCGCGTCGGCAGCGCGCCAGAGGTACCACGCGGCGGTCGTGGCGTAGGGCCTCCAGCGTTCTCCGTGCTCGAGCAGATCGCGCGGGCGCGGCATTTCATCGAGGCCAAAAGCGATGCGAAAACCGTTGCGCACTCCAAAATCATCAGCCGGCAGAACGTCGGGCCGCCCGAGTTTGAAGATCAGCATCATCTCGACCGTCCAGCGCCCGACGCCCCGCACCTGCGTCAGTCGCTCGACAATTTCGTCGTCGCTCATTTTCTGGATGGACCGCGAGGCGGGAACGAGACCGGAAAGTGTTTTTTCGGCGATGTCGCGAAGGGCGGCGATTTTCGCTCCGGAAAAACCGCAGGCCCGCATGGCCTCGTCGGAAATAGCGGCCAGTTCATCGGCTTTTGGAAAGCGCCTCAATTTTGGGAAGAGGGCACGGAAGCGTCGCAATATGCTCTCAGCCGCCGTGCCATTGAGCTGCTGATGTGCCACCGCCCTCACCAAAGATTCGAATGGCGAGCGCGCCCCTTTCGGCACCAGTTCGCACGGGCCATGCTCGCGGATCAGACGCCGCATAACCTTGCAGCGCTTCTTCAAGTGATTAATGGCTTCGGGAGTCATGGCGCGTTTACTGTGCTGGCAAATGACTCGGCACAAAAGAGAAAATGAGCGACAAAGGAAGTTGCCGAAGAAGTCGTTTCCACCTTGGACTGCGAATACTCGTCTTCGCTTTGGGGACGGCGACTTGTCGCAGAGAGTCAGTGCTCGGCAAGCCTCGCGCGGGAAAGCGGAGACTAGTCACCCGCAGTCCAAAGGCGGGCCTCTCGAGCGCCGAGCAAGGTGACCTTCCCTCGTGCCTATCTCTAATCTCCAGGAACAATCGTAGTCGTCACATCAACGACGAGCGCCCCATTATCGTCACCTATAGATAACGTAGCGGTTTTTCCTTCGGCACAAAAAACTGTTGGCTTCGCAATGACATTCCTAACTTCCCGCCCCGTTGCATCCCTTGAAACCTTGGTAAAGACCGCGGCTATTCGAACCTGATCAGGCCTTTTGTCGATCGAGTGCAGGAATTCCAAGAGCTTCCCCTTAACTTCTTCTCCTCCGGCGAGTGAGATTGTGTTGCGCTTCTCATCCACGGCCACAATCGCCCTTCCCACAAAATCGCCGAAGCGGCCCACCGCACGGTCAACCGCGGCCGGCGCGGAAATATATTGCAAAGTCAGTGTCTCCGAATCCTGCAGCTTCTCGGCTGGGGCCAGTAAAGAGATGGCGCATACACCGAGAACGGCAGAAACCAGTTTGTTCATACGGCTTGTGACATCTTTGGCGGCAAGATGTTCGATTGCCGATGTTGTACCGCAGACTTCTAAGTCTGCCGTGTCGCAGGTTTCCAAACCTGCAGACATGCATTTTGCTCCGTCGTGACACTTCTTCGAGCCACCAGCCGCCTTGGAAGGCGGCGACGGCGAAGGTTTGGAAAGCCGCAGCAGGCTAACAGCGGCACATCTTCCATCAGGCCTTCCCGATCTCTGCCAGCTTCAGAGCGAATTGATTCTGTTCTGACTCGTTGCGCTGCTTGCGAGTGGGCGAGTAGTCCCAGGTCTGGACGTTCCCATCTTTCCCCATCTCGAGCAGTCGCAGCCAGCCGTCGCCGCCGTTGGGGCGCATTTGATAGTTGACCAAGACCTGCGGAATGTCGCGGCCGCCCGGTGTCTTCGTAACGAGGCGACCCAGCCCGTCCACCAGGACATGGCCGTTGAGCGCAAGGATGAAATTCTCGTGCCGCGAGACAAGTTTTTGCCAGAGTTGTTCGCCATCGTGCACATCACCCCCGGTGGCGGCGGCAACGCCGTAGGAATGCGGGTTCCAGGTCTGTTTGTCACCGTGTTTCGCCCAGTCGTATCGCGTGTTGTCGTGGTAAATGAAGGCGTGGGTCAGCAGGATGACTTCGCGGTCTGAGTGTCGGGTGACCACGTCATTGGCCCAGCGGATGACGTCGGCCCGCGGACCAAATTCAAGGCCTAACACAAGGAATTTCCGTCCCGCCGAGTCAAGGAGCTGGAAGTTGTTTTCAAGGCGATCCGGCTCCTTGTCGTAAGCTCCACCCCAGTGCGCGAAACGGCGCAGATCGGCAACGGGAAAGTAGTCGTTGAGCCTGGTCGTACGGTCCTTGCAGCCGCCTTCATCGCTGTAGTCGTGGTTGCCAGGGATGAGACAATAGGGCAGAGCACCGTCCTCGAGCACTTTCATGGCCGCTCGGGCATTTTCCCACTCGGCTGGTGTATTGTGGTTCGTGATATCGCCGAGATGGAAAACGCCCGCGATGCGGCGCCGTTCCTTTTGTTCCACCAGCCAGCGAGTTTGTGCGAGATAGGTGGCGGGAAACTTTTCAGAGTAGTTCTGCGTGTCCGGCAGCACAGCGAAGGTAAACGCTCCGTCCTGTGGCAGCGGGGGTTCGCCGTCCACCAGGATTCCGTCGGCGTAGGGGTCTTTTTTTTGCGCCGACGACCGTGCATCATCTTTGTTTTTCTGAGCGAAGACTGCTGGCGAATAACTGCACGCCACGGCTCCGCCGGCTGCACCTAGCAGCTTGCGGCGCGTTAAGCGGACAACGTGCGGCGCAGAATCAGAAGTTCCAGATCTCATGGATTTGTAGCCGGCGTCTCAGACGCCGAGTGGGGGTTCTCCGTAGCCGGCGTCTGAGACGCCGGGCCAGGCCGGGGCCGGGTTCTCAGAACCCGGCTACAGCTCAGAACCCGGGCTACAGTTCGGGCCACCATTTGAGCGAGGCGGCGGAAGATGCACGCCGCGCGGCGCTCTTGAATTCTCGCCATTGACCAGGAAACGGACATTGCGTGACGGTACGAGACGTATTCAAGTGGAGAATCATGAAACCTGTTCACACGCCGAAGTCGAATCGTTGCTCGCGGCCACTGAGTGGCATCACGAGCGATCTGCGGAAAAACATTTCTCTCACGCGTCTGAAATCTGTATTTCAGCAGGCCAGCAGGCGATGCTCATGGCCATGTTTCCTGGCCGGCGCTCTATTGGAGTTCGGCTCGTCGGGCGCGGCGATCGCTGCCGACATTCAGACTCCGGACGATTTTGTAGCGCTGTTCAACGGGCGCGATTTTTCCGGCTGGAAGGTCCCGGAGGGGGACAATAGTCATTGGAAGGTGACCGACGGCGTGATCGACTACGACGCCGAAAGCGAGTCCCGGAGCGACAAGAGCCTGTGGACCGGCCGCGAGTATGGCGACTTTGTGCTGCATGTCGGTTGGCGGATCAAGGAAACACCATTCGTGAATCCGAATGTATTTTACATCCTGCCCGACGGCACCCACGCGCGCGACAGTCAGGGAAAGGAAATCAAACTTGCGCTGCCAGACTCCGACTCGGGCATTTTGCTGCGCGGCTCCGGCAAAAATCAGATCAACATCTGGTGCTGGCCGATTGGTTCCGGCGAGATGTATGGCTATCGGATGGACAAAAATCAGCCGCCTGAAGTCCGGGCCGCCGCCACACCCCGCACCCAGGCGGACAAACCGGTTGGCCAGTGGAACCATTACGAGATCACCGTTCGCGGCGACCGGGTCTGGGTAATTCTTAACGGAAAGAAGGTCATCGAGAACGCGCAGATGCCTGGGGTTCCGGCCAGGGGTCCGATCGGCCTGCAGCACCACGGCGGAAAACGCGAGGGCAAATGGAACAGTCCTCCGGCGTTGCTTCAGTTCAAAAATATTTTCATCAAGGAATTGTAAGAACCACTTCCGCTTTGTGGCGGGGACGTGGCTGATGTCAGCGATGGAGAATGGGCGTTTTGCGCGCCGTATTTGACTCTGATGAAAGAGGACGCGCCCCAGCGGGATCATCCGCTGCGGGATATTTTCAATTGGCTGCGATGGTTGGTGCGAGCGGGCTGCCCCTGGCGAATGATTCCCAACGATCTGCCTCCTTGGCACGCCATTCATCAGCAGACGCTGCGATGGATCAAGGCAGGGTGCTTTGAAGCTATGGCTCATGACTTACGAGAGATTTTGCGTGCTCTGAGCGAGAAATCATCGGCTACACTGGGAAACCCGATTGCAGTGCAGCAGTGACGAGTGTTGGGATTCTGGGGAGCGCACGCGCCCTCGCGTGCCGTTGACGGCGCCCTCGCCGTCGACCTGACATTCAACGTGGAGCAATCGGCGGGGGCGCCGATTGCGACACGCGGGGGCGCGTATGCTCCCCTTACCGAAAGATTTCCTCGAGGAACTTTTTCATGGCGGCCCACGATTTCTCATCGGCTTCCTTGTTGTAAGCGGAGCCGGTGGAATTGTCGCTGCCGGCATCCCACAGCGTAAAGCTGTGAACGGCCCCGGGGTAAGCGACGAGATCGTAGACCACGCCGCCATCTTCCATTTCTTTTTTGAAGGCAGTCACTTCAGCGGGCGGCACATGCGGATCGTCTGCCCCATGCAAAACCAGGACGCGGCCTTTGATGCTTTTGGCGTCTTCGGGCTTGGGGGCGTTGAGTCCGCCGTGAAAAGAAATGACGCCCCGCACGCCGGCCCCGCCCCGCGCCAGTTCGAGCGCGCCCGTCCCGCCGAAACAATAACCGATGGCCGCCAGATAAATTGGCTTTACCTCCGGCTGTTTTTTTAACTCCTCGAAGGCAGCCAGCAGGCGCTGGCGAAAGAGGGCACGATCGCCCTTGAATTTCCCGGCTTGCGCCGCCGCGTCCTTCACTTCGGCGGGTCGGACGCCCTTCCCGTAAATGTCAGCGCAAAACGCAACGTAACCGAGCTCCGCAAGCATTCGCGCGCGCTTCTTTTCGTAATCGCCCAGTCCTTTCCACTGGTGCACGATCAGCACCCCTGGGCGAGCGTCGCTCTTGCTGTCATCGAAGGCCACAAACCCTTCGCACGTCGTCTCGCCGGATTTGTATTCGACGGTCTTTGTCTGAACCGCCGCGCTGGCGGCCCCGGCGAAGACCGCACACACAGCCATCGGCCAAAGTAATGTTTTCATGATGATGGATTCAATTGTTGGGATTCTTGTTTTCCGGCTCAGGCACTGCATTCTCGCGGCCATCGAATTGATCGAAGATTTCCTGGACCTTTTGTCCTGACGTTGACTCTGAAGCCTTTTTCCAGACTTCACTCCATCGACGGCGGGCCTCGCGCATTTTCTCGTCGAACTTTGCGCGCTCTTCTGCGGTCATTTCCGATAGCGCGTGGCTGCTCTTTTTGAGCAACTCGGCGGCTTTCGAACGGGCCTGTTCGAGTTCTTCCGGGCTGAGTCCCTTTTCCACCGCCGCCTGGGTGTCTTCAGTAAGACGGTCGAATCTCGCGACCAGGCCGTCTGGCTGGGATTCGGATGATTTGAAGGTCTCGCGAACCTTCCGTTCGGCAGAATCGGTGGCCCCTTGAAGGGTGGCCAGGGCTTCGTTGGCCTGCTCCTCCGCTTCTTTCGCAGCGGACTTCGCTTTTTGCATCCACGGAGGCGTTCGCCGAGCAGTTTCATTTGCCGCGGCAGGAGTCGGATTGGCGGATGGCGCCGCCTGGTCGGATCTGCGCTCACATCCGCAAAGAGCCAGCAATGCGCTCGAAAACAGTAACAAGGACCTCACGTTCCTTCCGCTCATATAGTTCGATGAAAACATATTACAGGAAGTGGCGAAAAGGGTTAAGCACTGGAGACGATCCCGACGCAGGGGAAGTTACTCAGGTTTTGTCGCACGTGCGAGGAGGAGTTTTGGGGATCCCGCGCCTGGCCAGTTGCCCACAGGGCATAGGCCCGATGGGCCGTCGCCTTGAGAATCGCTTTTGTCATGATTGGACATCGGGCACAGAGCGTTGGACATTGACCGGAATGCCGCCGGGCATCTCGGCACATCGCGCATTCGGTTTGCCGCTCATGATCAGCAGTCTCTCAGTTCGAGTTCTCTCATGGCTTGTGTGCGCAGTGTTGCTCCGCCCCGGGGCGCTCTTCGCGCAGGCGGATGCGCCGAGCCTCAGCAAGATCGGGTTGCACTTGATCAACACCTATACGGCGGGTGCGCAGCAGGTTTCCGCGGCGCATCCGCGCATTTTGAAAATACTCGGCACCGGCGGTGCGATGATGACCGCGGCTCGCGATTTCAAGGCGCGCACTCCGGATGCCGTCATTGTTCTGCGAGTTTTCACGACGCGGTCGTATGCTGTGAGCGCCGACCCGGCGGCGAGCGGCGTGGATTTTTGGAACTCCGTGCTGGCGCCCGCCATCAACGGACTCTCGGCGGCGGACCGGGCGCTCATCGATTATGTCGAGGGCCCGAACGAAGGAGACAGCACGCCGACGTGGGTCACGCTCGCCGACGCCCGTTGGTTCAACTCATTCTGGCTGGCGCTGGCTCCGCTCATCGGCAACGCCGGATTTCGTCCGTGCGCGTTCAGCATTTCAGTCGGAAATCCGCCCGGGTCACAAACCGAGATCCGCCAGCGCCTCGACGCAATCGCGCCCGCATTGCGCGAATGCCAGCGCCTTGGCGGCGGCTGGAGCTACCACTCCTACACCATCCCATACTCGATGGATGTCGGGCAGGAGATTTGGTACTCGCTGCGTTACCGCCAGTATTATCAGTATTTCGCCACGGCGCATGCGGACCTGCTGAATCTTCCGCTGCTGCTGACCGAAGGCGGCGTCGAGCCCGGCGGCTGGATGCTGCATGGGAGCGCGACGAAATTCCAAAACTGGCTCGCTTGGTACGACGCGCGTCTGCGCGAGGACGCTTATGTGGTTGGATGCACTCTGTTTCAGAGTGGGGATCCCGGCGGGTGGGGGAATTTCGAGATCGAACCGATCGCTGGATGGCTGGCGACGCACATCGGCTCGACCGAATCTCCGCCTGCGGCACCGCGAAATTTCCGTGCGAGCGCGGGAAACGGACAGGTCGCGCTCACCTGGACGCCGAGTGCTGGCGCCGAGAGATTCACCGTCAAACGCGGGACAAATCCCGCAGGTCCGTTCACGACGGTGGCGTCGAACCTCACCTCAGCGAGTTTCATCCATTCGCCGCTCGCCGCCGGCGGACCCTACTTTTTCACTGTGTCCGCCGCGAGCAGTCACGGCCAGGGACCGGACTCGGCGGTGATATTCGTAATTATTCCCTCGGGCCTTTCGCTCACCGCCGAAGGCAGCGGCGGATGGAGGTATCTCGACAATGGGAGCAACCCAGAAATCACCTGGCGGGGACTTGCCTTCGACGACAGTTCTTGGAAAACGGGCCCCGCACCGCTCGGTTATGGCGACGGCGACGAAGCCACCGTCGTCGATGACGGTCCGGATACCGCGCGCCACATCACGACGTATTTTCGGCGCACGTTCACTCTCGACAGCACCGCCGGCCTGCAAGCACTCGTGCTTCGCTTCGTCCGCGACGACGGCATCGCCGTTTATCTCAACGGCGCTCGCGTCGCCCTCGACAACCTCGCTGCGGACGCAAGCCACACCACACCCGCCGACGATCCGGTCACCGCTGCCGATGAAAGCGCGTGGCATTTCGTCGCCGTGGATCCATCAACGCTAATCACAGGCACCAACGTCATCGCAGCCGAGGTGCACCAAAGCTCCGGGACTAGCACCGATATTAGTTTTGACCTCGCCCTGCGCGCCTACAGCGGCGCCGACCTGCTGCCTCCGCGCGCCTTTCGCAATGACGGCAACATCCACATCAGTTCGCCCCTCGCCCTCGTTGACCTCGCCCTTTTCAGCTCGATGGATCTCGCGACCTGGACTCCTGTGACGGGCGTCCCAATCATCGCCAATAACGAGTCCACGCTCACGTTGCCGCTAATTGGCAGGGTGAGCTTTTTTCGCCTGCAAGTGCGGGGATTTGACCAATAACATGGTCATGTTTATCATCCCACATGACCAGGGCTAATCCCCATGAAGTCAAGGCGCGGCTCTCGCACTACAGCCGCCTGGTGAAAAGGGGCGAGACGATCACTCTCTGTGAACGAAACAAACCGTTCGCGGAGATCCGCCCCATCGCTGGGAGCGTCAAGCGGCCGAAAAAGCGCAAACTGGGATTGATGAAGGGCCTGTGCCCCATGGGAGCTGAGTTCTTCGAGGCGGATGCTCAAATCACCGCGGACTTCGAGGCCAATGAAATCTTCCCTGCGCTTGAGGCGCCCGCGAACGCTCGATGACGTTGCTGCTGGATACCTGCACCGAGCCGACACACTAATGTCCTTCCAGATACGCGACAACTTCCGCGGCCAGCTTTCGCCCAACGCCCGGAATGGTTGCGATTTCCTCGACGCTGGCTTTGCGCAGACGGGCCACTGATCCGAAGCCCCTGAGCAGCGCGCGCTTGCGGGATTCGCTCACTCCCGGGCAATCATCAAGCAGGCTCTCGCCAACACGGCGCTTCATCAGCAACTGATGGTAGGCGTTGGCCCAGCGATGCGCTTCATCGCGAATCCGCTGCAACAATTTGAGCGCGCCCCGAGTGTGCGAAAGAAGCAGCGGTTCACTGTGTCCGGGCCGGAAGATTTCCTCGTGATGTTTGGCCAGGCCAATGATGGGCAGATCGGACAGCCCAAGCCGGTGCAACTCCTCGAGCGCCGAGGAAAGTTGTCCTTTGCCGCCATCGATGATGATGAGGTCGGGCAGACAAACCAATGAACGCCCGGTTGTGTGTGAAGGCGCCCCTTCGATCCTGGCTCCCAAGCGCTGCAACGCTTCCACCGGTGATTCCTGGGTTTCGGCCAGCGCCTCGGGCACCTGATCGCGGGCCTCGAGCAGAATCCGCCAATAACGGCGCCGCACCACTTCCGCCATGCTCGCAAAATCATTCTGTCCGAGCACTGTCCGGATGCGATAACGCCGGTAATTTGAACTATCCGGCACGCCATTTTTGAAGCGCACCATGGAGGCGACGATGTGGTTCGAGGAAATGTTCGAGATGTCGAAGCACTCCATGATCAGGGGCGGTCGGGGAAGCCGGAGCGCGTTCTGAAGATCCTCGACATCGCCGAGCGCCTCCGCTGCTGGGTGATTGTTAGGCACGCCGCGGCCGCGGGTAAAGCGGCGCATCGGTGAAAGTGTCTTGCGAAAATTGTCGAGCATGTCCCGCAGCCCAGCCGCCCGCTCGAAGTTCATGTTCTCCGCCGCGCGATGCATTTCCTCTTCGAGCGCGACCAGTGTCGCCCGGTTGCCTCCCTCGAGAAACTCACAAGCCTCGCGCACCCGCGCGAGATACGCCTCGCGATCAATTTTTGCGATGCACGGCGCCGAGCAGTTTTTGATGATGTCGTTCGAGCAATGTTTGTAATCGATCTCGCCGGGCCGCAGAGGCCGGCAGGCGCGAAGCCCGAACCGCTGATTGAGCCAATTCAACACCATGCGCAAGGCGCCAGAATGAGCGAATGGTCCAAAATAGCGGGCGCTGTCATCGCGTTTCAGCCGTGTGAGCGAAAAACGCGGCCACGGCTCATCAAGATGGACCCGCACCAGGAGGAAACGCTTGTCGTCGCGGAAGTCGATGTTGTAGCGCGGGCGAAATTCCTTGATCAGCTTGCCTTCGAGCAAAATCGATTCCGGCTCGTTGCGCACGGCATGAAAATCGAAATCCCAGATCGAATGAATCAACGCGCGGGTTTTCAGGTCCGACAAACGGCTCTGCGCGGGTGTGAAGTAATGACTGAGGCGCTTTCGGAGATCCTTGGCCTTGCCGACATAAATGACCTTTCCAAAGCGGTCCTTGTGAAGGTAAACGCCGGGTTTGTGCGGCACCACCTGGAGCTTCTTCAATAGATCAGGCTTGCTGCCTGCAATAATTGGGGGCGGATCGGGCATCGGGGGCTCTTTAATCGCAGATTTCAGGGTTTAGAGGTAATGGGTGGATAGTTGAGAGATGGATCCGAAGTCACTTCGGGCACAGGTGTTCTCACCTGATCGGCGGACAGTGTCACGTGGAGGCAAGGCTATTGAATTCCATCTCTCAACTTTCAAGAATCGACCATCAACCCGGTCTTTTGGCTAATATGGCTTGAAGGCGGCGTTCCGTCCATTTTCTGACCCCCGACGCCGCGGGATAACTTCGCTGTGGCCGAGGCCCTTCGCGGCTGGCCGGGTTAGACGGAGCCGATCAAAAAGCCGATCTGTGGTGCGCTGCCGGTCGTCGCGTAAAAAGTGCCGATGTTGGGGGAATCAGCGGAAGGCTGGACTTGGGAACGCCCAGCCAAAGGAGGGGATTTGTTAGGGCACCAGTCTCTGGATTGACGGCGAGGCTCGGGTACTGGCCGTAGTTTTTCTTGCCGGCGACGCTTCCACCACTGACGAAATGGTTGCCGCCCCAGGCGTGATCCGAGCCGCGCCCGTTGCTGGCGAGGGTTCGGCCAAAGTCCGAGGCGGAAAAAGTTCAGGTGCCGCTGGCGCCTGGATTTCAGCGGCGAGCCGCCGCTGGCACGCATCGACGGGCCGTCGATGCCACCAACCATGAAAAGCACCACGCAGTGCCAAATGCCCACTAACGTGCAGATACCTGTCCCGGCTTCAAAAAATGCTCGAAGAACCGGTAGATTTGCTCGTTTGACTCCGTGGTGGGCTCGTGGTTGGGGCGGTTGGCCATGGCCACGCGGTTTTCGTAGCCGAGGAGGCGATTTACGGCCACTGAGTGATTGAGGGCGGCCCAGCGTTCCGGCGGATCTTCCGATCCACCGGAAACGAAAAACGGTCGCGGCGCCATGAGAGCGTGAAGTTCGTGCAGGTCCCGACCTTGCTCGACGAGAGTTTTGTAGGCGGCGGTGCGGGGATTTTTTTCATTGGGAATGCCGGGCGTTCTTTCCTTGCCGGCTTCGGCGCCGAGATACCAACGCTCCCAGTAGTTTACGTTCGCGCGCTTTTCGTCGAAGACGATGCCTGGATCAGACCAGACTGCGCACGCGAAACGCTCGAACAGGCACGAAGCGAACATCGCCCATTTGCCCCCATAGGAATGACCGACGATGCCAATGCGCTGCGCATCCACCTCGGGCAATTGCGCCAGCGCGTTGGCGCAGTTCGCGGCCACGTAAGCCAAAAACGATAACGGCTGGCATTTTGCTTCACCTGATTCGGGGTTCCGCGCATCGCCACCGGGCGAGCCAATCGAAAGCGTGACAAACCCGCGTTTGGTCAGTTGGTATCCGAAATCGCGATGCGGCTTGCCCAGACCCGCGCCGCTCTCGGCGTCGTAAAAAGGAACCACCACCGCAGGCCGAGGTCCCCGACTTTTCGGAATGAGGACGAACCCATCGCATGTTTGTTCGGGCGCGATTTGAATACGCACCCGGCGTTGTACGAAATTCTCACGCTCGATTTGCTCGAGCACTTCGATTTTGGGTTTTTCGAGCAGCGGCGGCCACGGCCCCATGATTTTATGCCAATACTTGAGAATCTCTTCCCGTCGCCGTTTCCAATCCTTGGGTGATTTCGCCTCACTGCCGTCATCAAAAAGCAGCGGCGAGCGATACTTGCTGAGCGAACTGGCGTGCTCGGCCGGGGGCTGAAAAAAGGGCGCGAGGTCAGAAAGGGGCGGCGTCTGTTTTGGGACTTCCGCCAAAGCCAAAGCGGCGGCGAAGAAGGCACAGGCCAGGACGGCTGGAAAGTTGTGATTCAGAGAGTCAGTGAGTGAGAGATTGGAATGCAGAGAATTTAGCGATGGGGTTGGAGTCAAGCAATCAATTGATTCACTGACTCTCCGACTCCCTGAGTGATTTGTCTCTCTGACTGACTTTGTTGCGCAAGTTGCCGCCTCGTGCGATGTGGTGAGAAGCACTTGGACACCCTCGCTTGCTCAATCCCTTACTTTTCATCGTGAAAACGAGTTACGAACTGAATACTGAACTCGGCGAATTTCGTGAAGTCTTCGCGCGCCTGAAGGCCGAGATCGGCAAGGCGATTGTGGGCTACGATGAATTGCTAACGGACACTCTGGTGGCGATTTTCGCGCAAGGGCACGTTTTGCTTGAGGGGGTTCCAGGCCTGGGGAAGACCCATCTCGTCAAAACGATCAGTCGGGTGATTGGAGTCGAGGCCGGCCGGGTACAGTGCACTCCTGATTTGATGCCAGCAGATATTCTCGGCACGCAGATAGTCGATCTCGATCCTTCGAGCGGTCAGAGGACGATGCGTTTTGAGAAGGGACCGGTCTTCAAGAACATCCTGCTGGTGGATGAGATTAATCGCGCCACACCCAAGACGCAGGCGGCGCTGCTCGAGGTCATGCAAGAGCATCGCGTGACCACGGCCGGGACGACGTTGGAGCTGCCAGAACCGTTTTTTGTGCTGGCGACACAAAATCCAATGGAAATGGAAGGAACCTATCCACTGCCCGAAGCGCAGGTGGATCGGTTCCTATTCAAAATCAGGGTGCCCTTTCCTGACCTTGCCTCGCTGGTCGAGATCAGCCGCCGGACCACTGGATTCAAGGAGATTCCGTTGGAAGTCGTGTGCCATGGTGAGCAAATCATCCGGTTCCAGGAAACGCTGACTTATGTGCCGATTGCCAGTCCCCTGACGGAATGGGCGGCGCAAGTTGTCCTGGCCACCCATCCGGAGAGCGGCGCTCACGACAAGGTAAAGCGCTATCTCGCCTACGGCGCCAGCCCGCGCGCCTTGCAGGCGATGATTCGCGGCGCTCGTGTACACGCGGCCATCGCGAGCCGAACCGCGGTGTCACTCGATGACCTCAAGCGCGTCGCGAAAGTTTCTCTGCGTCACCGCACCATCCGCAACTTCGAGGGTGAAGCCGTCGGCCTCAATCTTGACACCTTGGTCGATGAAGTCGTCGCATCGATTCCCTCGCCCGCCGCGCCGCTCGCCGCCTAGCAGGGCAAGATTACCTTGCCGACCTTTTTTTGCGAGTTTTACGGTGACGCAAACTCGACCACGCGGAAGAACATCCTGGGTTCCAAGGGTTCTGGCTCAATCACACAGCGGACAACTTCTCCATTCCCATTGAATTCATCGGCCGGTGGGCCGCCGTTTTCCGGGCTGCATTGGGCGCCCTGCCAGCCCAAAGCGTTTATGAAATCCTGAGATTTCTGGACGCGATACACATGTCCGGTTCGAGTCTGGACATCGAGTACCAGACGGCCATCAGGCCGCAACTGGAAGGCCTCAATCTGGAACCCGGGGACGGTGCCCGGGGCCATCCGGATGCTGGATGAGCCGAGGGTGGGTCCGGGAACGCGTTCAGGGCTCACGTGACTGAAAAACAAGGGGATGATAGTTCCGTCGCCCAAAAGGCCGGGATCGGGGAAAACGCGCAGATTAACGAGTTGTGTGGCACCAGCAGGAAGGCGAACGAAACCGTAGGCGAAGTTGGAAGGGGGCTCGGGCTGCCCTTCGATCTGAAAGCGAAGCACAAGCGGGTTGCTCCAGATGACAAAGGGGACATCCATGGCCGCGGACTCGGTGTTGATTACTTCAAACCGCAGATTGCCGACCTCACCTGGGTTTAGCGGGTGTGGTGCCAAGCCGCCCGCCGGGTCTTTTACGACGGGCTGGCCTGGTTGCGGCCGCTGCACGATGCCGTCGCAACAAAAGCGGTTTTGGGGATTGTTTCGCTCCTGCACACAAACAATAAAGTTCGCGCAATCACCTTGTTTGAAACCCTCGCAGGACGCCTTTATGACGAGTGAGACGCACCCTCCGGCTGGAACCGAGACTGATCCAGAGCTGGGAGCAAAAAGAGCGTCCGGAATTTGTTTGGTGCACGGCGGGACGGGCGCCGGGCTCGAGATATCCCAGTCATAAGTGCGGGGAACCGCCCCATTGTTGCAGATAGTGAGAGTAATATCCGCCGTTCCCGGCGCGGGTGGACAACATGGCGCCACGCGAGTGACTTCGCAAAGGTCCGGGTGCTCGACATCGCAGTCCGGCAGCACGATGCAGCATTCCTGCGAGCAGCAGACATCGATGTCCTTATCGTGGACGCTGATGAAAAAGCACACTTCGAGGCCAGGCTGGCTGTTGATGCACGTGGTCAGCGTGACAGTTCCTCCTGGCGGCACGGGGGTGGCGCTGAGGTCAAAACTGGACGGCGTGAACAGTGCCGGCGGGAGGAAGTTGACCTGATACCACGTAAAGTTCGACAGATTCTTCAGCGTGATCGTCAGGCAAATCTGGAACGTGCCGTCAGCCTGCTGCTTGCACTCGACCGTCTTTTTCTCGACGAGAAAACAATCGCACTCGGGCATGTCGAAACAAACCTTTTCGGTGCAGCACTCTTCGCCGGCTTTATCGAGCAGGGTGATGCGGAAACAGACCTTGGCTCCGCCATTGACGCCGGGGAACTGAATCGTTTGAGTGGTCGAGGCACCGGGTGCCAGCGGCGGTGAGAGAGAATTGACGCCGGCTGGTAGTGGCTGGACGGTGACGGCGCCGGCGGGCAAGTCAGCGGCCGGGCACGGCGTATACCAAATGTAGTCCGCTGTCTGCGTCCCGGTATTCTTTATGGTGAATGTCGCTGTGAACGCGCCGCCGGGTTCTTTCGGGCATTCGACTTTGATCTCGCTGACTTCGAGGCACTTCGTTTCACACGGGTCAAAGGTCTCGACGTCACCCTGCATCGTTTTCGGCACGTTGGTAATGATCCCATCAAGGTCGACAAAGTGGCTGTTAGCGCCGTAGGGCACATCGAACTCGTTGCCACCGGCAGGCATGCGCGTGATGCCATAAATGAAAGGAGAGGGATAATTGAGGGCATCGCCGCTGGCCCATACCGCGCCCGCGCATTCGACGGCGACGCCGCCGGCCGAGTTGTCGCCGGTCGAATAATCTCCCACCCGGAATTTGTCCACCGGGGCGGCAGTCCAGGAGCCGGAGGAACCGGTGTATTCCAGCACCCGGCCCTGGTGCGTGCCGCCTTCTCCCACGCCGGAATGGTAGCGCTCGGCAAACAGAATCCGCCCGCCCGCCGGGGCGAACGCAATGTCAGATACCGGCAGGCTGAAGGTGCCTCCACTGAAGAATGGAGCGACCTTTATCTCAATTAGCGCGGTGGCAGGCTGAAAATTACCCGTCGCATCGAGAGCGACGGACCAGATTTCCTGCTGCTGGCTGCCCAAGGCATACCAGACGCCATAGAAAAGCCGGCCCTGGTTGACCTGCACCCCCCACACCCGGCGGCCATGAGGAGTGAAAACAGCCGCGCTGTCAGCAATCGCCGGAAGCGACTGCACCGGACGCGCCGAAACGCCGTGGTCGAACGGTGCTCCAACCGCGAGGCCAGAGCTGACATCGAGCCGATAAATCAACCCGTCGTCGAGATTGCTGACGTAAAGAAAGCCGGTGCCACTCGAGGCGCGATGAAAGCATAGATTGCCCAGACCC
This sequence comes from Verrucomicrobiales bacterium, assembly GCA_050998515.1. GTDB lineage: Bacteria > Verrucomicrobiota > Verrucomicrobiia > Verrucomicrobiales > V1-33 > JBPCQC01. Next base: position 95,747 of record JBPCQC010000001.1, read on the forward strand.
GCAGCCCCCACCGGGATCGAATTCCACGCCGTGATGCTGCCATCAGTTCCGTTGAGTTTGTAAACCGTGCTGCGGCTGTTGCCAAGCGGACTGGGAAACATCCCGTAAGCGCTCGTGCCGGCTACATAAATGTTAGGCGGACTTGTGTCATCGAGCGTAACGCCGAAAACCTCGCCGAGATTGGCGGCTTTCCATTCCCGCGCCGCGGTGGGCGCACCGGGATTCTGCACCGCCAGTTCATTGTGGAAGGTGCGCCACGCGTGGGAACCGCCCGCGATATCAAACGGTGCCGCCGCAATTTCGGCGGCGCTGCCATCGACAATGGCGACGACATAACCATTGGGGTCCTGATTGTACTGGACCGAGCTGGTGTTCGAGAAGCAGGTGGCCGCTACATACCCTTTGGCCAGCGGCAGTAAATCCTGCACCGTGTTGGCGCGAGCAGCTGAAACCAAGAGGAGTGCCGGCACGAGCAGTCTCGAGGCGGAAGGGATTGATACTGAGGAATTTTTCATGGAAAATCGGTCGGAGCCGATTGAACGAAAACCGTCCGACGAGGTCAAGCCAAATCACGAGGGCTTGCGGAAGTTAGACAAAAAACCCGCTGCTTTGCGCCGCATAATGGACAACCCCCCCAAAACATGCCTAAATCAGCCAGCCGGAAGACTGCCCCCCAACCCAAAATAAAAGCCCGCGACGCTCATAGCGCCTGGGCCATGCACTACCTTTCTCGCATGGCGTGGCAAATGGTCGCCGAGATCTTCGCCGTCCCTGAAGCCGAACTGCGGGAAGCAGTGAAGACTTGGGAAGCTTCGCCCGAAGGGCGCAAAGCCATCTCCAACTGGTAGACGGTTTTCTCGGGCCGATTTCGACAGCAGCTCGTTGCTCGCATTGTGGCCGGCTTCGGTGAAGCCGGCTGCTAAATCGACGATGCGGCTGGAGGACGCAATCCCTTTGCGATTATGGTTTGGAAGGCGCTCGAAAAACGAGCACCCCTTTGAGGGCGTTAGCGGCGCGTTCGAGCTGGCGATCGCCGAGTTTGGCGAGCGTTTTCGCGTCACTTGTGATGGCTTCGCCGCGGCGCCAGAATTCCATGATATTCCTTTCCTCGTCCGGGGTGTGGGTGGCGACAATGTTTGGCTTGATGCCCTTCTCGTGAATCGTGTGGTGAGCCGGCGTGTAATATTTCGCGGTGGTCAATCTCACGGCGGCACCGCCTTCAATCGGTATGACCGACTGGACGCTGCCTTTGCCGAAAGTCGTTTCTCCCACGATGACAGCGCGCCGAAGGTCCTGTAGCGCGCCGGCGACCAGCTCGGCGCCGCTGGCGCTGGCGTGATTCACCAGTACCGCAAGCGGGTAGTCGCGTTTTCGCCGCTTGCGTTCCGGGGTTTTGTAAGGCGGGCCCTTGGTTTGCCCGTCACGGCCTTCGGTCGTGACCACGGTGGTGCTGGGAGGCAAAAACTCGCCCGCCACCTCAGCGGCGCTGGTGATCAGGCCGCCGGGATTATTGCGCAAGTCAACCACGAGCGCCTGCAGCCCGCTTTCGTCTTCGAGTTTGTCCAGCGCGAGGGCCAGTTCGTGCGCGGTGGGCTGAGTGAATTGAAGGATGCGGACGTAACCAACCTTGAACGAACCACCCAGCGCCGGGTCGAGCACCATCGCGTCCTTGACCGTCACCGTGCTGATGACCTGCCGCACCATTTCAACTTCTCTGACTTCCTTGGTCGCTGATCGCTGGATGGTTATCTTGAGCGGCTCACCCGGTTTGCCCTTGAGCTTTTGCGCGGCCTCATTGATCCCCACATCTTCCGCCATGGCATCGCCGATTTTGATGATGACATCACCCGGCATGATGCCCGCGCGCGCCGCCGGCCCGTCTTCCCGAACGGTTACAATGGTGATGGCATCCGCTTTGGTCGAAATCGTGATTCCGACGCCCTCGTAGGTGTTGCTTTGTTCCTGCTGCATGCGGGCGAAAATCTCCGGAGTGAGAAACTGGCTGTGTGGATCGAGGTCTTTGAGCATCCCTTCCAGGGCGCTATGCACGAGCTTGTCATAGGTGACTTTCTCTTCTTCGACATAGGTCTGGCGAATAAGCTCGATGACCCGCGAGAGCTGTTCGATCTGTTGGTAACCGGTGTCTCCCACCGGGGCGGGTACGACCGGCGCGGACGGGTGTTCGGTTTCCTGGGCGAGGCCTGCGGCTGCGCCAACCGCCAGCATCACGGCAGCACCGGAAAGGCGTGTCGATATCATGGCGACAGGCTAGCTCATTCGCGCACTTCCACCAGCGCGAGCGCACGGCGCCGGGCCCCGACAAGAGAAAGTTTCCGGAAAGCTTTGATCTCGCCATCAGTAATTGCGGCGCCTTCGCCTGCGCTTATACTCCCCGTTCCCATCCTCCCAAAGACAACGCCAGGCATGCCCACCCTTCTCGAAATTCTCAAACTCATCGGCGTGATCTTCATGGCGTTGATGATACTCAACGTCATGATCCTCGTCCACGAATGGGGTCATTTCCTCGCTGCCAGATGGCGCGGCCTCAAGGTCGACAAATTTCAAATCTGGTTTGGCAAGCCGATTTGGAAGAAGACCTACAACGGGGTGCAATACGGCCTCGGCTGCATTCCCGCCGGCGGGTTTGTGGCGCTTCCGCAGATGGCGCCCATGGAAGCGATCGAAGGCCGTTCTGAAAATGAAGAGCCGCTGCCGCCGATCAAGCCGCTCGATAAGATCATTGTCGCCGTCGCAGGACCGTTGTTCAGTTTCATGCTCGCGGTAGTATTTGCCTTCCTGGTTTGGATGGCCGGCCGGCCGATCATGGAGCCGGAAAACCCTACTCAAATCGGTTACATCAGGCCGGATATGCCAGTCGCTCAATCCGGATTGCGCGTGGGAGACATCATTTGCAAAATCGACGGCAAACCGGTCAATCGATGGGAAGGCCAGGTGTCCAGCGTCCGGTGGGGAATTGTTTCCAGCGAGAAGGAAAAGACAACTTTCACCGTCGAGCGGAATGGTCAGTTGATGGATTTCGATGTGGCGCCGATTCGCGAGGAACCGAAGGCAGGGTCAAGAAACTGGGCGGCGCGAACGGTCGAATGGATTTTTGGTCGGCCACCGTTGCGGCAGGTGGGTCTCGATCATGTCTCGACCACGCGGGTTGACCAGGTTCTGCCAAACAGTCCCGCCGCCGAGGCCGGAATTAAGGAAGCGGATGTGGTCAGCGCCGTCGACGGCGATCCCGTTCAGCATCATTTGCAGCTCATCCATCACATCCAAAAGGGCCAGGGTCAGCCGGTCAAATTGAGCCTGCAGCGAGGCACGGAGGTCGTTGAAGTCACCGTCACCCCGCGCCGGCCGGACAAGCCCAAGGATGCGCAGAATTACATGACGGGAATCGCTTTCGGTCAGGAAAGGCGGCCCATGACGTATCTTCACCAGACTCCGTTCGAGCAAATTCGGGAAAGCGTGCAGGCGATGAAAAATCTTCTCGGTGCCATCACCTCACGAAAGTCCGACATCAGTGCGAGTCACATGGGGGGTCCGGTCATGATCGTGCGCATCTACACTAATTTCCTGAGCGTTCCCGATGCCTGGCGGTGGATCCTTTGGTTCTCGGTGATCCTTAACGTCAATCTGGCGGTGCTAAACATGCTTCCCTTTCCGGTGCTTGACGGCGGGCATATCACGATGGCGGTCATCGAGTGGATCAGGCGCCGCCCGCTGAATGTTCGGGTGCTGGAATATGTGCAGACCGCCTGCGTCCTGCTTGTGTTTTCCTTTTTTATCATGGTGACGCTGAAGGATGTTGGGGATCTCGCGATAAAGGACAAAGACGTGGAATTCTTTCCGCGCTCCGCACAACCGCAGGCGGGGACTCAGTAGCCGGGGTCTCGACGCGATGATCGCTCACTGCCACGATCTCTATCGCTATCAGCGCCGGCACAGCCGCGAGGTCAGGATTGGCAATGTCGGCGTGGGCGGCGCCAATCCGATTCGTGTGCAGTCGATGATCACGTCCGATACCATGGACACGGCGGCCTGCATCGAGCAGACCCTCGAGCTGGTCGCCGCCGGCTGCGAAATTGTTCGGATCACCGCGCCCACGGCCAAGGACGCCGCCAATCTCGAGCACATTGTGGCCGGCCTTCGCGGCTGCGGCTGCGGCGTGCCGATCGTTGCGGATATTCATTTCAAACCCGAAGCGGCCATGGAAGCCGCAAAGTGGGTGGACAAGGTGCGCATCAATCCGGGCAACTATGCGGATTCGAAGAAGTTCAAAATTATCGAATACTCGGACGAGCAATACGCCGCCGAGATCGAGCGCATTCGCCAGCGATTCACCCCGCTGGTTTTGTTGTGCCAGGCGCGCCGGATCGCGATGCGCATCGGCACCAATCACGGATCGTTGAGCGACCGCATCATGAATCGCTACGGCGACACCCCTCTGGGCATGGTCGAAAGCGCGCTCGAATTCGCGCGCATCGCCCGCGACCTCGACTATCACGATTTTGTGTTTTCGATGAAGTCGAGCAACCCAAAGGTCATGATCGAAGCCTACCGGCTGCTTGCGGCTCGCTTAGCTGAACTGGATGTGGCGCAAGCTTCCCGCTTGCGAGTGGATCATGGCAAGCTGGAAGCTTGCGCTACCTGGAATTACCCGATCCATCTCGGCGTGACCGAGGCTGGTGACGGCGAGGATGCGCGCATCAAAAGCGCGATTGGCATCGGCTCTCTCCTCAACGACGGCATTGGCGACACCGTTCGCGTCTCCCTCACGGAAGATAGTGTGCACGAAATCCCGGTGGCAAAGGCGCTGGTCGATCGGGTTTTGGTCAGTGCTTCCGAGGTCGTCAAGAACGAGCGGACACGCAGTCCGACCTGGGACCCATTCAGCTACGAACGACGGCATACCCAAACCATCCGACGCGCCAACACCTTCATCGGCGGGGAAGAACTCGTCAAAGTCGCGATCCGCCGCGAAAAATTCACTGCCCTTTCCCACAAGCTCGACAAACTCGGCGACTACAAGCCAGATTTTGTGTTCGAAGACGCTGGCATTGTCGAGGTCGATCCACGGGAGGACGATCCGATTGCGCTGCTGAATGAAAGTAGCAAGACCCATCTGGTGACGGTAAAAGACGGGTTGAATGTTTCACCGATTGCCGCCTTTCGCCTCCTCGCTGCGAAACTTGACTCGCGGCATCCGATTCTGCTCAAAGACACTCTGCATTGGATTTTGGATTGCGGATTGCGTCAGTATGAGCCGCCGGCTCCAGGGCTCGAAAATCCGAACTTCCTGAACGCTCTGCTCACCGCCAGCGCGAATCTGGGGAGCTTGCTTTGTGATGGCATTGGCGATGCCATTCTGGTGCAGGGCGAGAAGGCCCCCGGCCAGTCGCTGCGCCTGGCTTTTAATATTCTGCAGGCCGCCGGCGCGCGGATATTTAAAACCGATTACGTGGCCTGCCCAAGTTGCGGGCGAACTCTCTTCAATCTTCAGGAAACAACCGGCCGCATCAAGGCTGCCACCTCACATCTCAAAGGCGTCAAAATTGCCATCATGGGGTGCATCGTGAACGGGCCTGGCGAAATGGCTGATGCTGACTTCGGTTACGTGGGCGGCGCGCCTGGTAAAATCAATCTTTACGTCGGCAGAACCGCGGTAAAATTCAACATTCCGGAAGCTGAGGCTGTCGAACGGCTGGTGGATTTGATTCGCGAACACGGCAAATGGGTGGATGCGCCGCAACAACCGGCGCCGGTTTTGGCTTAGGAGGTGAAAAATGGCCCGCTCTGCCCGTTTCAGCCGCCGGCCAGGCGTCGAGTCATTGACAGTAGCAGGGACGGCACGGCGTCCTCGCAAGATCAAGGTGCCAGTTGGGACTTCGGGCGATGCTCTCGCAAACCCTTTGATTGTGGCCGAACAAGGCGGGGCAGAAGCTGGCGCGGTTCCCTCTGAGAAAATTGAGGGACATCTGATCGAGCCAGGGGATTCGCCCAGTGTGGCGCCGCACCTATTCGAGAAGACGGCGCGCCCCCGCGCTGTGCGGCCCGCGGGCGGGCCGTCTCGACGCAACCACGGCGTCCACCAGGATTCGCCCGGCTTTCGCTGGTCAACCTACGCATTAGTTTTTTCAGCCACGCTCGCCGCGGGAATGGTTCTGCAAAAATGGGGCCAAGCGCCGGCGCATTCGGCAACACCGCCGCGGCCATCAGTCGCGACGCAGCCCCCGAAAACCCGCCGCCTTGACCCCAACACATTCGCCTTGATTTACCGGTTGCGTGAAAGCGGGTTGATGCATGAGCAGTTGGAAAAGCAGTTCGACGAGGCGCAGGCATTCTTCCGCGAAAATCAACTCGATGGCTTACTGGACCTCGATCCCTGGACGCTGCCCGCGGATGAGTTGTATTATCTGCATCATTTTTGTGAGAAAGGATATTTCACCGCCGAACGGGAAATCCTGATTAAGCTGCTCGAGAATCGCCTTGGGCGGCGCACGTTCGGAAGCCTTGCGCGGACGCCCGCTTCGTCGGGAGTCGCTGCGCGTTTGCAAACCGCCGTGTCCTCGCGCGAAGAGCGAATTGATGACCTGCGCACGGCGATGGATGTCTATCGTCGCGGCCGCGAGACCGAGATCAGTGTGCCGCAAAACCTCACGCCCGAACAGGATCAATCATTGCGTGCAGTCGTCGTCCAAAAGATTGCCGAGGAACGCCGCAAACGTGACGCGCTCGATGCCCGAGTCGCCGAACTGCAGGGGGCACCCTTGCCGCATTAGGCGGTGAGAATTGGCAGGTGGCACCGGTGGCTCGTCGCCGGAGACGGTCCGCCCTCGGGCCGCTCGGGGAGGTTCCAGGCGGCGCGGGGGTGCGCGGTCTCCCCCTTTGTTTTCTTTGCGATTCGCGCGTTGCAAGCCACCACGCCGCAGAGCAGGGTCCTACTCCTATGCCGAAAGCACCGTCCACTCCAAACTCTCCGCAAAAGCGAACTCCGGCGCGGTCCAAAGGTGCGGTGCCTCAAAAAAAGCCGGCGATCTCGGCTCGGCCCGGGGCTGCTACGGGGCGCCGAGCGGCGCCAGTCACCGCTTTTGTCCGCCGCCACTTCCGGCATTTCAACGCCGCGGTGGTTATCGACGCCGCTAACGCCTATTCGGCGCATCTCGAAAAAGGTGGCGGGATGTTTGTGACCCTGGCGGGCGCGATGTCAACGGCCGAGCTGGGGCTATCGCTTGCCGAGATGATTCGCCTGGAAAAAGTGCACGGCATCTGCTGCACCGGCGCCAACCTTGAAGAGGATGTTTATAACCTCGTCGCGCATGACTACTACGAGCGCGTTCCCAACTATCGTGACCTCACGCCAAAGGACGAACTCAAGCTGCTCGAAAAGCACATGAACCGTGTCACCGACACGTGCATCCCTGAAGGCGAAGCGATTCGCCGGATCGAGCAGCATCTTCTCGATCTTTGGGTCAAGGCTGACCGATCCGGCAGTCGGCACCTTCCGCACGAATTCATGTACCAGTTGCTGCGCTCAGGCGTGCTGAAAAAGTTCTACCAGATCGACCCCAAAGATTCCTGGCTGCTCGCAGCAGCGCAAAAAGATCTCCCGCTCTTCGTGCCCGGCTGGGAGGATTCAACCTGCGGCAATATCTTCGCGGCTCATTGCATCGAGGGCGGCATCAAAAATCCCACCACCGTTCGGGGCGGGATCGAGTACATGATGCAACTGGCCGAGTGGTTCACCTCCTTCACGCGGAAGACGGGTCCGCTCGGGTTCTTTCAAATCGGCGGCGGCATCGCCGGGGATTTTCCGATCTGCGTCGTGCCCATGCTCCATCAGGACCTCCGGCGCACGAAAATCCCGCTTTGGGATTATTTTTGCCAGATCAGCGACTCGACCACCAGTTTCGGCGGCTATTCCGGCGCCGTCCCCAACGAAAAGATAACCTGGGGCAAACTCGGTGTCGATTGCCCGAAGTTCATCATCGAAAGCGACGCCACGATTGTCGCCCCGCTGGTTTTTGCGCAGGTGTTAGGGTGGTGAGACCCTTGCGCCCAGCGTTGCTCCGCAAGCATCCACCGGATCGACGGCCGGCTTCAACGAAGCCGGCTACAGCACCGTCACGACAGAACACCACCATGCGATTACACGTCCTCGGCGATCTGCATTTGGAGTTTGGAGCGATGGAGGTGCCAACCACCAATTCCGATGTCGTTGTGCTTGCGGGTGACATCCACGTGGGCCGAGAAGGCCGCCGGTGGGCTCGACAACATAGTGCTGAAAAGCCGATCATCTACGTTCTCGGCAACCACGAATTTTACCGGCATTCGCTTCCCCACCTCACGGAAACTCTGAATCGGGAATCGGACGGCAGCCAGATCCACATTCTGGAAAACAGCACGGCCGTAATTAGTGGGTTTACGTTTCTGGGCTGCACGTTGTGGACCGACTTTAAGTTGTCGGGCGACCCGGAAATTGCGATGCGCACAGCGGAGTCCATCATGAGTGATTACACGATAATCGAGAATAGTTCAGAGAACCGGGTGCTTCGCGCAGTCGACACGGCGCGATTGCATGCAGGGTCTGTTTCGTGGTTGAGGGAGCAGTTGGCGAAGTGCGATCCCGCGCGCACGATCGTGGTGACGCACCACGCACCCAGCCCTCGTTCTGAAGCCCCGAATCACGTCAACAGTCCGCTCAAGTCCGCGTTTGCTTCCAGGCTCGATTCATTAATTGAACAAAGCCACGTCCCGCTTTGGATACACGGACATACGCACTACAACGTGGATTACACCATCGGTTCAACGCGTGTCCTGACAAATCAGCGCGGGTATCCGGATCAGCTCTGCCAAGGGTTCGACCCGGCCTTGGTCATTGAAGTTTGAATATTTCAGACGTCATTTTTTCAACGGACGCATCACCTTCGGGCGGACTCAGACGATCTCTATGATCCATCACCGTGCTGCCGCCGAATTCATGGAATCGTTGCAGGATTCAGAAGATGTCGCTGTGAGCGAGTTTATCCTGCTCGACCTCTACGTCCTGCTCCGCCACCCCGCTGTCCTTGCCAAACCGCTTTCGTCATCCGCCGCCGTGGATGTCTGCGAAGCATTCCGCCAGCACATAGCCGCGACTTCCACGATGCGCTCTGGCTACAGTTGCGTGAAAGAAATTTCGCCCGCCGCCGCGCCTACGACTGCCGTGCCACGATTTCGCTCGTCCAGCAAGGGGTGACGGAATTCGCCACTGTCAATGTGAGGGACTTCGAGGCGTTTGGATTCACCAGAGTCTGGAATCCGCTTTGAGTCTGCACGATTACAAAGGACCTCGGGATGGGGCAGTCCTTTCACGGGTATTCTGAATGGATTCACCGAAGGCACCTGCTATCTCGCTATACTTGAACGTGCCACAGAAGCGGTGGCTAACACCAAGCCGAATGTTCGGCTGCACCTGCTGTTGTCCGGAGTGAGCGGTTTGCTTGGCGGCGGGCTTATCGCGATGGGAGCCCTTTTGATCGGCAGGCGCGACGTTCGACGCCCGACGACAGAGAGTGCAGCGCACTAGTGAACCTCTCGGCCGTGAGCATATACCTTGGCCTTTGATTGCCCGGTGTTTGACGGCACCGATTGAGAGCGCCGGACCGGCGGCTGTTGAAATTCTGGGGAGCGTGCGCGCCTTCCCGTGCTGGGGTCGGCGCCCTGGCCGACTCAGAGTTCGAATTCGAACCGGCGGGGGCGCCGATTCGGACACGCGGGGGCGCGTATGCTCCCCGATCCTCAGATTCAAAAACGCTGAATCAATCCATTTGAAAGGACCAATTCGGGTATGGACATGTCTCCCGGCGTTGCCGCTAAGGTAGATGCTTACGGGCCTCTCGCCCGTCGCGCTGAATCTGTAGGCAAACTTGGAATGCCAGGGGTGGACGCCCGTGCCCCGTTCTTCTCAGACGCGTGTGCTTGACACGCGTGTGCAACCGCGCCCGCGCCGCCTTCGTAATTCACGTGAATCCAACAGCCGGCGTTTTCTAATCAAGGCTGACCCTGCTGCTTTTCCCATCCATGCCCCAGAAACAGCAAGACCCGAGAAAAATTCGACCGCCGCAACGCCAGGAGGCGCCAGGGTTGGAATCGAAGATGCGTCCGCGGCCCCGCTCGACTCGCCCCGACTATGAAGGTTCGGGAAAACTGGTAGGAAAGGTGGCCGTGATCACAGGGGGCGACAGCGGGATTGGCCGAGCGGTGGCGGTCTTGTTTGCGCGTGAGGGCGCCGACGTCGCCATTGTTTATTTAAACGAACACAGCGATGCCAGGGAAGCCAAACGCCTGGTGGAAAATGAGGGCCGGCGGTGTCATCTGATGGCGGGCGACGTCGGAGACGAAGATTTTTGCCGCAAGGCCGTGAAGCAGACCTTGCGGCAATTTGGGCGGCTTGATGTCGTGGTCAACAACGCCGCCGAACAGCATCCGCAAAAGCGCCTCGAAAAAATCAGCCGCCGGCAACTCGAACGGACCTTTCGCACCAACATTTTCTCGTATTTTTACCTGAGCAAGGCAGCCCTTCCCCACTTAAAAAAAGGGAGCACGATCATCAATTCGACATCGGTCACGGCGTATCGCGGCAGCCCGATGCTGATTGATTACTCAGCCACGAAGGGGGCGATTGTTTCCTTCACGCGATCACTGGCTCACGCGCTGGTGGAGAAGGGAATCCGTGTCAACGCAGTGGCACCGGGGCCGATTTGGACCCCGCTTATTCCCTCGACTTTCCCCGCGAAAAAGGTGGCTGAATTTGGGAGTGATGTGCCCATGGGGCGGGCCGGCGAGGCCGAGGAAGTGGCGCCCTGTTACGTTTTTCTCGCCGCGAACGATTCGTCCTACATCACCGGCCAGGTACTGCACCCCAACGGCGGCGAGATTGTGAACGGGTAGGCGCCGTTGAGCAGCGCGATTTCCGTCGCGCCGTCATACAGGCAGGATGATCGCATTAAAAACGAAAGCCCGACGGCTTGCGAGCGCTGGTTACGGCTTGCTGCCGTCCTTTGTTTTTGTGGCGATCAAATCGTCGAGGCGTTTCTGGCTGTCGGCGTGAAGTTGATCGCGGGTGATGCTGATGGTGCGGCCGTCGGCGGCCACGAGGCTTACCGAATTGCCGCTCACGCGAGTCAGGCGCGCTTGCAGGCTGCTGCCGGCCCCACTTTTCCACGGCTCGACTGGCAAATCGCTGAACGCGTGCTCTTGCGGCGACGCATTCGATGTCGGAGTGAGGGCGGTCTCTTCCGATGGAGGAGCGGCCAGGAATTTCTTCAGTTCCCGTTCGGCCTCACGGAGGGCCCGATCACCCTTTTCCTTTTGAGCATCATAACCAACAACCGCGATGACTTTTTCGATTTTGGGGTCAGTGACGACCGTGATGGGAATATGTTTGCCAGCGTCGGGGGATCGATAACCCTCCTGCACGGGCTTCGGGACCTTTCCGTATTCGCTGTTTTGGCTGTTCACCAGGACCACAACGGCATTGCTCCGCAGTTCTTTCATGGCCGCCAGACTGGCGGCATTGCAGGGACCTCACGTCGACTTCGGATCAGTGAAAACAAAGGCGAGGCCTTTTTTCTCTTTCACGGCCAGGTCTTTGGCGGCGGGCAAGTCTGCCATCAGTTTCACATGTCGCGGCACGTCAAAGGCGGCAAAGGCTGAGCCTTGCAATAAAATCGCGGCCAATCCGCTCCAACGTGAGATTTTCATGCTCAAGTCTCTCCACGGCCGCAGCGAAAGCAAGCCTGAGTAACCCGCAAGCCTAACTCGGGCCGGCCGGATCTCGTCGGGTGGGCGACAAGGCCGGCTTCGCGCGGTCGAGCCAGAATCACGCGTTGGATTTTTCTCGACTCCGGGGGTTACGGTCGTTATCTCCTTTCCCGAACACATTTTCTGACATGGCTTCCTACAACAAAGTGCTCCTGATGGGCAATCTCACTCGTGATCCCGAGATTCGTTACACGCCGAAAGGAACCGCCGTCGTCGAGGTGGGCCTCGCGGTCAACCGCCGTTATACAGTCGACAACGAGACCAAGGAGGAGGTTACGTTCGTGGACATAACATTTTGGGGACGCCAGGCTGAGACAATCAGCCAGTATTGTAAAAAGGGACGCCCGCTGTTCGTCGAGGGCCGTTTGCAGCTTGATTCATGGGATGACCGCCAAACCGGTAAAAAGGTTTACAAACTCCGTGTCATCGGGGAAAACTTTCAGTTTCTCGGCAGCCCGCGCGATTCGACCGACAGCGAGGGCGGCGTCAGCCGGCCGGCGGCAGGGAAGCCCACGGGGGCCACGGCTCCAGCGGCGGCCGACGAGCCGGCGGCCGGCTTCGAAGACGAGCAGATTCCATTTTGAAGGGCGTCGCGCACAACGCGCACACCATGCTCCGCCTCATCACTGGCCTTGGCAATCCCGGCCGGGACTATGCCACGACCCGGCACAATGTGGGGTTTTTGATCCTCGACCGATTGGCAGCACGGCTGGGGGTGAGCTTTGCGCGAGAGAAAAAGTGGAAGGCGGAGTTTGGGCGAGTCGGAGACCTCTCGCTGATCAAACCGCAAACATTCATGAATTTGAGCGGGGAGGCCGTGGCCGCGGCTGCGGCATACTACAAAGTCGCCCCTGAAGAATGTCTGGTCGTGTACGATGACAAGAACCTGCCATTTGGGCGCCTGCGGCTGCGAGAAAGCGGCTCGGCTGGCGGCCACAACGGCATGAAATCAGTTATCGCTCACCTGGGCACAGAAGTTTTTCCCCGACTGCGATTCGGGATTGGTGCGCCGCCCGGTGAACAGCCTGAATTGACCGGCCACGTGCTGGCCGCGTTCAGCGCCGGTGAGAGTGCGGTGATCGAGAAACAACTTGACCGGGCAGTGGAAGCCATACATTACGCCCTCCGCGCCGGAGTTCCGCAGGCGATGAACGTTTTTAATCGCCCCGAGGAGCCGCCATCGCCATCGGTGAGCGCTCCGCCGGACCCGAACCACCGCCCATCTCATGAAGAAGAACACGTATGAAGTTGTTGTTGTCCTGAACACGCAGGGCAAAGAGGACACAGTGGAAAAAATGATCAGCCAGGTGGGCCGTGAGATTGAATCGGAAGGAGCGAAACTCGAACAGATCGACCAAATTGGCCGACGGAAATTCGCGTACACACCTCGCCGGATCGATGAAGGTTTTTACGTCAACTTTCAGTTTCAGAGTGAACCGGCAAATCTCGACAAGGTGCGCAATCGGTTGAAATTGAATCCGGACATTTGCATGCAGCATTGCCAGCGCCTCAGCGCTTAGCAGGGCTTTGTTGGTGAGAAAGGTGGTTGATTCCGGAAGCGGGACTCCGTCGAGCCGCTGGCACGACAGCCGATCACCGTCGAGGGGTGTTCCGCCGCTGGCGAACGCATTCAAAGAGACAGACGCCGGCAGCAACCGAGACGTTCAGGCATGGGACCGAACCAAGCATCGGAATGCAGGCGAGGTGATCACATTTTTCGGCGGTGAGCCGGCGGAGGCCAGATCCCTCGGCGCCCATGACGATTGCGATGGCCCCAGCAAGATCCAGACCATAAAAGTTCTGGGTGGCCTCATCGGCCAGCCCGACCAGCCACAGCCCAGCTTCTTTGAGGCGCTCGATGGTCCGGGCGAGATTGACCACTTGTACGAAGGGAATTTTTTCGGCGGCTCCGGCGGCCACGTGACGCGCGACTTCAGTCAGCGGGGAGGATTTATCCCTTGGCGCGACGACGGCCACCGCCCCGGCGGCGTCAGCCGTCCGCAAGCACGCGCCGAGATTATGGGGGTCCTGCACACAATCAAGGATGAGGATCAGGGGGTCAGGCCGTTCTCGAACCAGGGCCAACAACTGATCTTCGCTCATGGCTGATAGGCGCGTCCCAAATTGGGCGTGGCTGCGGCGAGGAAAACGTTTCACGTTCTGGTTATTGGCTATGCGTTATTGGTTATCCGTGACGCCCGCCCACTTTGCGCTCGCCACTGAAGCCGACAACGAATAACCAACGACAAATTACCGATAACGAAGCCATGTTCTCGACTTTCGGCCGCAAGGTAGCCGCGCGTTCGGGCATCCTCGAATTGATGGACGATCTCGGCCATGCGCTGACGGTCGAGCCGGACATGCTCATGCTCGGCGGTGGCAACCCGGCCGCAATACCGGAAATGCAAACACTCTGGCGCGAGCGCATGAGCGAGTTGCTCCAGGAGGACGCGACGTTTGATCGGATGCTCGGCAACTACGATCCTCCCCGTGGCAATCCGCGCTTTCTTCGCGCATTGGCCGGGCTCCTCGAACGCGAATTGGGCTGGGCCATTGGGCCGGAGAACCTGGCCGTCACCAATGGCAGCCAAAGCGCGTTTTTTTTCCTCTTCAACCTCCTGGCGGGGGAATACGCAAATGGCCGGCATCGCAAAATCCTGCTTCCGCTCGCGCCTGAATACATCGGCTACGCGGACCAGGGCATTGATGAAGGGATCTTTGTTTCCTGCCGGCCTAACATCGAATGGCCGCTCACGCCTGCCGCACGGGTGTTCAAATATCGAGTCGATTTCGCCGCCGTTGAAGACGCGCTCGAGAACCATGACATTGCTGCAATCGCGGTCTCCCGGCCCACCAACCCCACGGGCAACGTTCTCACGGACGAGGAAATGACCCGCCTTTCGCAACTCGCCAGGCTCCACAACATTCCGCTTCTGATCGACAACGCCTACGGAGCGCCGTTTCCGGGCGTCATATTTACCGATGCGAAGCCATTTTGGGACGAGAACACGATTCTCACGCTGAGTCTGTCGAAACTCGGGCTGCCCGGCACGAGAACTGCGGTGGTTGTTGGGCCGCCTGAAGTGGCGGGCGCGGTGGCTGCCATGACGGCGGTGATCGGTCTCGCCAATGGAAACATCGGCCAGCGGCTGGTGCAGCCTTATCTGGAAGATGGCAGGCTTCTGGAAATCGGGCGGACGGTGCTGCGGCCCTTTTATCGGGAACGCAACCGTCAGGCCCAAAAATGGGTGCACCAATTCTTCGGCGCGAAGAACCTGGCCTATGGCCTGCACGTCAGCGAGGGGGCGTTTTTTCATTGGTTGTGGTTCCGGCGCTTGAAAGTGACCACACGGGAACTCTATGAGCGCCTCAAGCAGCGCAGAGTCCTCGTGGTGCCAGGCGAGTATTTCTTTTTCGGCTTGCTCGAGGAATGGGATCACCGCCACGAATGCATCCGTCTCAATTTTTCCGGGCCGCCCGAGGTCGTCCGCGAAGGCCTGCGCATCATCGCCGACGAAGCGGAAGCAGTCAGTGAATAAAGCCAGTCAGTGAATCAGTGAGTCAGAGAGTCAGTGAGTGAGCGGACGTGACGGAACCCACGGCGCCTTTCCCATTCTCTGATTCACAACTCACTGACTCATTGACTGCTTTCATCCTCTTCCCCTGGTTCGGGTCTGGCCTGGTTCGGCATTTTGCTCGATGAACTCGATGATTTTTCCGGCCACGTCGACCTTGGTGGCGGCCTGGATGCCCTCGAGTCCGGGACTCGCATTGACCTCGATGACGAGCGAGCCACTGACGGAACGCAGAAGATCAACCCCGGCGATGTTGAGGCCGAGCGCGCGGGTGGCGCGAATTGCGGTACGGCGTTCGGCGTCCGTCAACTCGACGGGCTCGGCTTTCCCTCCACGGTGCAAATTGGCGCGAAAGTCGCCTTCCGGCGCAGTGCGACGCATCGCTGCCACGACTTCGTCGCCGATAACGAAGGCGCGGATATCGCTGCCGGCGGCTTCCTGGATGAATTGCTGCGCCAAAATGTGAGCATCCAGTCCGCGAAAGGCTTCGATCACCGATTCGGCCGCCTGCTCGGTTTCTGCCAGAACAACGCCAACGCCCTGGGTGCCTTCAACCAGCTTGATCACAAGCGGGGCGCCGCCGCAGATTTCGATCATGTGATGCGCGGTGTCCGGATCATGCGCAAACGCGGTCACGGGAAGCCCGATGCCGCGCCGCGCGAGCAGTTGCAGGCAACGCAGCTTGTCTCGCGCTCGTCTGATCGCCACGCTCTCGTTAACCGAATAAACGCCCATCATTTCAAACTGACGGACCACCGCGATGCCGAAAAAGCTGTGTTGCGCGCCGATGCGAGGGATGATGGCATCGACGGCCTCGACTTCCCGCCGCCCGAGGTAAATCCGTGGGTCGCGCGACGTGATATTCATGTGCAGGTGAAGATAGTCAATAATCCGCACGCTATGCCCCATCCGCCGGCCAGCCCGGGCGAGGGCGCGCGTCGAATAGAGTTCCCGATTTCGTGAAAGGATGACGATGTTCAAGCGTACTTGTCGTCAGCGAGCGGCGTCCTTTCAATCGCCGAACTTCAAAAAGATTGAGGCCATTCGGGGCTGACTGCCACTTCTTAAAAGTGCCAGCTCAGGCCAAGGATTGGGCCGAGGGCATCCAGTCCGGGATTGGGGTCGGTGGCGCCGCGGTTTGACCAGTGCTGAAACATGACTCCGGCGCTGATGGCGAGTTTGGGTCGGAGGTAATAACGCAGGCCGCCGCTGGCGAACCAGTTCCACGTGAAGTCCTGGCCCTGTCCGCCCGGCTCATTGCCGCTGTTGATCCATCCAAATCCGCCGCCCACATTGAAAAACAGACAGGCGCGGCGGCTCGGGCACCAGTATTCAATGGATGGACTGCCCGCCAAGCCGAGATAGATGTCTTCCGGACCCTCGAGTATCGGCTCGATGAGGAGGGTGAAGCGGCTGCGCAGGGTGAGTTCGCCCCCGCCAAGCTCGAGGCGAAAATGCTCGGGCGTCCGCAACGATATCATCTGTGGCAAGACAACATAGTCGGCGGTGGTATTGTTGGTGACGCGCCACAACACGCCAGTCTCGTAATCGACGGTCCAGGATTCGGCGGGGTGCGGAATCGGATCGGTTGCCCAAAGACCTTTGTCTCGAGCAGGCACCTCGCCTGCCGAGGCTGCGAAACCAACTGTCACGGAGAAACAAAAAGCACGAATGATTTTCATGATGGAGCGCAATCTGAATCCGGCACGTTGATTGCGGTGCGGGCGCAGCCTCGCTCCACCGAAGCTGAGGCAGAATCGGGGACGAGCGAACGTTCCGGATCTTTAATTGGGGGAGCGAGATTGGGATTAGGGGGTTGGGCCGCTAGACCGAGGACCCGCAGAAGCTCGAGGTCTGCATTCCTTGAGGGATTCGGGGCGGTGAGAAGTTTCTCGCCGTAAAAAATCGAGTTGGCACCGGCAAAAAAACAGAGTGCCTGTGCTTCGCGGGACAGAGCGGTGCGCCCAGCGGACAGCCGTACCTTCGCCATGGGGATAGCCAACCGGGTGACGCCGATGAGCCTGATGAGATCGAAAAGGTCGACCTGGCCCTGGTCAGCCAGCGGCGTACCGGGCATGGGCATGAGTGAATTGATGGGAACACTCTCCGGGGGCGGATTGAAACTGCTGAGCACTTCCAGCATGCGCAGGCGATCGTCGACGGTTTCACCCAGGCCCAGAATCCCCCCGCAGCATACGGACATGCCAGCATCTTGAACATGGCGGATGGTGCGCAGGCGGTCCGCGAATGTATGCGTCGAGACAATGTTTGGGTAATGCTCGGGAGAGGTGTCGATATTGTGGTTGTAGGCGGTAACGCCCGCCTGGCGAAGCTGCCGTGCTTCGTCAGGACCGAGTTCGCCGAGGGTGGTGCACACCTCCATGCCGAGCGAGCTGACCGAGCGCACGATATCGAGAACTTGCTCGAAACGCGCGGTCCCGCCGCGCACGCCCCGCCACGCCGCGCCCATGCAGAATCGCGTCGAGCCACTTGCGCGAGCGGTGTGCGCGTGCTCAAGGACCTGCTCTTTGGCCATCAAACGTTCGACAGGGACTCCGCTGTCATAACGCGCGCTTTGGGCGCAGTAGGCGCAATCTTCACTGCACCCGCCGGTCTTGATGCTCAGCAGCGTACAAAGCTGCACTTCGTTGGCCGGCCAATGCTCTTCATGCACCGCGCGCGCTTGTTTCAGCAGATCGAAAAACGGCTGATGGTAAAGGCGATGAAGATCGGCAAAAGTCATCGGTCAGGAGGAAAGATCATCAGAGTTCGAGCAAGGGGGCACGGGCGTCTCGCCCGTGGCGAAGAAGAGTGCACCGATTCAACGCCCAAGGCAAGAAGCCCGTGCCCCCTTCTCGCTGTGCGGGGCACCGTGTTAAACGGTGGTGGCTCACCCTCG
>JBPCQC010000058.1:0-22282 GCA_050998515.1 Verrucomicrobiales bacterium
GTGCGCGCGGCGGTGTTCGGCGCCATGCTTGTCAACATTGGAACGAGCAAAGCGGTAAGCAGCAGAGGCAAAAGCAAAGAGCGCACGATCAAGAAGAAACCGAAATGCAGTTTTCCAGTGCGAAAAAAGGGAGCCAAGCCCGTGACTGAGAAAAGAAATTTACAGGTGGAAATCACTTAAGTGAACAGTATTTGGCGAGACGCCCGTGCCTCTTTCACATGATGTGGTGCGTGGGTACATTTGGCTTCAGCCTCTGTGCTAAGCTGGAACTTTTTGGTGGCCACAGGAGTAAAAAGGCAATAATCCACAGCAATCGCACGTCGGAGAATCACATGAGAAACTACCCAAAGCCCATCACGCGCCGCCATTTTCTGACCGGATCGGCGGCGGCGCTGACGACGATATCGATTGTCCCCCGCCGGGTGCTGGGAGCGCCGGAGATTCCGCCGAGCGAAACGCTGGGTGGCGCGCTGATCGGTGTGGGTGGGCAGGGACCGGGCACGTTCGGCGCCATGCTCCAGAGCCTCCAGAGCGCTGGACTGGGTCTCACCAAGCTCGCCGAGTGCGACGTGAAATGGCTCGACCGCTCGGACAACAAGACGCGTTACACCGACTTCCGCCGCATTTTGGAACGAATGGACATTGATGTGGTGGCCATCGCCACGCCGCCGCATTGGCACGCTCTCATTTCCATCGCTGCCATGGAAGCTGGCAAGGACGTACTCTGCGAAAAGCCGATGACGCGGTTCATCGCCGAAGGCCGCGCGGTCGTCGAGGCGGCGAAGCGATACGGCCGCATTTTTCAAATTGGCACCTTCGGCCGCTTCGGTTCAAGCCGCTCGAAGAACAATGCTCTCACCCGCAAGATAATGAAGAGCGGGTTGCTGAAACCATGTGAAGCGGTTGTCATCAAGCGGGGAAACTTGAAGGTCAAGGAATGGAGCGGCCTGGTCAACGCCAAGCCGCAGCCAGTGTCGACTAACCTCGATTGGGAGATGTATGTCGGTCCCTCGCCCATGAAGCCTTATCATCCGCATCGGTTCGGCGGCACGCATCGCGGCTACTGGGATTACGAAGGCGGCGGACTGTGCGACATGGGCCAGCATTATCTCGATCCTTTCACCTGGACGTACGGCAAGGACGACACCGCACCGGTCGAGATCGAACCATACGCTCCACCGGCCCACCCAGAAGCGTGCGGCATGTGGGGTTGGGTCGAACTCAAATATGCCGACGGCTTCACGCTCGTCTTCGACAGCGATGAGTGGGGCAGCCGATACGATCGCAATCAGGCGCGCGCCGTCAGCATCGATGACCTTGATGACGAGGGCCGGAAAAAAATTGCGGAAACTCCCGATCCTGAGCCGCTGCTCACATTTGGTGAGGCGGTCAAGGCCCGCAAGCCAGCCGGCGGGAATCCCGACGTAGCTTCACGCACAGTGACCATCCTTCATTTAGCCAACATCGCCATCCGCGTGGGCCGCAAAATCCATTTCGATCCCGTCAAAGAAGTCATCATCGGCGATGAAGAAGCCAATCGCCTAGCCAATCCACCGATGCGCGCACCCTGGCATCTGTGACATGCTCCTGGCTGATGCGAAGTCACCCTGTGCTCCGACTTCTTCAACGTTGTGAAAAGCGTGACAGCGCCGCCGCCAGGCGTCAGGATGCTCTCGGAAACTATTGCCCACGCTGATGACGCAGTCTCACACTGAATCGATTGCTCCGGGCGCGAGACACTTCAGCACCACGCATTGGAGTCTGATACTGGCGGCGCAAGGCGAAACCAGCGGGGCACATTCGGCCCTCTCCCAACTGTGCAGGGCTTACTGGTATCCGCTTTATGCCTTCGTTCGCAGGCAGGGATTTACGCCCGAGGACGCAAAGGATTTAACACAGGATTTTTTTGTTCGCCTGATCGAGAAAGACTGGCTCGATGACGTCGTTCGTGAGAAGGGCCGTTTCCGCTCGTGGCTGCTGGCATCGATGAAACATTTCCTCGCCAACGAATGGGACCGCCGGCGGGCGTTGAACCGGGGCGGCGGGAGCGTGATGATTTCGATCCAACCCGACGCCGAATTAGAGGGCGGCGCCAAAACCAACGAAAGCCGCCACCGCACCGAGGACTCTCGGGCGCTCTTCGACCCATGCTCGGGCCCGGCGCATTGGCTTGACGAAGACTTGGCGAATCTGATCGCTCCGCAATGCAACCCTTCCGGGCCGCGGCCAGGGGCCGTGCCAAATGCGGAAGGTCTTTGGCGTGACAGAAATTACGGTTCGATTGACCAAGAGGCCGATCGTTAAATAGGTCAGACCGACTCCTATCGCGAGATGTGCCATCGGAATCACGCTGAAAAGCCACGGCGTGTCGGGCACGGCAGCAGTGTACCAAAAGATTAGAAACGCATCCCAAGGGATGCAGAAGCAGAGCAGCAAAATGTAAAATGGGGACCACCATTTCCACCGAATTGTCAAACCGTGCGCGCCTTCGGTGACCTTGAATTTATCGGGCAGTGCCACGATGGCCCCAGGGCGGGCCGAGTATTCCGATAATTGCCCGGGAAGGCTGGTGAGTGTGTGGCAATGCTGGCACTTCGCCAGCCCCCGCACATGATCGATGTTTGGCTCGCTGAAATTCGCTCCACAGGAAGGACATTTGAGCGCAGTGAGATCCATGGCGAAAGGATTTGACCGATACGTTGGTAATAACGAACGGGTGCGGGTCAGACAAGGTCATTCCCCGAAGGTTCTGCGCGGTTCGATTGATTCGAGATGCCGCGCGCTGTTTTTTCTGGCTGGCGGCTTGCCTTCCACTGAAGGCTCATCTGCCAGCAGCTTGAACGGCTGGCTGAATTTTCTTGAGGCCGCACATCCGTCCGTCAACTATCAAGTCCAAACCATCACTTTTACCAAATGCCCTCCACGAAACCAAACGTTGCCGCGCTGGTCGAGCAGATGCCGGCTACAGACCACGAGAAAGAAGGAAAACCAGGCGATCCGGCAAGCAAGTTTAGCGGTCCTGACCCCGCGGCAGCGGAGAAAATTTTTACAGAAATTCTGTCGGGTGGGCGGGAGAGCATCATCGAATTGCTGGGACTTGTTCGCGAGGCGGGCGACGCCGACTTCAAGAACTACAAGGCGGGCTACGTCCTCCACGGTCTTGTCATTCACGCCGGCCGCGCGGGACAGGAAGAACAGCGTCGGCTGCTTGCCGAGACGCTTGCTTCTGAGCTCGGCAGCGACAAACATTCGAAGGCCGTGAAGGGATACTTCATCCGTGAACTGCGGTTGATCGGCGGCAAGGAAGCCGTGGGTGCGCTCGGCAAACTTCTTCTCGACGACGAATTGTGTGGCGACGCCGCCCAGGCGCTCCTGACGTTGCGCGATGGCGCGGCTTTCCAGTTCCGCAGTGCTTTGGAGAAGTCAAAAGGCAAAAACCGCCTAACAATCATCCAGGCGTTTGGATCGCTTCAGGACATTGAGTCGGCGGCCGCACTCGAAAAGGCGCTCGGCGACGAGGACCGCGACGTCCGCCGCACGTCTGCCTGGTCGCTGGCCAACACCGGTCACCCGAGTGCAGTCAGCGCGCTCCTTAATTTGGCGGACGGTGCCGAGGGCTTCGAACGAGTTGAGGCGGCGAAAGCCTGTCTGCTGCTGGCCGAAAAACTCGCCGCGTCCGGCAAGAAGTCCGAAGCGGCTCGCATTTACGCCCATCTTCGCGATACACGGAAGGAACCGGCTGAGCGCTATGTCGGGGAAGCCGCTGAAAGAGCGTTGAGCGGGCTGCGGTGAATAAGAGTGGATCGGGGAGCATACGCGCCCTTGGTGTCCGACCAAAGCACGCGAGGGCGCGTGCGCTCCCCGGAATTTTGCAAAATTCACTGCAACGTGCAGGATGCCAGTTCCCCTTTTCAGCAAACCGTTGATCTACAACGGCTGGGAACAAATCACCCAGCCCGACCGCACCCGTGACGCCATCAATATCGAGGAAGTCCGCCATTCATGCCGCAAATGGGTCCGATGGGCGGTTACGCGGTGACGGTGACGATCGAGCCGAGCAACTCACAGCATCGCGAGGCTACGCGAACGCCTGGAGCGAGCTCCGACGCATTTGGCATTGGCTTCGGTGGAGCGGGCCCCGGGAAACCAACTCTCTTGCCAATCAGGCAGGCCGTGCCAACGTTAGGCGAATGTTGGTCGTCCGCAAACTCACGGGCCTGCTGCTGGTGCTTTCGTGGTTTTTCGCCTCGATGCATGTGTGGACGGAGCATGGCGGTGACCCGATGGGATTGGCGACCCACGCCGAGGATGGCGCACACAACCATGACCATGGCGGCCCAACAGATCATGATCACGATGCGCCGAACGGCCATCACCATGATTTGAATGCGGTATCGCCGAGCGGCATCAGCGAGATGCCATTGCTCAAATTCACTCTTTTAAAATGTCCCTGCAACTCATTCTTCGCGCGCTGTTGAGCGGCGCCGTCATCGTTACGGTCAGCGAACTGGCCAAGCGCAACAATTTTGCCGCGGCAATTGTCCATTCGCTGCCACTCATCTCGATTACGGCGCTGGTGTGGCTTTACAGCGATACGCGCGACACCGCCCTGGTAGACCGGCACATGACCGGCACTTTCTTCTTTGTTCTGCCGACGCTGCCGATGTTTTTGGCGGTGCCATGGTTGCTGCGACGCGGCTGGACATTCTGGCCGGCACTCGCCGCCGGGGCCGCGCTCACGGTCGTCCTCTATTTGATCACGATTCGGGTGCTTCGCGCTGCCGGCATCAACCTCTAAACTACGGCCATGCTCCACGACTGTGCCGCTAAGTCTGGCCCTCTTCGGCCTGAACCAGGCGGGCGTCGTCAGTGCGCAAGCGCCGGGACATCAGTCTGACGATGCCCTTCAACAACTGGACTGCCGCGACTGGACGCTGCTGGCAAAAGGCATCAAAGGCGTCGCGTGCCAGGCACCAAATCGTGCTGGGTGCGGTGGCCACGACCCTGGCAACGGATTCGACACGGTCGAGCAGACTCATCTCGCCCACACAGTCTCCGGGATGCGCATAGCCAAGCGGGGCCACTGCAGTTTCCGAACTGGTTGAAATACCCAGTTCGCCCTCGACGACGTAGCGAAGAAAGCCCTGCGGCTCACCTTGCTCGAGGACGACATCACCTTTTTGGTAGCGGAATAGTTCGCCTCGAGCGCCCAGGTCGGCGCGTTCCTCGGCGGAAAGTTCTGCCAGGATACCCATGGGTGGAAGAATGACCGATGCCATGGCGCGAGGCTATCAAGCGCTGTGATCTTTGCAAGGCCGAACGACAGTCGAGGGTTGAGATTGGAAGGGCGCGATGACTCATAGCTCCCGATTCCTCAGGAAAGCATGCATTCAGCTCCCAACTCTCAACCACCAACTCTGAACCTCCCTTTACGCCCAACGCTCAAAACACTCGATGGCTTCATATTCCGCCATGCCCAGGTCATCGTAAAGTTGCGCGATGTGCCGGTTGCGTGCTCCGGTTAGCAGCTCGGGGTTGTTGTGTGACTGATATTTTTGAATGGCGCCCAGTTTTTGTGTCAATTGGTCGGGGCTGAGCGGGACGGCCATTTCGATTTCGTGGGGTTCGAGTTCCTTTTGGTGTCCGCGATAGAGCCAGACGCGGCAATCCTTGCGCCACGGCCGGCTGGCGCAGCGCGCCCACGCCTCGTGAAATGCGCGCCAGCAGACGCCTTGAACACTGTTAGGATCCGCGAGATGGCCCGTCATGTAAATCTGATGCGGCCGCAGGCGATCGAGTTCCTCTTCGACTGCCTTAATATCCTGCTCGGCGAGAACGAATTGACGATAGCGGCCGCGGGTGTAAAACGGCAGATCCAGGAAACGAACGCCGTCGGCACTGAGGCCGAGCGCGCCGCAGGCGTCGCGGGCTTCGCCGCGGCGGACGAGGCCTTTCAGGCGGCGCAGCTGTAAGTGGGGATCACCGAACGGTCCCTTGGACGCAACCTGGTCGAGGATTTCGCGGGCGTAAGCAACCTGGACCTCCCAACGTTGATCGCGCTCCTCGCCGGTTTCGAGCAAGACCTTGGCAAACTTTGTCGCTTCCGCGTCGGACACTCGCAGGTCGCCGCTGACCAGATAGGTGACGTAAACATCATGGCCGTGTTCGAAAAGGCGGTTCATGGTTGCGCCCATGGAAAGAACATCATCCTGGGGCTCCGGGCTGCAGATCAATGAGCGTTTTGGAAACGGCAAGGCGCGCTCGGGCCGGGTCGAGTCGTCAGCTTCCGGTTTGCCGCCAGGCCAGCCGCTGATCGTGCTCTGGAGCCGGTTGAAGATTTGGATGTTGAGCTCGTAAGCACGCCCGTGCGGCTGCCGCGTGAGCAAATCCGCCATGCCGTTCTCATTGTATTCCTCATCGAGCAATTTGAGGACCGGCTTGTTGCGGCGAACGGTCAGCCAGATGACGGCCCGGCGGGTGGTTTTGTCGTCCCAAGCCACACCGCCCACCAGCCACGGCAACTTGACCCGCGTGAGGGAGCGGGCGGCCGCCTCATCGACAAAGAATTGCGCCTCTTTATGATCCTGTAAAAAGCTCGCTGAGATCGCTTCCGTCATCGGGCCTTCGACAGCTTGCTGCACGACCTCGGCTTTATTCTCGCCCCAGGCCATCAGCACGATCCGCCGCGCCCGAAGAATCGTTCCGACGCCCATGGTAATGGCGAAACGCGGAACGTTTTCCTCGCCCTGGAAATCTGCGGCAGCGTCCTGCCGCGTGATGCGATCGAGGGAAACGAGGCGCGTTCGTGAATCGCGGGTCGAGCCTGGCTCGTTGAAACCAATGTGTCCGGTTCGTCCGATGCCGAGAACCTGGAAGTCTATGCCGCCGGCGGCATCGATGGCGGCTTCGTATTCCCGGCAATGGTCAATCGCGCGGTCCAGCGGGGCGGTGCCGTCTGGAATATGAATGTTTTTCTCCGGCACATCAATGTGGTCGAACAATTGTTCCCGCATGAACCGGTGGTAACTTTCGCGATGGTTGGGCGGCAGGCCGTGATACTCGTCGAGGTTGAAAGTGATGACGTTTTTAAAACTCAGGCCGTCTTCCCTGTGCAGACGGATCAACTCGCGATAGAGCGGGACCGGCGTCGAACCGGTGGCGAGTCCGAGGACGGCGTTGCGGCCTTCCTTGTGGCGTTGCTCGATCAACTGGCGCACGTCCTGGGCGAGTGTGGCGGCCGCCTGTGTCGCCGACGGGAAAATGAACGTTTTGACTTTCTCGAATTGCTCGGCAGTGGACGATGAAGCGACTCTCATCGCCGTCACTAACGCTTTCATCGCCATGGGGTCAAACCAAACCGCCGCTGCGCGCGTCCTCATCGTGACGGGGGTGGCTGGGTCCGGCAAAACCGAAGTCGGCGCAAGACTCGCCGTACGGCTCGGGGGGCGGTTTTTCGATGCCGACCAGTTTCATCCGCCGGAAAACATCGCCCGCATGAGCGCTGGCTATCCATTGACCGATGCCGAGCGCTGGCCCTGGCTCGCGAACATGCGACGCCAGGTGATCGAACGGGTGCCGCCGGGCGAGACCTGGGTCCTGGCCTGTTCCGGTCTGAAAAAGAGCTATCGTCAGTTTCTCAAGCGGCCTGACGAATCCCACGTCCGGCTTATTTTCCTCGACGGCGACTACGAACTGATTTTCGCCCGCATGAAGATCCGTCAGGATCATTTCATGCGCGAGAGCATGCTGCGCAGTCAGTTTGAAGCGCTCGAGCCTCCGTCCTCGGATGAAGCGCTGATCGTCAGCATCGATTGCACGCCGGACGAGATCGTCGACGAGATCGTGCGACGGCTGGAACTTTAAAAGATCCCGTGCGGCAAATGGTGGCGCGCTGTAGCCGGGGTCTATGACCCCGGCCCGCCCCGGCCTCACAGAGGCCGGCTACAGAGGCCCGCTGTAGCCGGGGTCCATGACCCCTGCCGCCCCGGCCTCACAGAGGCCGGCTACAGAGGCCCGCTGTAGCCGGGATCTATGACCCCGGCCCACCCCGGCCTCACAGAGGCCGGCTACAGAGAGGCCGGCTACAGAGACCCCCTGGCTACAACCGATCCTCGCGGCTGCCTTCGGATTTTGCGCCGGTAAGCCTGAGCATGAGAAAATACAAAGCCGCAAGGACGACCACCGCGCCGATAATCCACCAGATTTCGCCTTTCATGGCGTGCACCAGGGCGCTTGGGTCCTCGAGAAGTCGTGGATTGCGCTCTGCCACCTTCAGTCCAAACCACGCCAGCACTCCGCACCAGAGGGCTGAGCCGATAATGGTCATCAGGCTGAATTTTCCGAATGGCATGCGAACAATGCCGGCCGGAATCGATATCAAATGACGCACCACAGGGAGCAGCCTCGCAAAGAAGATCGCTGAGGCGTCATAACGTATGAGAAAACGCTCGGCACGGGCGAATTTGTGAGGCGGGCATAAAAAATAGCGCCCCCAGCGCAAAACAAAAGGGCGTCCCACCCATCGGGCCACCAGATAGGTGATCGCGGAGCCAAGCCAGGATCCAAATGTTCCCGCGGCGACGACGCCCGCGAGCGTCATGGGGGGCGGCCCTCCATCTTTTCCAAAGACCGCCCAATAAGCGGCGGGCGGAATGACCACCTCGCTCGGCACAGGAAAGATCGAGCTTTCGAGAGCCATCAAGCCAATGACGCCCCAATATCCGCCCACTTCCACCCAATGAAACCAGGTATTCAGAAGCTCGTGCAACATCTTCGTCCTTTACGTGGAAAGTGGAGATGATTCAAAAAGTTCGCGGAAAATTCCGCAGCGCATCCCGGGTTTGCCGAGCAGAGAGCGACGCGCTGCGCGGATCCTTGGAGACGGCCCGCCATCGGGCCGCTGTTCATACGGTGGCGCCGCGAGGGCGCGGCGTCTCCAAGCAGCGGCGACGGCTATCGCTTGACAGGTGGGGTAGCGGGTCTTCCACCGCCAGTGCTGCCACCCGGTACGTTGATATCGATTTCGCCAGGACGGCCGGGGCCACCGGGACCCCCGCGACCGCCAGGCCCGCCCGGTCCGCCCGGTCCTCCGGGACCGCCAGGCCCACCCGGTCCGGCGCGGGTGAACGATTCCGGATTGGCCATGGTGGGAATCCAGAAGACGATGTTCTGCGGCGCGCCGCCGTCATAAAACTGCAGATACAGGTTCACCAGACTTGGCCGGCGATTTCCGTATTTCTGTCTATCCCAGGCATCGACCCATTCCTCGGTCCGCTCGTCCCAGAAGTTCCACTGCAGGAATTTGATTTCCTCGATCAACGGCAGGCTGGGAACGAGGTCCTCCCGCAGGCGGTTATCTTCGTAATCCTTGGACTGTTCTTCAGTCAGGTAGAGCACACGAGCGCGGATTGACCCTCGCGGTTCGCGCTCGTTGCGCAGGATGACCGTCTTGGCGCCTGCTTCAACCCCCGCCCACGAAAGAGCGAGCGGGTAATCGTAAAAAACAATTTCCGAAAGTTCGCCGCCCGCCTCGAGTTTTTTCAGATCGAGCCGCGAGTTGCCGGGCATTTGCTCGAAGTTGCGGCGAAGCAGATCGACAAAGCTGTGCGTCGTCATCGCGCGTTCCTGGCTCGACATAATTTCCTCGCTCATCGTGACTGCGGCGCGCGCAATGGCATAAACGCCCGCCATGACCAGGCCGGTGATCGCAATCGCCAACACCACTTCTATAAGCGTGAATCCGACCCGATTGCGGATTGCGGATTGCGGATTGCGGATTGGCTCTGGATCTCCTGCTTGGGCCTGCTGGCGGAACTCTGTTTCAAGGTGCCATGCTGCGCAATGCGCAATGCGCGAACAGGGCACAGGGCGCGAGTAAGAGCGCGGAAAAATCCGAAATCCGAAATCCGAAATCCGAGATTTCATTGCGTTTGAGTAGGCCGGTAGAGCGGAGCGTAGCGATAGGTATCGGCGCTCATTTCGCCTTTTTGGCCGTCCGCCTCCCAATAGGCGGTGACGATGATGTGAAACATTTGCTGCAACTGCTGGCGCCCCCCTTGCGGGCTCTCGTCGGTCTGAAGAAGTTCGCCGTTTTTCTCGTTCATTTCCCGGATGACCGTTTCCGTCCAGACGCCCAACTCATCGGGTTCGCTGACGATGGGGCGCTGGGTTTCCTCGACCCGCGTCGTGCGGCTGTATTGGGTGAGAGTGGATTGCAGCGTCGCGAGCATGCGCAGGTCCATTTTTGAAGCGTTGGCGGCTTGAGAGGCGGCATTGAGCGCTTTCATCAAGCCCAACGCGGCCAGGCCGAAAAGCATGACCGCCAACAGCACTTCGATGAGCAGGACACCCGCTTCACGCTGCGATCTATGGACGGTTGGTTTCATCGGATCTCGGCCACCTTATCTTCGACGTGCGCATCAAGCGCGTTGAATGTCATCTCAATAAAACCAAATTCGCTCTCGATGCGCGCGGTCAAGGGCTCACACAATCCGCTGCGTTCAAAGACCCAGACCTGACGGCTTGGTTCGAGAAACTCGGCACGGTTCCATCTCCGCACTGTCATGACTACCTCCTCCTCCCAGTCATAGCGGTCCACGAGACCACGTTGCCGGCCACCGTCGCCCGCGAGAGGATTCCCTTGTGTCGCGTCGGCGACGATGGAAAAAAGCGCCAGCCCGTGCGGAGTGATTTCGACCTGAAACGGGCGCTGCTCGAGGATCGCCAGATTGCGCGCCCGCTTTGCAAATTCCTTGAGCTTGGCCGCCGGCAACTCAAGGTCCCGGCTGTGCCAGAAACTGCCGAGCGAGGCCACCGAAATGCTCAATAACAGGACGATGATCGCCAGCGTGACGACGATCTCGATAAGAGTAAAGCCACGTGGGCGAAGCTGGCGCGGGCGCATGGAATCGCCGCGCTGTGCGCGCGGATCCGGTCTCAGTTGTTTTGCCAGTTGCCGATGTCGTCGTCATTGCCGTCCTGCATGTCAGGACCGGATGACCAAACATCGGGTTTGGTGACCCCGTTGTGCTTGCCGGGATATTGGTAACGATACTCGTTGCCCCAGGGATCGGGGTCGATGGAATCCATGAGACGCCGCCACACGCGCGGCGCTGGACCGGTGCTGGGTTTGTCCACCAGGGCCTTGAGGCCCTGTTCAGTGGTCGGATAGCGCATGGCATTGCTGTTATACATCGTCAGCATGCTGGTATAAGTGCCGATGTCAGCCCGAGCTTTGACGTTCTTGCCTTCGCCCATGACTCCGCCGATTTTGCTCACGGCGAGACCCAGCAACAGGGCAATGATCGCCAGGACCAGCACGATTTCCACAAGTGTGAAGCCGGCAGTGGCACGGCGGGACGACGAGGTGATTACTTTCATGGAGGAAAAACGGTTGTGAGATCAGACAGTTAAGGAAGTGGGGTGTTCAAATTTCCGTTCCCCTCCCCTGCTTGGCAAGTCGACGGGTCGGAATTAAATTAAACCGGCGGATCGCCCCGGGCAACGAATTGGGGTGTGGCCCGTTGTTCTGCCCCGCCCGCTCACAGGAAAGAAAAATCGAAAACCTTGGACTCTCACTTCTCCTCCCAGCCGTTTTTTTTCAGCACTTCATGGATACTGACGGGGGTGCCGCCGCGCCGTTTGCTTTCATCGGCGGCTTCCATGAACGCGAAAAGCTCGATGCTTTCTTCGAGTGAAACGGGGGCCAGCCCGGTCTGGAAGAATTTGATGATTTCGCGAACGAGCGGCGCGTAACTGTCGCCGCCCGGCTTTTGCTGAGCCACCGCCTTCTCGCCAAAGAGCGTAACTTGATGCGGAGTGGCTTTGGTGCGCAAGGCAACCAGAACGCCGGTGCGATCCTCCGTCCAAAGGCCTGTGATAACGTCAGCGTCTTGTGCGGAAACACGGGTGACGGAGCGACAGCCGCGGCCCAGCACCGTGAACAGCGCCTCGCTGGGATGAACGGCATACCAAAACAAATCCGGGTGATGCTGTTCCTTTGGGCCTGGGCCGTAGGAGAGGGCGCCGCGCACCCGGCCCACGTCGCTCTTTTTCAACTCGGCCATACTATCGTAAAAGCGGTAGGCGGACGAGGTAAAACAGGGAGTCTGGGTCGCTTTCGCCAGCTTGTAGATTTCAACCGCATCTTTAAGGGAACCAGCCAGCGGTTTGTCGATGAAAAGCGGTTTGCGTGCCTGAAAAACCGGGCGGGCTTGAGCGAGATGCGGGCGTCCGTCGACGCTTTCGATGAGCACGGCATCCACGGCCGCGCAAAGTTCTTCGACACTCCCCATCAGGGTGACACCCCATTTTTCGGTGAGTTCCCTGGTGTAGGCGTCCACCCGGCCATAGCTGCTTTCGATATCCGGACTCGAGGCCTTGACGGCCGCCACGACACGCGCTCCTGGAACGTGGTGGGGATTGGCCGCATCGTTGATGAGATGGGTAAAGTCCGTCGCGTGCGAGGTATCGAGGCCGATCATCCCGAGACGAAGCTCGGCGGCTCTCGACGCGGCGGATATGAGGCAGACGAGGAGAAGGTGCTGCAGTTTCATGCGATGGGCATCGGGATCAGACAAACTCGAGGGTCGAAGTCCCTTTAGGCAACGGAAAACAAATGAGCAGGCGGTCTTTGAGTCGAGACCAGGTGCCGGCCGCCAGCTTTCGCGGGTCCGCTACTTCTTTAAGAACGAGCGCGGTCTCGGCAGTGCGCAACTGCGTGGGAACCGCGGGGCCAGGCACTTCGACGGTGAAATCCGGACAGGCAAACGGCGCGCGAAAACCAATGCGGCCGCCCGCTGTCATAATCTCGATACTCGTCAACTCGCGCGCCGCCCAATAGCGGGCGATTTCGCTCACCTTCATCCAGAGCAGGTGATCAAAAGTGGCAGCGAGACGCTGCGCCACCTCCTGAAGAATCTTCAGGCCAATTTCCTGTCCGTTAAAATAGATGCCGGTCCAGTGACAGACGATGATGGCGGGTTGACCGCGCCGGATGACCTCGACCATGCGGCCGCTCGTCCCGTCGGCGGAAATGAATTTGTCCGTGCCGCCTGGCTCGGTGCAATCCCAACCTCCGGTCCAATCGCCGGTGCATCCCAGAATGCTCACGACGCACTGTGGATCATCGCCATCCAGACCGTTCGCATATTCAACCCGTGGGGCCACACTTTGCTCTCCGCGGTCGAACAAATCGCGGAAGTAATGGGGTATCTCGGTTTTGAAGACGTCACGACAGGATTGAAACGCGGCTTGCGCCAGTTGCGGGCGCGCGCGGTTGCCGAAGCCGCCCGGCGTGGTCACTCCTTCGCATGGCAACCCGACGTTCTTCAGGATCGTCAGCGCGTAGTGCATGTAATCGGCGATTTCGTCCGCCGAGCGGCCGGTGGTCCAGTCCCAATTTTCCATGAACCGCCTGCTGAATTCCGGAGTCGGATGCCCGATTTTGGTGTCGATAACGCGGGTGTGGGTGACCATTTCCGGGTGGATGTCCCAATTCGGCATCATGTGGGTGCGCACCAATTCGAGGCTCGATTCCAGCTCCTTCTGGGTCCATCCCGGGAGCGTTCGGTCGAGCCGTCCGACGCACGCGGGGAAGGGAACGATGCTATACTTGCCCTTGACTCCGGCGGCGCTGGCCCATTCGCCGAATTTTCGGACGAAGCCGTCCGGAATTTCGTTAGGCCACGACCGCCAGTCGTAATGGTCGTATTGACCGTCAGGAAAAACTTGCGCGAACTGCGGAATCGCGAATTTGTTCAGGTTCACCAGGCAGGTCGAGTCATCGACAATCAGACTGACCGGCACGCGGGCGCGTGGGTTCACGACCGTGATGTCCTGCGCACGAGGCGGTCTCGCACCGGGTTCCTGCCCCACGAGACGGCTGGCTCCCCAGCCCCCAGCGGCGCTTCCGAGAAACCTGCGTCGGGTCATAGGTTCAGAATCATCTTTTTTGTGGCAGCGATGATGTCACCGACGGGGCAGCGATGCAACGCAAATGGGAGGCTCCGGGGAGCAACACGCGCCTTCGCGTGTCATCATCGGCGCCCCCGCCGATGGTCCCGTGAACCAAGACCGACCGCGAGGGCGCGCTCGGCGGCACGCGGGGGCGCGTGCGCTCCCCATTGCCACGGGCACCAGCGACAAGAGTGTCGCCGCTACGGGGCCAGTCCCGCTGCCGCCGTCAACTTTTGGCATCGCGCTTTTGCGCTTCTTCCAATTTGCGCAGGCGCTCGATGAGTTCTGGAAGCCGACGGGTAGCGGCGAGGATTCTGAGTGTTTCGCGCATCGGTTGCGCGTGGAAACCCATATAAGGCCCAGGGACGGACAGGCTTTTTGAGACCCCGGATTGTCCCGTGACGATCACGCCGCTGGCTATCTCGAGATGTCCGGAGATCCCGGCCTGGGCAGCGACGATGACGCCGTCATGCAAACGGGTGCTGCCGGCGATGCCGACCTGGCCCGCAATCAGGCAATGTTTCCCGATGACCACGTTGTGCGCGATTTGCACCAGGTTGTCGATTTTGGTGCCGGCGCCGATCCACGTTTTTCCAAAGCGGGCGCGGTCCACGCACGTGTTGGCTCCGATTTCGACGTCGTCGTCAATTTGGACGTTGCCCACCTGCTCGATTTTTGCGTGCTGGCCTCCGACATTTTCGAAGCCGAAGCCATCCGATCCAATGACGGCCCCGGAATGGAGAATGACCCGGTGGCCCACAACGCACTGTCGCAAGATCGAGACGTGGGCATGAAATTTGCAATCCTCCCCAATGCTCACGGCCGCACCGATGAAGCAGCCCGCCCCGATTTCAGTGCCTGCGCCGATTTTTACCGCTTCACCGATGACGGCCTGCGGCCCGATGCTGACAGCTTCGGGATCAAATTGAGCGCTCGCAGCGACGACAGCGGTGGGATGAACTCCAGCCACAAATGTGGCCGGCGGGGTGCGAAACACGATCATAACCCGGCCGAAGGCGAACGACGGATTGTCGACGGCAAGCAGGGCGGTCTGCCGGATATCTTCGGAGAAACCCAAAGGCACCAGCACGGCCGAGGCCCGGGTACTGCGCAATTGTGACAGATACTTTTCGTCGCGATAAAAACTCAAATCGCCCTCGCCTGCCTCGGCCAGCGCGTTAAGCCCGGTCAGGACTGTGTCTCCGTTACCGGAGACGATTTCGGCGCCCAGCAAAACCGCGAGTTCAGAAAGTCGGACTTCCACCCCACAAAAAAGGTGTGTTCGACTGGCGGCCGCTAATTCGCGCCTTTCTTACCGGCTTCCTTTTTTTCCGGGGGGGTCGAAACCGGCGTGGCTGGCTTGGCGTCTTCAGCTGGAGCATCCTTGTTCAAGTCGGTGACGATTTCCTGGCTGAAATCGACGGCGTCCTTGGAATGCAACAGGAAGGGCACGCCATTGACGCCCAGGCCCGACTTATCAAAAACCAGGTCATAATTTTCGGTC
Source organism: Verrucomicrobiales bacterium (assembly GCA_050998515.1). GTDB lineage: Bacteria > Verrucomicrobiota > Verrucomicrobiia > Verrucomicrobiales > V1-33 > JBPCQC01. The sequence goes on from JBPCQC010000058.1 coordinate 15,461, forward strand.
TTCGCCTTTTTCTCGACCAGGGATCTGATTTCATCGAGGATGCCTTTGCGCATTCTGCCGACCTGCTCCTGCAATTGTTGTTCGCGGCGCTGGCGAAATTCCGACATTTCCCGTTCGAGACTTTTCGCTTCCGAGGCAAGCTCTTCACTTTCCTTGCGCTTCTGAGCACGCAATTCCTCGCTGATCGCAGGGTCATTGACGAGTTTTTGCGCTTCCTGCCACTTGCTGATCAGCTCGCGATATTTTGCATTGCGTTCGTCGAGCTGCTTTTTGGCGGCCTCCTTGCCGTCATTGACTGATTTCTCGGCGTCCTTCGTTTTGTAATATTCACTGAAGACGCGCTTCATGTCGACGATGCCGATTTTAAAATCCTGCGCGGAGGCAGTGGTGGCGAGCCCTGCACACGCGAGCGAAGCGGTCAGGATGGCGGGTAGGAAGCGGTTCTTCATGGCAAAATGGTCGGATGGCGGAGGGGCATTGTAGGAACGGAATGCGAAAGCGCAACGAATTCACGCGCCGCGCGACGATTTTACGCGTTAGAAACGGTAGCCAATGTTGAAGTTAAATTGGGCCCCGTCGTCGTTAAATTCGTCGGATTGGATGGGAAAACCGACTTCAAAACGGATCGGTCCCTGCGGCAGAATGCCGTAAAGATGAAGGCCGAGGCCAACATCCGTGTTCCAATCGCCGCCGAAATCAAAGTAGCTCGAAGAGACCATGCCCATGTCTGCGAAGATGACGCCGCGCATTTTCCAGAAGAGCGGAAAATTATACTCCGCCGTCACGTAAGTGGAGGTGAGTCCGCCCAGAGGCTCGCCGTTTTCGTCCTTGGGACCAACATCGCGGAAATCAAATCCGCGCAGGTTGTTTGCCCCCCCGAGGAACTGCCGCTGGAAAATCGGAACGCGTTCGCCGCCCCAGGCATCTATGACGTCGATGGCCCCTTCGATTTTGAAGACACTATCAAATGGCAGGCTGATGTATTGTGATCCGGAGAGGCTCAACTGATAGGTTTCGACATCGCCGCCCAGACCCGAAAAATACCCTTCCGCGCTCACTTTGTGGCCTTTTCGAGTCACTCCGAGCAGAACATCGCGGGTATCGTGGGTGTAAATGAGGCCCAGTGTGCTTTGCAGGAAAGTGCCCTGCTCCTGCTCGATGGCTTCCGAGGCCCCTCCCCGATTCTCGAATCGCTCCCGCGGGTCGGTTGCGTCTGGGTCGATCTCGACCCGATCGCCGGCATCCACGTTGTAAATCTCGACATTCTGCAGGCGATATTCCGTGCGCAGTCGGGCATGCTCTCCCAACGGTTTGGTGAGGCTCAGCGCTCCCCCAAACACCTGCTGGTCGTAATAATCAGATAAATAAAGCAGGTCACGATAATAAAGCTCGGTTCCAAAGGCCAGGCGCTGGCCCATGAACCACGGCTCGGTAAAGTCGAGTTCAAAGTCCCGGCGTTTGAGGCCGTATTGAATTCGGGAACGAAAACGCTGGCCGGCTCCGGTAAAGCTGGGCCAATTGAATAGATCGAAATTCGTCTGGGTGACTTCGAGGATCCCGATCAGGCTGTCAATCGAGCTAAACCCGGCGCCGAGTTGCACCGACCCGGTGGATTTTTCACGCACGGCGATATTGATGTCCTTGTACCCGGCAGTTTCAGTTTCGGTATGGGTGAAATCGACCGGCTGCTCAAAGTAGCCGAGGTTTTCGAGCCGCCGTTGCGAAACCTGGAGTTTGGTGGTGCTGAATTCCTCCCCTGGCACCACCGCGAGCTCGCGGCGAATCACCTCGTCCTTGGTCTTGGTATTTCCCTCGATGTTAATTTTGCGGACGTAGGATTTTGTCCCCTCGGCGACCAGATAGGTGACGGCAAGTTGATTCCCCCCGGCGCGGGCGATCCGTGGCGTCACCGATACGTCGGCATAGCCGCGTGCACCGTAGTAATCGCGAATCATGCGCATGTCGGCCTTGATGTTGCCCGCGGAATACGGCTCTCCCGCGGTCAGTTGCAGGCTGGGCAACAATTCCTCCTTCGGGAACGTCGTCATGCCTTCGATCCCGACAGCCGTGATGTCGAATTTCTGGCCTTCGGAAATCCGAAAGACCAGGTCCACTTTGTCTCCCGCCGGCACACGATCCACGCCGACGACGCGGGCGTTCATGTAGCCATTGTCCTGGTATTTGGCTTCGAGCGTCGCAATGGTGGCTTCCACCTTTTCGTTGCTGATCCGTTTAGTCCAATTCCAGACCCGCCACCAATCGCGCTCGCCCACGTCGGTGATTTTGCGCAATTCGCGCTCGCTGAAAACGGTGTTGCCTTCGAAACGAATTTTGTGCAGCAGGGCTCGCTGGCCTTCATTGATGATGAAAGTGACTCGAGTGAAGCCTGTGTCCGCCGCCTTCTCCTGCCGATAGGTGATCCCCACATCCGGAAAGCCGCGCTTTTGATAAAGCTCCTGGATTTTGCGCTGCGCCTCCTGGAGTTTTGCCTCGTCGACAACCGCGCCGATGCGCAGTTCCGCTTCGTCTTGCAACACTTTGCTCGAAATCGCCGAGTTGCCCAGAAAAGCCACTTCTCCAAGGTTCGTGCGCGCTTCGACCATTACCACAACCTTGACCCCATCACCTTCCGGTTCCGGAATGATGTTGACGTTGGCCACGTCGCCGGTGGCAATAAGGTTTTTAATATCGGCATCACTTTTGTCCTGGGTAAACGTGGATCCGACCTTAAGGCTCATGTTGGCCAGAATCCGGTTCCGGTCGACGACGCCCGCGCCGATGGACCGGACTTCAATCGATCTTACAATCAGTGCCTGATCGCTGGGAATTGCAGTCGGGATGCTCTGCGCAGAGGGAACCGTCAACTCGGCCGGCGGGAGATTGGGCGAGGGCAGTCGCGGCTCGCGCGGCACCCCTGCAGCCGCACCCTCAACAGCCTCCTGACCCATCGTGTGTCCAGCGAGAACCGCTATAAGAAGAAGACTTTTGCCCGATGGGCGAAGTCCAGCCCACAGAAGGGGCAGAAGCTGTGCTAGGATCATGAGATAACGCCCTATTCTTGTTAAGTATTGTAAACAATAAACGATTTAAAAACTCGCAACGCGAGATAAATCAAAAGTGAGAGGTGTCGGTCAAGGAGAATTTACGGTCTCTCGGATGCGATTTCCATTACCGAGTCTCACCAGCGCGGCTCGCCCGGTGCCCGGCGGACAGTTCAGGCGTTCCCGTGCCTGCCGGACGCCGAAGGCTTGCAAACGCCACATCTTCGGCGAAATCATCGCTCGAATTAAAGATATGCCGACCTATATCGAGATGCCTTCGTTGAGCGACACCATGACCGAAGGCACATTGTTGAAATGGAAAATCCAGCCTGGCGACAAAGTCGCCGCGGGGCAGGTGATCGCGGAAATTCAGACTGACAAGGCGACGATGGAGATGGAGGCGTTCAATGAGGGGGTGGTGCACAAGCTGTACATCAACGAGGGAGACAAGGTGCCGTTGGGCGCGCCGATGGCGATTATATTGAGTGAAGGTGAACAGCCTCCCGCCGACGATGCAGCCCCTGCCAAACAACCAGCGCCTGCGAGCAGCCCCAGCGACAAGGCGGAGAGCTCAGAGGCAGCGCGCCCGCCGCGGCCGGAACTTCCGGCGCGTTTCTCCGGGCAGCGTCGTATGGGCGCTGGGGTGTCGCGCTCCGGTCGAGACCGGGTGAAGGCTTCCCCGCTGGCCCGCAAAATTGCCAGCGAGCGTGGTGTAACTATGGCGGCCGTCCAGGGCACGGGTCCCGGCGGACGCATCGTGAAGGCAGATGTGCTCGCAGCCGCGGCAAACGCCAGTGCGGCTCGAAGCTCGGTCGCGGTAATCCGGCCAAGCCCTGGTCCCAACGACAGCCGGGAGCCGCTCAGCCAAACGCGACAGATTATCGCACAACGGCTCATAGCCTCGAAGACGCAGATCCCGCATTTTTATCTGAACATCGAGATCGACGCGGGGCCGTTGATGGCGTTTCGCGCGCAAGCCAACGCCGCTGAAGAGCAAAAGAGCAGCGGAAACAAGTTTACAGTAAATGATTTTATATTGAAGGCGGTGGCGATGGCGGCGACTCAGGTTCCGGCCGTCAACGCGGCTTTCGATATCGATGCCATTGTTCGCTTCGCGCAAGTGAACCTCAACGTTGCCATCGCCGTCGATGACGGGCTCGTCACGCCAGTCATTCGAGAAGCGGAGAAAAAATCGCTCACCGAAATCAGCGCTGCCGTGAAAGACCTGGCTGGCCGCGCCAAAAACAGAAAGCTGCGTCCTGAGGAATTCCAGAGCGGCACGATCACTGTTTCGAATCTCGGCGCTTATGGGATCGACAGCTTTGACGCGATCATCAATCCGCCGCAGGCGGTCATTGTTTCCATCGGTGCGGTGTCCAAAAAACCGAGTGTGGATGCCAGCGGCCAGCTGGCGGTCGGCGAGCGCATGTGGGTTGGCATGAGCTGCGATCACCGGGTCGTGGATGGAGCCATCGGCGCCCAATATCTGCAAGCATTGCGCAAGCTGCTGGAAAACCCGGCGCTCATGCTTTTGTAGGCGGGAGGCCGGCGCGAAATCGCTGGCGCGCCCACCCTGCGCCGGCATGGTCCGAAACATGAGAGTGCTTGCGATTGATCCCGCCTTGCGCAACACAGGATTCGCCGTGCTCGAACGGCTCGAACGCGACATACGGGCATTGACTTTTGGGGTGATTCACAACCGTCCGCAGTTGCGTCAATCTCAGTGTCTGGTGGCTATTCACGAGGCGCTGCAAACCGTGATCCGCGACTTTCGGCCCGATGTCTGCGCGGTCGAAGGTGTGATATTCGTTCAGAGTTTAAAGACTGCCATTACCCTGGGCGCAGCTCGAGGAGCCGCTTTGCTCACCGCAGCCGAGCACGACCTCGAGATTTTTGAATATGCGCCACGTTACGTAAAACAGGCAGTCGTTGGCCGCGGCGGCGCCCAAAAAGGGCAGGTCGCATTCATGATGCGAGCCCTGCTGGGACTCACGGAAACGCCTCCCGCCGATGCTGCCGATGCCTTGGCCATTGGGCTCACCCATTTGCACTCGGACGACCCAAACAAAACCCTCGCCGGGCGACTCTCGCTGGTTTGATCAGCTGCTTTCAGCCGAGAGGCCCAGCTGATTGGGCCCGAGGAATCATCAAGCGTTCAATGCGGATACCCAATCACCAATAACAATAACGAACAACGGATGTCCCTCGAATTCCGATGGCTCGGGCGGGTGGATTACGCTGCCGGACTGCGGCAACAGGCGGAACTCGCGGCCCGCCGCCGCGCGGGCGAGGTCGGGGATGTAGTTCTGCTCCTCGAACACGATCCGGTTTACACCATCGGCCGCACCCCGGACAAATCGAGCCTCGCCAACTCGCAGCCACTGCCTTACCCGGTGGTGGAAATAAGCCGCGGCGGTCAGGCCACCTATCACGGGCCGGGTCAACTCGTGGGCTATCCGATTCTCGACCTCACTCAGTTCGGGCAGGATCTGCATCGTTATCTGCGGGCCATCGAGGACGGCCTGGTTTCAGCGTGCCGACGGGTCAGCGTCCTCGCTGAACGGCGGGATAACCTCACAGGCGTCTGGGCCGGCCAGCGGAAACTGGCTTCCATCGGCGTCGGCGTGCGCCACTGGATTTCACAACATGGGTTTGCCCTCAATGTCACCGAGGAAAGCCTCGCCGGTTTCGCGCCGATTATTCCGTGCGGATTGGCAGGAGTGCAGATGACGTGCCTGACGCGTGAAGGAGCCAGCGTACTTTCGGTCGAGGACTTTACTGCCCACATCGTCCCGTCATTTACTGATTCACTCGGCGCGTTGCGCAGCTAGCCGCGGCAACGGGGCCCACTCCTTCCAGTCATAGCTCTGAATGCCCGCAAACTTCTTTTTGTAATCATAGTGTGACTGCTGAGCGTAGGCGTAGCCAGGATAGTAAAACTGGCATTCCCGCTCCCGGGCCCATCCTATCTCGTGCAAAATGGTCAGGATTCCCAGGCTCCGGCGGTGTTCGGTGAGGTCAAAAAATGCGTACACGCTCGAAACCGCGTGCAGGCCGATATCAAGATAGCTCGCCGCGATCAAACGTTCACCAAGGTAAAGCGCAATTTCGACGTTCAAGCAGGGACCGTGGCCGGGATCGACACCCAAAAAATCCTCGAGGCGGTCAGGCACATTCTCGGCGAAGCGAGAGCGATGCTGTTGAAAGAGCCGGCGACGTGTTTCGTCGATCACTGTCGGGCGAATGCGGGTGCGCAGATCCTTGTTGCGACGCAGAATCCTGCGCTGGCTCTTGCTGGGCGAAAACTGGGCGAGTGCCACGCGCATCGGACGGACATCCATGATCTGGCCACCGTGGTTGGCTCGTGGGTAACGGTAGAACATCGGTCCAAAATGCCGCCAGCCTTCAGACCAAAGGCGGTCCATCTCCTCGGGCGTCACGCGCCAGGACAGAAATCCTTCATCAAGCAGGGGAGTCATTGATTTTTAGGGCTGCCTGCATAACTATACGCACAACTTCAACCCGGGGGACCACGACGAGGGGCAAAAAGGAAAAAATCTGCAACGGCCCCACTCTTTGTCGCTGGGGTATTTTCTCGTGGCAGCGACACTCTTGTCGCTGGGACATCTCTCGTGGCAGCGACACTCTTGTCGCTGGGACATTTCTCGTGGCAGCGACACTCTTGTCGCTGGGACATTTCTCGTGGCAGCGACACTCTTGTCGCTGGGGCATCTCTCGTGGCAGCGACACTCTTGTCGCTGGGGCATTTCTCGTGGCAGCG
>JBPCQC010000119.1:0-55443 GCA_050998515.1 Verrucomicrobiales bacterium
CTGGGCAAGTGGCGTTGCGGGAACTGGAAACATTTGCTAGCACACGAGTCCGTCAGTCGGGTCAGGACTCGGACCGTCCGACCGGCAATCTCGTCGCCGCGCAGTTTACCCACACCACCTCCCGAAAACTGGACCCGCAGTTGCACACCCATTTCACGGTGTTCACCGCGACCTACGACTCCACCGAAAAACGTTGGAAGGCTCTGCAAGCCGGAGCCATGTACGACGCGACCCGTTATGCCACGGCCGTTTATCGCAACGAACTTGCCCGGCGAGTCCAAGGGTTGGGTTATCGGACGGAGCGCGCCGAGATCGCCTGGGAGATTACAGGCGTTTCCAAGGAGATTAGGGACCGGTTCTCGAAACGATCGGCCCTTCGGGATGCGCTCGTGCTGGAAGTGGAAGAGCGCCTGGTTCGCAAGCTGAGCAATAACGAGATCTCCAACGTGGTCCATTGGAGCCGGGAAAAAAAGATCACAGGCATCTCCGCGGCCGAAGCTCGAGCCCGACACCAGGCGGAATTACCAGGGAACGAACTCCTGGGGTTGCGGGAACTGTATCAAGCGGCGAGTGGCCCACGGTCAGCACCGCCAGCGGGAGAGGAAAAGCAGGCCCTGGATTTCGCTTTGACCCACGTCTTCGAGCGGCGGTCGGTGGTCCCCGAGCACGAATTGCTCGCCATCGCATTGGCTGATCGGCCCGGAGAGCTTGAGCTGCCGAAACTGAAACAGGCCCTGCACGACTCCCCGGAACTGATCGCGACGCCCCAAGGGTATTCCACACGACAGATCCTCAAGGCTGAGCTGGGCTTGATCGCCGCCGTTGAGGACGGCAAGTCTGCTGTGGCCCCGTTGCATCCAGCCTTTGAACCAGCCGATTGGTTGGGCGCCGACCAGAAGGCGGCGCTGTGTCAGGTGCTGCAGAGCGCTGACCGGATTACGGGCTTTCGCGGGCTGGCTGGCACTGGCAAGACGACCGTGCTCAAGGAATTGAAGGCTGCTGCTGATCAAGCGGGTTGCGCGCTCCGGTTTTGCGCTCCGACCGCCGCCGCAACGGACGTGCTAAGGAAGGAAGGATTTGCTGCCGTCACGCTGGAATCGCTCCTGCGAGAAGCGGGTCCAAACCTCACTGGAAGCCAAGCGGTGGTCTTGGACGAAGCGGGGGCCGTGAATGTGGATGATATGGCCAGGCTGCTGCGCCTTGGGTCGCGAGTGATCCTGTCAGGAGATACCGGTCAACATGGCTCGGTCAAACGCGGCGACGCCCTGCGAATTATCGAAGACCATTCGCCCTATGGCTTTGGGCGCCTGACGCAGATTCGTCGCCAGCGCCGCGCTGATTACCGAAGAGTTGTTGAGCTGGCGGCAAGGAAGGAGACGCCTTCGGCGTTCAAGGAATTGGAGCGATTGGACTGCATCACTGAATCGAGCGAGGCCCATCTCGAAGCGGCGCAGGCTTACCTGTCAGCAAGACGCTGTCATAAGTCTGCGCTTCTGGTGGCGCCCACCTGGGGGGAAATTGAAAAGGTGACCGTTCAAGTGAGGACCGGCTTGAAGGCAGACGGGCTGCTCGGACCGCAGGATCACGAGTTTAGAGTCTTTGACTCGATGTCATGGACCGAAGCCCAGAAAAGGGATCTCCATCAATATCGGCCTGGGCAGGTGTTGCGATTTCATCAAGCCGAAGGCGGTTTCCGACGCGATGAAGCGGTGGAAGTTACCAGGGTGGCCGGGGATGGACTACAGGTCCGGCGCAAGAACGGTTCCGAAAAGATCCTCAAAATCCCAGAACAGGCGATTTCCTTTGATGTAGGCGAAGCAAAGACTCTGAAAGTGGCGACTGGTGACAAGCTGCTGCTGCAGGCAAATTGGCGCAAGTGCTTCACCAATGGCGAACTGGTCGAGGTGAAAGCCATCGCCAGCGGGGAAATTCAGCTAACTGATGGCCGGCTGATCCGGCCCGGCTACAACACGTTCACACATGGTTATGCGCTAACTTCCCATGCGGCCCAGGGAAAAACTGTCGATTCCATCTTCCTCGTCGCCACGGCCCGCTCTCTGCCCGCCGTGCACCGGGAACAATTCTACGTCTCGGTCTCTCGTGGACGGGATGAGTGCCGGGTGTTCACGGACGACAAAGAGCTGCTCCGCAGGCATGTCACGCGCTCCAGCACCCGGCTGGCTGCTGTGGAAGCCATTAAGGGAACCCCCAAGCCCGCCACGACCACCTTCGCTCGTAAAGTCGCCCATCGCGCGGCCCCGACCGCGCAACGCCTTCGGCAGTTTGTTGCGCCGGCGCGCACCCTCCAGTCGGTCGGACGGCGATTGCCGACGCCGCGGCACGATCGGGCACAAGGAATAAGATTATGAATGACATCAACATCCCAAACCTCACGAAACGTGAATTGGAAGGCCTGGCCTGCCTCGAATCAACGCAACTATCAGCGGCCAGCATCGCCATCAAGGCCGATGATGGACGCACCTATCTCTTTGCCACTTACCACTACCTGGACGGTGTGCGTGAGGCGAACTTTAGCAAAGACACTACTGGGTCAGGGGAGCGTCTGATTTTGCGTTTCACAACGGGGGAAGTCGTGATGCTCGGTTCCCGGTTGGAGCGGATCGAGGAAAGGCTCGCCGAAGGCCGCTTGCGGGGCCTCAAAACCATTGCCTCGCGCTATGCCTCGGCCTTGGAAACGGGCCCAATCATTTTGTCTATCACTGTAACTCGCAAAGTTGACGTATGAATGCACCTGTCAATGAACGCCTGGCCCTACCGCCTGATCTGCATCGGAACGGCAGTGGAAAGGGTAAATTCGAACTCACCGCCACGCGCGCCAAAGAAGTGCTGGGGCTTCGCCGTTTGCCCTCCCGCTTGGGAGTAACGGACGCGGCGATACTGCTCAACGTGGGTGAGCATGACATCCCGGTCCTGGTCCGTGCTGGATTGCTCCAACCCCTCGGACATCCGCCGCCCAATGCGGTCAAGTATTTCGCCACCCTCGAACTGATGGACCTTGCGGGCGACCGTAAATGGTTGTCCCGCATGTGCGACGCGCTTTACGAGTATTGGGCAAAGAAAAACGCTGCCGCCAAAGCAAAGTTTCAGGATCCAAGCGCCGCCCGAGAGAACGGGCGCCGTATGACAGAGTAAGACGAGTCGCCTTTCATGAACTAATCGGACGACGGCGTGCCCCCTACCGGCCATTCTCGGGGCTTGCTCGCGCCGTCAAGCTCTTGCTCGTTCCTGCGCTCCAACTTGACTGCGCTCACGGCGCCCCCCGAAGTACATCCAAGAGGCACGCTCGAAATGTGCCAGCATCGAATGGGAGATAGAGCGCATTCGCCCACGCTGAAGCATCTGTGCGAGCCGGCGCAGACTTTGGCAGCGATAGGCGGATTGAGGGAAGGGGGCAAACGATTACATCCATAAGGCTGATCCGCAGGGCAGTGCTATGAATCCATCCATCAACCTCACGTCCGGGAAATGTTGAACCTGCGGAGGCTGCCAGTGATGCTTATATTCGCGCAGCCCGCCGCACTTCTGGATTGCGGTGGCGAGCACAACATTCTCGTGCTCGCCTGCCGGGGGCCCGTCCGCGCTGCCGTAAAATAAGCCACAGCAGCGTGCCGAAATGCCCTGGGGCGCTATTCTCTCTCTCTTAGAAACGGGGTTCGCAATTTCTGCCTTTCCTCGTTCAGAAAAGGGAATTCTTGATAACTTTTTGACAGGCAACTAAAAAGCAAGGATTTTGCCCTGCAATTATGCATTTTATCCAGACAATTTTCTGCTTCCTGTTAGACACGCTACGCTGGCGAGGACGCTGCGATTAGAGAGCGGCTTCACCGACTTGGATGCGATGACCAGTGTGATGACGTCTAACGAACCCTCGATCTGACGGCGAGGAGCCCTGCGAGTTTCAGGTTCCGTGCTAAACTTGATAATATGAGAGCTTGTTTAGCGGGGGCTTTCCCTCGCCGCAGCTGGCGGTCAATCGGTTTTTCTCATCAGGGTCAATCGCTTTTACCCTCAAGTCGACGTGTTTAAGCATTTGCCGATTTCCGTTGGAATCGTTTTCTCCGGCAAAACTCCTGGGGACAAACGCTCCAGATCCTTGTCCAGTCTCACAATTTTGCGTTCGTATTCTTCAAGTGACGGCAATGTGACGAGTGCCTTCTTAGCGTAGGCGCGATGGATAGCGACCGAATTGTGGCCCAAGGCTTCCTGGGCAAAACGCTCCGGATACCCGGCACGCTTCGCCCGTTCCGCCCAAGCGTATCTGTAGCAATGTAACGAGATATCGTCCATCCCCAGACCGAGACAGCGCCGGCGAAAAAGTTTTGCCCGATGCTTTTCGTGGAGCTCGGCAATTCGTGGGAACAGCCTCCCAGTTGAAGGCAACCCTCGGAGGATTTCCGTGACTTCCTCGCCGAACCGGCAGTGGACGGCGGTTCCGGTCTTCCGACGACGATAGGAAACGATTTGCTCATCCCAATCGATGTCGTCAGCAATCAAATTGGCCATATCTGTCTGTGACCCGCCGAGATGCCAGCACATTTGATAAAATGCCCGCCATTGAGAATTTCCTTCGCGCGCAATGATTCGGCTATGCTCTTCCAACGTAATGCCTCGACGCTCTCGATGGCGGATTTTCGGCCATTGCCGCGGATTCAGAAGAGGCCACGGGAGCCAGCCCATCGACAATGCGAAATTATGGATACGGCGTAGATAGACGTGGGTCGAGACGGTCCCCTTTTCCAGAACTTTTAGAAACTGTTCCACGCGCGTTTCCAGAACTACGACCTCGCGAATCGTCTGAAAGGCTTTGTCAGCGATGGCCGCAAACCACCGCTCTTGGGTGGGGCCTTCTTTGAGCTTTGGGATTTCGTCCATGACCTGCTGCCAGGTCCGTTTCGCCGCGGCAGGGTCCCCGGCTTTCCAATAGACCCGGGCCAGATGCAGGCTGAAGGCGGGTGCTTCTTCGGTTTCGTTCCTGGCGGCGACCAGGCGAAAGGCTTCGTGCTTGTCGCGTGTCTTGAGGGATTCTTGTTTGCGGGTGATGAGGTCTTCGCAGTAGTAGGTGCCCCACCCCCGGCGAAAGACCCGGTATCGTTGCTTCATCTCATGCCTCATGGTTATGAGCATGAGCCGGCCTGATCCGACCGCGTTAGCGAGCAGTGGGCGAGTTAAAGGGTCTTAACTCGAATAGTGACCGCCTAGAGCAGTCACTGAAGATTCCACTGAAACTCGGCTTCTCTGAATTCGTAACTCTTTGACACAAAAGTGTTTAAGAGTGGAGCCAGTTGTCGGATTTGAACCGACGACCGACGGTTTACAAAACCGTTGCTCTACCACTGAGCTAAGCCGGCGAGATGGCGTGGAATCTACCGCGAAGAGAGGCGAAAACGCAAATTCTCAGTTCAGGTCTCCCATGGCTCCAGCGTTGACTTCCAACCTGGCTGAGTTATCCCGCCGACTACGGCTTCGGCTCCGTCGGTGGTGGTTCATTGGCGGCCGGCGCCGGTTTTTTAGTGTCCTCTTGTTGCGCGGGCGCCGGACTTACTTTGGCTGCCCCCGGGTCGGCGACCGGCGCTGGAGGTATAAGCAATGATGGTGAGCGACTGGACGGGGACTCGGGCATTTCGCGAAACCGAGCGGCCCTGGGGTCAGGCGGGTAACGCGGAGCCGGAGGATTCAGGACCATTTCCATGCCCTGCTCGAACTCTTTTGGATGCTCGGCTTTGATGGCCGCCAGTCGGTCACCGATCAACTTGGAGGGCACCAGGTCGCTTCCGCTTTTCAACGCATTCTGATAGGAAATGACGGCCAACATGTGTTGCCCGGCGATTTCTTGGTTTTGGCCCGATACGAAGGCGGTCAATCCCGCCGTGTCAGTCGAACCGTATGCGCTTCCTCGCTGGAGCAGGCGCGTTGCTTCGCGACCCCTGGTGGCCACTGCCATGTCGCCGCGTTCCCTGGCTTCGGCCACCGCACGCTCGAGAAACTGCTGGACGTTTTCCCCTGCCTTCGGGGTTGTGCCCGCGGGAGCCCCGATATAGCGAGGCAGCACCAATAAAAGAAGTTGCCTTTTGAGTCTCGCCACGTCGGCCACCGCGAATTCGCCGCCGCTGCCATAATTTCCCGAACCAATTTCCAGGCTGACTGAAAGGCCAGCCTGAAATTCACAATAGGTCCTCTCCATCTGCTGCAACGTACTTATCAAGGCAGAGAAGCGTTCAACGCTGCTGCCGTAGGTTCTCGCGTCTGATTCCGCTTTCCGGAGTGCTTTGATCGCTGTGCCCAACTCGTCGAGTGTCTGCGTGCGGCTGAGAATTTCTTCAGCGGCTTCAGACGTTGGCCGCGGATCCTCTGGTTTCTTGGCCATTGAAGCCTCGCGCATGCGGCTCAATATCTCGGAGCGCGGGATGAAGGCGACGCCTTTGATATTACTCAGCTCGTGCAGAAGCTGCGGCACACGCTGTTTGTCGCCTTGGGCTTCCGCCGCTAAATAGTCCTGCCATTTCGCCACAAACTGTTGCGCCGTTTCTATTTGCGCCGTCGCAGACTGGATTTTCTCCGAGCGCGGGGCATAGCGGTTGCGAATCGGGCTTAGCTCTTTCAGAACATCGTCCAGATCACTGGTGGTTTTGGCTGCGCGAACGGCTTCTCCCGCGCGCGCGAGCATCTTCTGAATTTCTTCGATCGCGGCTTGTTCCTGCGCCTGTATTTCCCGGCGCACCACTTCCTGCAATGCTCCCGCCTTGCTCAACACGGCATCGGAAGTGAAATAGCCGCCGATCTGGCTCAGAGCCTGCGTCAAGCCATTCTCGCTCGATGCTGCTTCGCCACCGCCGCCAACGGCGGAGACGATCTGGGCACGAACGATCGCCGGCATGTTGTCTCCACGATTCGTGGGACTGCCCTTTTTCGGCTTATTTTTCTGAATCTCCCCGAGCATCGCCGCATCCAGCTCCTTGGCCGCTTTGACCACCGCGTCCGACGCCGCGAAGGAGGGCATGGGCAACACCAGCGAACCCGCCACCACAAGAATCGTCCATTTCATGCCCGCACTGTAGCGGCTTTGCGCGGGAACGGGGAGGCGAATTTTTCCGAGGACTGGTTGGCGCAGGATAGGATGGCAGGCGACGCGTCCCGGAGTATTTTTTCCGAGGCGGCGTGAAACGACCAAGTTTTTTATGGCAACCGTCCTCGTTCAAAACGAAGTGATTCTGTATGGCGCGCGGCCAACAGCCTCATCACCAGCGATGAAATCATCAACGGTTGCGCTTGCGGGGCCCAGGAATAAATGACTTCCGATGACTAACCGTGAAATGATCCGCAAAGAGTCATCCCGGAGTCAAATCTCAAGTGTCAGGACGAGCGGCGGGGAGTTGTGCTGCTGGATTTGAGGAGTTCGTGGATTTTGGCGATCATTGCCGCATAATCCTTGTCGCCTTTCACGTAGCGTCCGCCGGGGTGGATGTGCTGGATGACGCCTTTTTGGTCGAGGAGGAAGGTGACGCTGGTCGAGGCGCTGTCGGTTTTGTGGTCGAGCCACCATGAGCGGAGGGTCTTCCAGTCATCGTCGATGGCGACGGGAAACTTGAAACCGTAGGCGCCGGCGATTTTCTGGACTGTCGAGCGATCGAAGGGCGAGTCGCTTTTATGATGATAAGCGCCGATAACCTGGAGACCACGAGTTCCGAACTGCGAATGAAATTCATTCAAAGCGGGTGCCGTGGCCGAACAATGGGGACATTCCTGGCTGGTAAACCATCGCACGAGCACGGCCTGGCCCCGCAGGTCGGCGAGTTTGAGCGGCCGCGAGTTTATCCAGCCGCTGAGCTGCCACTCTGGCGGTGTGGCGCCTGGGCGAGCGGGAAGGGCGGCGGCCATCGGGCTCTGCAATGTTACAAAAACAAGTGCGGCCAGGATGCGCAAGTTCACGCCGATTTCGCGGACGGTTTCGTTGTCCCCTGGGCCAACGGCGGGGGTGGAGGAGGCAGCCGCTTTGCCAACCGGCAACTGGTCGCGAAACAGGCGATAAAGTGTAGTGACGGGTGGGCACATCCTATCTCGAACATGGCGGCGATCGGTACCCTCTACGGAAGTTACCACTCGACAGTTTGTCCCATGGCGGCGATTTCCACCTGGCCGGGGTGTTGTGCGCGTAACGCGGTGCAAAGCGCCAGGCTGCGCTGAGGCTCCCCGTGAACCAGCCAGACCTGTTCGCGACTGCCTCCCATGCGGCCAAAATAATCGAGCAACTCGCTGTGATCAGCGTGCCCGGAAAACGAATCGAGGGTCTCGATGGCTGCGTTAACCTGATGCGGCTCGCCGAAGACATTCACCTCTTTGAAGCCCTGCCGGAGCTTCCAGCCGAGTGTCTGTTCAGCGCAATAACCGACGAATAGAACAGTCGTGCCTGGATCGCTGAGGTTGTTTTTCAGATGGTGTAGCACGCGCCCGGCTTCGCACATGCCGGAGGCCGCAATAATGATCGCCGGTTGCTTGAGGCTGTTGAGCTCGCGCGATCCTTTCTCGCTGCGGATCAAAGTGAGGTTGTCGAATTGAAAAGGATTGCGCCGGGAGAAGAGAAAATCATAAATCTCCTGGTTGAAGCACTCCGGATGGAGCCGGAAGATCTCGGTGGCATCCACGGCGAGCGGGCTGTCCACAAAGATCGGCACCATGGGAATGCGCTTCTCTTCGAGCAGATTGTTGAGCACCCAAATCAACTGCTGCGTCCGCTCGACCGCGAACGCCGGAATGATCACCTTCCCGTTCCCCTGCAGGGCCCGACTCAAAACTTCCGCTATTTTCTCATGCGCGCGGGTGGGAAGTTCATGCTCACGGCCGCCGTATGTCGACTCCATGATCAGGAAGTCCACCTTCTCCGCGTTTTCCGGGTCTCGCAAGAGGACGTCATTGCCACGTCCCACGTCGCCGGAGAACATCAAGCGGCGGGTTTTTCCGTTTTCGGTGACATCCAGAATGACCTGAGCCGCGCCTAATAGGTGCCCGGCGTCGATGAAGGTGAGCTGGACACCATCGGCGATCAGCATCGGGCGGTGGTAGTCGAAGTTGACGAACTGACGCAGGCATCGTTCGGCGTCGGGCGGGGTATAGAGCGGCGCCAGCGGCGAAAGATTTTTGCGTGCGCGCTGTTTATTGAGCCAGCGAATGTCACCCTCCTGGATTTTTGCCGAGTCGGCAAGCATGATCTGGCAGAGGTCGCGGGTGGCGAATGTGCAATAAATATTTCCGCGAAAGCCCTGTTTGCTCAGGTTTGGCAGGTTTCCGCTATGGTCGATGTGCGCGTGGCTGAGCACCACGGCATCCACGGCCCCTGGATCAAAAAGGAAATGCTCGTTGCGTTCGCGCCAGGCCGAGCGTTTTCCCTGGTAAAGCCCGCAGTCGAGCAAAATCCTCCGCCCATTGGCTTCGATCAAATGTTGCGAGCCGGTCGTTGTGCCGGCCGCTCCGCAAAACTTAATTTTCATGATGCAGGTTGCCGCCGCATGTAACAGAAACATGTTTGAATCGCAATGGACATGTTGCCTGTGCTCCGATGGCATTGCCGATTCGCATTTGAACATGACTGACTGGGAAGAGCGTTATCGGATGGGTGACACGCCATGGGATCGTGGCGGTCCGCATCCCGGGCTGGTTGCGGAATTGTCGCGCGTGCCGATGAGTGGCCGGGTGCTGGTGCCCGGTTGCGGCTTTGGTTATGATGCGGAAGTGATCGCGGCCCTGCCGGAAGTCACGGAAATTGTCGCGCTCGATATCGCGGATTCAGCCGTGGCGACGGCCCGGGAGCGGCTGGCGGGGTGGGGGAAGAGAGTGCGCGTCGAACGAGAAGATCTGTTTGCCTTGTCCCAAGAATATCGAGAGGCCTACGACTGGGTTTGGGAACACACGTGTTATTGCGCCATCGATCCCTCGGCACGAGATGGCTACGTCGAGGCCATGGCCGAAGTGTTAAAACCTGGCGGCCAGCTTTTCGCCATATTCTTTCTCACCCCATGGGACAACGACGAGGAAAATCGAACCGCGGGACCGCCGTTCGGCACTACCCGCGAGGATCTCAATTGCCGTTTTGCCAAACGCTTTGCAACTGTCCGCACGTGGCGGCCTCTCGCCACTTACGACGGGCGTGAAGGACGCGAAATTATCCGGTTACTGCGGAAAGCATGATTGACCAAACCACGTTGACCAAACCACCCTTTGAAGGGAAATCCTTTTCTCGACATCTGCCCACTCTCCGACATGCTTGACGCCGACTCGGACAAAAAGGGATTCATCTGTCGACCAAGATGAGTGAATCGCCAGCCTGCGCATCTGCCATTCGGTGAACCGGTGGGATTCTGCTCATTTCAGGAATCTGAATCAAGACATTCCTCCTGCACACGGACTTCGTTGGTTCAAGATTGGCGGTGCCAAAGGCCTTTTATTGCGGCGTCGGCACTGGCGGAGGAGCCAGTTTCCGGGGATTGCGGCGGCCGGGAATGAGTCTGGCGGGAAGGCCGAACACTTTGGGTCGCCAGCCGGGTTCCCTGGCTGTGCCGAGCGCTTCGTATTCAAGCAATTTGCTGACGGGAAAAAGCAAAACGCCGGCGGGGCCGCGGGTGTTGATGCGAGCCTCGAGGTCGACTTCTTTTGTTTCGTAGTTGACGTCACCACCGCCCTTGATCACGAAGGCGGTTGTCAGGCCGCGGAAATCCTTCACGGTGAAAACCCCGTTTTGAATCGAGAAATCGGCGCTGGCCTGTCGAGCCTGACCATAGCTTGCCTTGGTGCCAGGCAGGACGGCCGCAACAAGAGGTGAGAGCGGACCGAGAAGTGGAATGGCGAAAATATTGCCGTCGCGAATTGTTCCGGAACCGGATCCCCGCACTTTTTCTTCGGGACGGCTGCTCCCCACAAAGCGCAGACCCCCCGACAGTTCGCCGCCGGTTTGAGTGCCGGGGGAATAAAGTGTGGCGAGTGCGCCAAATGAGATTCCATCGAACTGCAATGCCGCGGAGTAATCCTGGGTGGTGGAAAAACGGTCGATCTGGCCGCTAGACGTCACCTTGCCTCCCATCAATCCCGCGCTCACGCGTTCGATATCGAGGTGATCGCGGCGAAACTGGCAGGTGCCGCTCAGGCCGTGGAGAGGCAGTGGCTGGCCGCCGAATGTGAATTCGGTGACGCCGGGCGCCGCGACAGAGAGCCCCCACCGCGTATCACTCCGGGTCTTTTTCCCAGTGAGGTCGAAATCTCCCTTAAACCAGAATTCAGCCGCTTCCTTAAATGTGGCACCATAGAGGGTGGTGCCGGGCCGCACGCGACTGCGCAACTCGACAGCCAATCCCGCGGCGGTGCCGGTTACGGTTCCCAACGGGCCCTCGAGATCGACGGTCTGTTTGGGCAATGAATATTGGGCCGAGCCGTCGGTCTGGAATTGGATGGCATACTCGCAGGTGTCATTTGCGTCTATCCCAAATTTCCCGTTCATGGAAATGGCCGTCGGCTGGCTGAAGCGATAGTCGGCGATGACTCGAGCGACCGCTGGGCTGAAAAGTTGCACGATCGGGACCGGGTCGACTTTTGCGCGCAGATCGTGCACTTCCACCGTCTGCTTGGTCGAGTCGCTTACGAGGCGGGGAACCGTCAGCTCGCCTTCGGGCCTTATGAGACGCAAGTTGGTCAAGGTCGTCTGACGCGGGTCAATGCTCAGCGTGGCATCGCCTCGGCGAAGGGCCACATCACGGTATTTAAAGTGGGTGACGTGGATATCGGCAGTGTGCTCCCACTGGTCCCATTCCCCATCATTGCCCCCGCCTCGCCATTGCGCCGCAATTCCGGAGGAGTCGCTGAAATGAAATCTTCCGATCCAATCTCGAACCGTCTCGCCCGAGAAAAATGGGGCCAGCACCGTGGGATCGAGCTGCACCTGGCCCTGGTATTTCCACACGCCTTGCTGTCGCAACGCCCTGCCAGCCACCGATCCTCGTTGATGTTCCAGCCGCACGTCTCGCACGTAAAAGTCGGATGTGCGCACGCAATAATCGAACTGCACGGAATCAAAAACGACGCCGCGGGTGTTAAATTTTCCGCACTCGACCCGGCCCAGCGCTTCGAATGGCCATTCGCCTTCCTTGACGCCGCCCAGGTGCCATTTCCCGGCCGCCTCGAGGTAAAAATTTCCCGGCCGATAAAAGATGACTTCACGCAGTTGTGGCCAAGGCCCCATGGCGCGGAGCAAAGCTGGCATATCGGCGGTCGACGTCAGGCTAAAGGGAAGCGAGGCGGCCTTTTTCGACCATCGTAGTTCGCCCTGCAGAGTTCCCGCCTGGTCCCGCAGCGCCAGGCACTTCACTACGACGTCGCTGTGGGAATATTGAGCTTCGATGTGCAGTTCCTCCGCTCGATAACCTCCAAAGCCAACTTGTTGCGCGCTTAACGAAGCGAAACCGCGCATTTCCTCTGGCTGATCGAGATCTCCCTCGATGCGCAAATCCAGCCGCGGAGCCACCGGCCCTTCGTAGCGCAGTCGGTGAAGCTGATGGATGACTTCTGCGACGATGGCACGATGCTCGTGAATCAGCTCGAGTGGGTTCTTCATTCCTTCGCGTTTTGGCTTGGCCGAGGGGCGCAACACCGAGCCGGTGAGGTTGACCCGGATGCCATACAAATCCCCCGACGCCTTGCGAATCTCGAAGCGGTCACCCGAAACGACGACGCGCGAACTGAAGCGCGTGAATTTCAGGCTGCCGCCTTTTGGATTGTCGGGGTCCAGCGGCAAAGAGAGGTTTGCGTTGTCCAGCTCGATGGTGTTAAAGAATTGTTCCTTGCGCAAAAAGTGCCCGATGTCAACGTCGAGGCGCAACGTGTTGAAACTGGCCAGCAAATCGTCCCGCTCCGGGCCGGCGAAAAGTTTTACCTTCTGCGCCACCAGGCCCCGCACAGGATCGAGTGTGAGCTTGCCGACTTCACCGCGCATTCCTTCCTTCTCCAACTCGAGGTGGATTTTCTGCAGAGCCACCTCGCAGAAGACCGCGTTCAATTGGCGGAAGCCGGCCCAGACCCCCGCCACCAGGGAAGCCAGCAGAAAAAGGATGAGCCACGGTCTTAATGTGCGCATTTGCGATTGCGAGGCGCTATTTTCGGTTTGATGAGTCTGCCACGCAACCTAATGCGAAATTCAGGCCACCCAAAATGAAGCTTTGTGTGCTCGGCAGCGGCAGCGGCGGCAACTGCGCGGTCGTGATCGGCCCGGGCGGCAGCTTCCTGATCGATGCCGGCCTGTCCGCACGGCAAATCCTCAGCCGGCTGGTTGAAATCGGCATCGCTGCCGATTCACTGCTTGGGGTGTTGCTGACGCATGAACACGGCGACCACACGCGCGGGCTGGACGTGTTGCTGCGCGGGCCCCTGGCGCAAGTGCCAGTCTATTGCAACCCTCATACCTGTGCTGTGGTGCGCCCCGCTTTGCGAGAAGATAAATGCTGGCGCCTCATCGAAACCGGAAGCGCGTTTTTTCTTGCCGGCCTGCGCGTCGAAACGTTTTCCGTGCCCCACGACGCCGTCGACCCCATCGGTTTCGTTCTCGAGAACCCGTCGTCTGGCTCGCGATTCGGAATCCTGAGCGATATCGGCCACGCCACCACCAATGTGCTGGCCCGGCTGCGAGATCTCGATGGGCTTTTTCTGGAAGCCAACTATTGTCCCACACGGCTGGCTAATGATGCGAAACGTCCTTGGGCGACCAAGCAGCGAATATCGAGCCGTCACGGACATTTGAGCAACGATCAGGCCGCCGACTTGGTCTCAGCCATTGCCTCACCCCGGCTGCGCCGTTTGCTGCTCGGTCATCTCAGCCGCGAATGCAACTGCCCCGCCACCGCCACCAGTGTTCTGGCCAGCGCTCTGACCAGGCTCGGTTTCGCCAACATCGACATCGTGTGTGCCACTCAGGACCAGCCGACTGCACTTTTCGCCATAGCGCCTGAACTGGCTTTTGCCGCCATGGCATCGTCTCGAACCGACGTCTCTCCTGCGGTGGCATGGCAACAGCCGGAGCTGTTCATGTAAGCTAGACAAGGCGCCTCGCCGGGTTCATGGCGCAAAGAACGCGGAGGGCTGGTCTCAAGGACCGCGCAATTCCGAGAGCAACTGCTTTAATCTGCCAGCCGGCCATTGCCCGGGAACAGAAGCTTCGTCCAGATACCCGTAATTCAAGCATGAGCCAAGCTGGCCAAACCAAAGCCGCGAGATCCGGCCGAGCCGACCCATGCCCATGACGCTGAGCCGCAACGGGGCCGGGGACTCGAGCAACTCGGCCAGCACGGCCAAATCGGCGCTTTTTTGCGGGGTGACGGCAAACTTCATGGCATGGGCGCCCGATTCGGCCGCCTCTTGTATCATTTCCCGCAGTGTGGCTGGCGGGGGCATTCCAGAAAAATCGTGATACGACGCCACTACCAGTTTTCCCAATTCCAGCGCTTGATCAATGACGTCCCGAAAGAGGGTAAAGTTGCGCATTTCGACATCCACGAGCGCGGCGTGTTCGAGAGTGGCGAGCAGCAGCGCTTTGCGTGGGGAGAAGCCCAAGACGTTGATGGCCCCTTCCTTGGGATCACGCGCCGCAATAATCGAAGGCAGGCCCGCGCCCGCCATCGCTTCGCTGACGCGGTCAGCCAGCAGCGGGTAGGCATCGAGCCGAAACTCGACGATGTCACACAGATCAGCGAGGGAAAGTTCCGAGAGACGCTCGACGGCCCGGGCGGTGGTGACACTGCCGACAACAGCCCCCGAACTTAACAAGTCTGATTTTTCGCATGCGGTTTCGCTGCTCATCGCTTCTAATAGGGCGGCGCAGCCGTCGTTTCCGGCTTTCAGCCAGCGTGGCGCCGTTGTCATTAGACTATGATTGGACGCAAGCAGGAAATCAATCTTCAGCTCAGTCAGCTGCTCGATGCGGCTCTGCTCGTCATTGCGTTTTTCATCAGCTATCAGATTCGGGCCGAGTGGTTCCCGCAATTCCCGTTATTCTCCGATGAGCCGATAGCGGAACGAGGTCGTTTTTACTGGCTGCTGGCCATAATCGCGCCGTTTACGCCTCTCATCCTCGAATACTTTGGTTATTACGGGAACCCGCTGCACAAGCACCCGTGGCCTTGGACTTCGATCAAGCAAATGCTGAAAACAGTGCTGGTTCTGCTCGTGGTCATCGGTGGATTTCTCATTTTCATGCGCAAAACCGCAGACAGCCGCGCCGTGCTGGGCGTTCACGGTTGCGTGGCGGGAGTGATGCTGCTTGTCAAAGAAGCGGCTGTGCGCGGTTTTCTGCGGCGCAAAGCGGGAAAGCACGGATGGCGCGAAAAACTCGTTTTCGCAGGACTTTCCGAGGATGTGGATCATTTCATCAACTCCCTGCCGCCGCAACAGCTTGCCGACATGGAAATCGTCGCGCGGCTGGATATCGAACATGAGCCGGTCGAGACATTGGTCAAAACGCTGCACGACTCGTCGGTCGAGCGTGTGGTTTTTGCGGCCACCCATCTTCATTTCGACAAGCTTCAACAGGCGATCAACGCCTGCGAACTCGAAGGAGTCGAGGCCTGGCTGTGGACCGACTTCGTCAAGACATCGATTGCACGCCCTTCTTTCGATGTGCTCGGCGGCAAGCCGATGCTTGTCTTCCGCTCGACCCCCGAAGCGTCCTGGGCGCTTATGCTGAAACGGGTCATCGACTGGCTGGGCGCCCTCGCCTTCATTTTTTTTCCGGGCATCCCGCTCGCCATCATCGCCTGGATTGGGATCAAGATGCAATCGCCTGGTCCGGTGATCTTCCGCCAAAGGCGCAGCGGAAAAAATGGGCGCCCCTTTACGATGTATAAATTCCGCACCATGTACCTCGACGCAGAGAGGCGGCAGGAGGAACTTGCCGGCCACAATGCAATGAGCGGCCCTGTTTTCAAGGTCGAAAATGATCCCCGGATCTTCCCCTTTGGCGCCTGGCTGCGAAAGCTGAGCATCGATGAATGGCCGCAGCTCATCAATGTCCTCCGCGGCGAAATGAGCCTGGTCGGACCGCGACCACTTCCCGTCTATGAGGTCGAAAAGATCTCAGAAGCGGCACAGCGGCGGCGGTTGAGCGTCAAGCCCGGCCTCACCTGTTTATGGCAGGTGCGAGGCCGCAATCGCATTACTGACTTCGAGGAGTGGGTGCAGCTCGATTTGCAATATATAGACAATTGGTCGCTCTGGCTTGATTTCCTGATCCTGGCCAAGACGGTGCCCGCGGTGCTCCGTGGTGCCGGCGCCAAATGAGCTGTCTATCGAGCAGGCCGGGTACCGCGGCTCGAAGCCTTTGCGGCCGCGTCCGCGTCCCGCTGGCCCACCGCCACCTCATATTCGTAAGCCCGGCTGTGCCGGACAAACGCCTGGAAGGCAGTTCCGACCGCGATCCAAAAGCCTGGAAATCCATCGCGAAACCCAGCCCGCAAAACGTAAGCCCGAAAAAAGCGCCATGGCGGGCGAAAAAGATTGTTCACCAATGACCAGCGCTGACCGGCCGCGATCTGGCGGCGAAGATACTCGTCCCCAAAAACGGCGATCTTGCGCAGGAACGTGTTGATGTCGGGAAAGGAATAGTGATGAAGGTCCGCGCCGAGGCGCTTTTCCCGGCCCTCGAGCTGCAGAAAGTCGTGCTCTGGGGATCCCGCCCAGTGAGCCTTCCCGCGCCGTATCAGCCGCAGCTTGCGGTCCGGGTACCAATCGCCGTGCCGGATCCAGCGCCCGAGAAAAAAAACCTTCCGCGGAAAGGAAGCGCCGTCAAAACGCACGCTGTCGCCATTCTGGAAGAATGTTAGGAGCTCCGCGCGCAATTGCGGTGAAAGTTCTTCGTCGGCGTCCAGCGCCAGCACCCACGGCTCCGTGCAGAGCTCGAGCGCGGCATTTTTCTGGTCGCGATATCCGAGCCAGGCTTGCGGCACCCAGCGTGCTCCGGCTGCGCGCGCGATCTGCTCCGTCGAGTCAATCGAGCCGCTGTCCATCACGATGATTTCGGCCGCCAGTCCAGCCAGCGATTCCAGGCAACGAGGCAGATTGCTCTCCTCATCTTTAGTGATGATAGGAACCGAAAGCGGCAGACCCATGGCGCATCTTTGACGCTTCCTGGCCGGTGATCAACGGTTTGAGTGTTCGATTGGACGCGGCAGAAAAGTCGCGTGCTACGGTTGACAAGCCCCGGCGTGCTTTAACACTTTGTATCATCCCCCCCAAACAGTATGGCGTTTCGCATCGATAAGGCGCTCGTCCGCGGAGAGATTTCCAACGAAGAGCGCGGTTTTGTCACAGGCAGGGTTTGGCTGGCCGGCAGAAAAGAGCCTTTGCTGCTTAATTTGCAAGGGAACTGCCTGCGCGACCTTGCGGGGTCACGGCTCACTTTTCACAACCCGCAGGCGGAAGTGGAACCACACCTCGAAACGCTGGCTGCCGAGCAAACCGGCCTCGTGGGGGACATGGCTGCCTCCCGCAAGGTCAAGGTGCCGACGGTGACTGATGCGGAACTTTATGATCTCGTCGAGCGCCACGAGACCGTCCCCTTTCGCCTCGCGAATTGTCTCTATCTCGAGTGGTACAGTGAAGAGAATGGCCGTGTGCTCATCGAAACCGTGCGCTGCCAGCTTGAAGTATCCTCGCCGGCCTGGACCATGACGGAAGAGGAGGAACAGCGACAAATGCTCGCCAGTCAGCACCATTTTCATCAGTTCATCGATTCCATCACCGGTGACACCGCGGTCACCGAAGGCGAACCAACCTCACCCGAAAAAGAGGACGGGATGGCGTCAAGAGACGAGCCTGGTGATGGGGACAGAACAGCCATCGACCTCGAGCTTAATGAATTCGAGTGGGAGCAGGAGTTGCGCGAGGCGGATCGCCGCGCCGCCGCCTATCAGGAGGCCTTCGAGAAATACAAGGATCATCCTGAGCGCGAACGTATGATCGCCGAAGCCCTGCATTGGGAAGAGATCGAAAACAACGAGGCGACTCGCGTATTTGGTCTCGATGAAGGCGAGGCGAACTCGTGGAATGAAGAAAGTGAAGAGGAGGATCCGGTCGACATGTCGCATCATCATCCCCTGAGCCAGCGCGCGATGGATTTCGCACTCACCCTCCAGCGCGAAGCCGAAGAGCGGGGCCTCATGGCCGAAAGCGGCGAATTACGTGACAACGCGATTCTTTCGCTCATCCTGCATATCATAGCCCTGGGCGGCAAACTTGCCGGCGCCCTGGATGGCTGGGCGCAAGGCCTCGATCCCGAGCCTGGCTTCATCATCGCCATGCTCAAGCGCGCCCAAGTTCCCCTGAACGAGGCTCTCCATGCGTTCGATTGCATCGACACCAAGTCGCTCAACGAAGAAACGCGTCTGTGGCTGCAAGCACGCAAGCGCGAGATCTTTGAGCTGCGAAAGGAAATTCTCGACTTGATGCAGGAACTGCGCGCGGGGCTTTGACGTTTCGAGGGTGATGGCGTCGCTTTAGCAGGGGAAGCCAGGGGGCCTGATTGACATGCTGCGGCGTGCGTGGCAAATGCGCGGATGCCTTCTGCTGTCCTCATTGTTGGTGGCGCCGGGTATATCGGCTCGCATGCGGTTCGGCATCTTGCCGACGCGGGCGAGTGCGTGATCGTGTTGGACAATCTTAGCCAGGGCCACCGCGAGGCCATCATTTCACCGTCGGTTAAATTTATTGTCGGTGATATGGCTGACGCCGCGTTGGTGCAGGATATTTTCGAGGGGCATCACATCGATGCGGTGATGCATTTCGCGGCCTATGCGCTGGTAGGAGAATCGGTCATCGAGCCGTTGCGATACTATTCGAATAACGTGGCCGCTCCACTCGTTTTGTTGGAAGCCATGCGCCGCCACGGGTGCCGTTCGTTCATTTTTTCATCCACTGCTGCCACATACGGAAATCCGGTTTCGACTCCGATGAGCGAGGAACATCCCCAGCAGCCGATAAACCCTTACGGAGCTTCAAAACTCATGCTTGAGCGCGTTCTCAAAGATTGTGAGCCGGCCTGGGGTTTGCGCAATGTTTGCCTGCGCTATTTCAATGCCGCCGGGGCCTCGCTGGATGGCGCCATTGGCGAAGACCATTTCCCGGAAACCCACCTCATTCCGCGGGTGTTAATGGCGGTCACCGGTGAAATCGAGACATTGTCCGTTTTTGGAGCCGATTATCCAACATCGGATGGAACATGCATTCGGGACTACATTCATGTGCTTGATCTTGCCGAGGCTCACGCCCGCGCCCTTCGACACCTTCGTGACGGAGGACCTTCCTTGCAATGCAACCTCGGGACCGGTCGCGGGCACTCGGTCCAGGAAATCATCGATATAGCCAGTCAGGTCACGGGCAAAAAGGTACCCGTCGAATTTGGTCCACGCCGGCCTGGAGATCCATCGTCGTTGGTGGCGGAACCCGCGCTCGCTCGAGCGGCGTTGGGATGGCGGGCGCAGTATGATGATCCGCGCGCGATGGTGGAAACAGCCTGGCGATGGCTGACCGGTCATCAAGGGGGAAGGTACCCAACTGCGCGTTAAATCGGACCGTCGCGCGGCGGCTTCGGCTGGTCGAGAGGGAATTCTAAAAATACGGCGCCGTCGCGGCGGTCGTTCGGCTTCAAGGTGAAACACCCGGAGGCGAGCGCCCCCACCAGAACGCAAAGTATTCGCGCAACGAGTGGCGACATGGAGAATACTTGGCGCATTCCCGCGAACCCGGTGTTTTGGTTCGGCGGGCGCATTTGTCGGGAGGTGGTGTTCATTTGTGCTATAGTGCGCGTGTGACGCGCGGCAGTCAAACTAACCCACCCAACCCTTTCGAGCGACTGCGTATCGAAGAGGACATCGATGGCATGGCGGATATGCGGCAGAGCGACCCCGATTGGCAACCGCCATCACCCCGAACGGTTTTCTTCAGGGACGATTCGCAGACGCTCATCACGAAAAACAACAGCCCTGACGTCGGCTTCGAAGCCAGTCTCAATCCGTATCGAGGATGCGAGCATGGTTGCGCCTACTGTTATGCTCGCCGCACCCATGAATATCTGGGATTTGGCGCGGGTCTCGATTTTGAATCAAAAATCATGGTTAAGTGGCGAGCTCCTGAACTGCTCCGCGCGGAACTCTCGAAAAGTTCGTGGCGTCCGCGCCCGCTTGCGTGCAGCGGTGTCACTGATTGCTACCAGCCGGTCGAGCGAAAACTGAGGCTCACCCGCGGCTGCCTCGCAGTGCTGGCGGAGTTTCGCAATCCGGTCGTGCTGATAACGAAAAACCACCTCATCACGCGCGATGTCGACCACCTCGCGGAACTCGCGCGCTGGCGGGCGGCGGTCGCCTTGGTGTCCGTCACCACGCTCGATAGCGAACTGGCGAGAATTCTCGAACCTCGCGCGTCGCTGCCGGCCATGAGGTTGCGCGCCATTCGCACCCTCGCGGACGCCGGGATTCCTGTGGGAGCGAGCGTCGCTCCAGTCATCCCGGGGCTAAACGACCACGAAATTCCAGCCATTTTGCAGGCCGTCGCCGATGCGGGCGGCCATTTCGCGAGCTATTCATTGGTGCGATTGCCGGGCAGCGTCGGTCCGGTTTTCGAAAGTTGGCTTGATGATCATGCTTCTCCGTCGAAAAAAGCGACGATTCTCGCCCGCATTCGCGATGTTCACGGCGGCCGCGTCAACGACTTGCGCTGGCACGTCCGGATGAGCGGTGAAGGGGAACGCGCCGAGCAAATTTCCCAGCTCTTCAAAGCCTGCGCCGCCAAAGCCGATCTGGACAAACCCTTCCCCGAAGTCACAACGGCAAACTTTCGCCGCGTGACCGAAGGTCAGATCGAGCTGTTTTGAAAGCTACTTCTTCTCAATTCCGAGCAATTCGACTTCGAAAATCAGGGTGGCGTTGGGACCGATATCGCCTCCGGCACCTGTCTCACCGTAAGCGAGATTTGACGGGATGAAGAGCTTCCATTTGGAACCGACCGGCATGAGTTGGAGGGCTTCGACCCAGCCGGGAATTACCTGAGTGACGCCAAATGTCGCCGGTTCGCCGCGCTGGACGGAGCTGTCAAAAACTTTGCCGTCGAGGAGGGTCCCATGGTAGTGGACGTTCACCGTGTCGGTCGGCTTTGGTTTTGGACCTGTGCCGGTCTTCATCACCTCGTATTGCAAGCCGCTCTTGGTAGTGGTCACTCCCTCCCGCTTGGCGTTTTTGGCCAGAAAATCCTTCCCCTCCTTCACGTTTTTATCGCCGCTTTCGGCGCCCGCCTTTGGTTGTTTTGCCTGCATTTCCTCTTGAAATTTTGTCATCACGGCCTGGCCCTCTTCGGCAGATATTTTTGATTCACGGCCCTCGACGGTATCTTTGAGTCCCAGGACGAGGGCGTCGAGGTCCAATTGAAGTTTGTCGCGGGTGATATTGCGACCGATGTTGGTCCCGAGGACGTAGCTGACTTTGGCCTGCGGTGAATCGAGTTTCGGCTCGGACCCAGTGGCCGGTGCCTCCGCCGCGGGTGGAGCGGACGGCGCTGTCGGCGCGACGGGAGCTGGCTTTTTTTCCGCGGCAGCCATCGAGCAGACCGCGGTGAAAAGGAGAAGTGGACGTATGGACATCTGGCGAGGCTAGGCAGTTGTCACCGCCAGTCAAAAGCAATCCTGCCTCTCGCCAAGTAGGCTTCCCCCTGACTTCGGCATTGGGCAAAAACTAAACAAACTGCCCTGCCGAGTGCGCTTTTTCGAGCTACGTTATCGCGGTTCATTTTTTTCCGAAAAATTTCGAACAACAAATCGTAGTGTGTCTTGAAGTTCTGTAAACTATACGGCCGCCTCTCCCCCTTGGCAGCCGGGGCCTTTCCCCTTCTTAACCCCCATGTTCCTTCATTTTCTGCGTATGGTCCTGCTCGCAGGGCCGATGGTGACAGCCGTCGCCGCGCCCATGATCAATGAGATTATGTATCGTCCCGGGACTGGGCTTCCGGAACGGACCACGGAAGAATTCATCGAGATATTCAATCCCGATGACGAGGCAGTCAATGTTGGTGGCTGGCGTTTCACCACGGGTATTGACTACACAATCCCGGCCGGACGAATCATTCCGGCTTGGGAGTATTTGGTCGTTTGCGCTCATCTGCCGACTTTCCAGGCCAAATACCCCGGCATAACGAATGTCGTCGGTGGATGGACCGGCACACTGGCCAACTCGGGCGAGAAGATCACGCTCGTCGATGCGGTGGGCCTGGAAATCGATCAAGTCGGTTACGCGGATGAAGGCGACTGGGCGACGCGCATTCGTGAACAGGCCTTCGGCGGATGGGACTGGGCGACGCTGGCGGACGGCGGTGGAAGGTCGCTCGAATTGCGTCAGCCGCAACTTTCGAACAACAGCGGACAGAATTGGCTTCCAAGTACCGTCGCCAATGGGACGCCCGGCGCAGCCAATTCGACCGCATCCGCGAACGTCGCACCGCTGATTACGGATGTGCATCACAACCCTGCGGTGCCTCGCAGCACAGACAACGTCGTCGTTTCGTGTGATCTCGAAGACGAAGCGGTCAACGGACTGACGGCCACCCTCTATTGGCGTGTATCGTCCGCTTCACCGCCGGCCTTTACCACTACGCCGATGATCGACGACGGCACACGAGAATTCTTCGCGACTTTGGGACCGCGCGCCGACAAGACAGTCATCGAGTTTTACATCGAGGCCAGCGACGGGACTTCGTCCCGGACCTGGCCGGCACCCACTGACGGTCCCAACCCCAGCGATCGCGGCCAGTTCGCCAACTGCGTTTACCAGGTGGATAACGAAGTCCCCCCCGCCGGCGAGCCGCTTTATCGCCTCGTATTGACCGTTCCGGAAAACGCGGCTTACCAGCAACAAGCCAGTCAGAATCCGGGCAGCGACCGACAGTTTAATATGACGTTTATCGCCAGCATCGGTGGCGATCCGGATGTCCGCTACCGTTCCTCGATGCGCATTCGGGGCGCCAGCAGCCGCCAACATCCTGCCAAACCGTTGCGGGTGAGCATTCCCCGCGATGATCGCTGGAACGGAATCAGCGGCTTTAATCTCAATCCCAAGTACTCGTGGCTACAGTACATGGGAACCAAGCTTTTCCTTGCCAGCGGACTGCCGGCCAACGACGCCAAACCGGTGCATCTGCGTCGGAACGGGGTGAACACAGCGCTCGGAGACGGCTACGACTACGGGCGGTGGACCCACATCGAAGACCTCGATTCTGACTTCGCGGAGAACCACTTTCCGCTCGATCCGGATGGCAACGTTTATAAGAAGGTGCGTCCGGACAACAATTGGGCCTACCACAACGGCAATTTTGGGGCTTATGCCGGCGACGGCTGGAGCAAGCAGACCAACGCGGCCGCCGATGACTGGACCGACCTCAACACGTTCCTTGGCGCAATGAACGCCAGCGCAGGATCGCCAAATTATCTCTCCAACATCGAAGCAGTGGCCAACGTCGATCAGTGGATGGATTGGTTCGCCCTCGAAACAATCATCGCCAATCGCGAGACCAATGCGAGCAACGGAGCTGACGACGATTACAGCATGTATCGCGGCGAAATGGATCCGCGCTTCCAGTTCCTGCCACACGATCTCGATACCATCCTCGGTCTGGGCGATACTCCCTCGGCACCCAACTACACCATTTTTGACATGACTTCGAGCGGCGACGTTCTCGAGCCGCTCGTGCCGTTTTTCCAACTGGCTTCGATTCGGCAGCGCTATTTCCAGTCGCTCCGCAGGTTATGCCAGACCACATTTGCGGCCGCTAGGTTTGATCCCTTTCTTGACAATCATCTCGGCGGCTGGGTACCCGCGGGCACCCTTTCAAGTATCAAAAGTTGGGTGTCGCAACGCTGTGCCTTTATCGAGAGTACGATCACGCCGGAAATTGGTCCCCCGATTCCGCTCCCGGCGCCAACCACCGTCGGTTCGATTTCCTCGGCACACGGTACCCTCTTTATCAACGAAGTGCTGGCAAAGAACGTCGCCGCGCACAACGTCAGCGGTTCATTTCCGGATTTGATCGAGCTGCGCAACACCAGCACGACGGCGGTCGATTTGACCGGCAAAAGCATCACCGACTCAGCCGATTTCAAGAATAAGTTTGTCTTTACGTCGGGAACTGTTATCCCCGCCGGCGGCTACTTGGTGCTCTATGCCGACGGTGGGAGCGGAGTCGGAATCTATCTCGGTTTTGAAATCGAATCGGAAGGCGATCAGGTTCTTCTTTATGACACCCCGGCCAATGGCCAGGCGCTGATTGACTCGGTGAGCTTCGGCCCGCAAGCGGCGGACTTTTCCATCGGCCGCACCGGTGCCTCTTTGGATCTTTGGAGGCTTTGCCAGCCGAGTTTCGGCGCGGCCAATGTGGCTCAATCTACTGGCGCCGTAGCTGGGGTTACCATCAATGAATGGCTGGCCAACCCGCGGGTGCGCGTCAAAAGCGACTTCCTCGAGCTTTACAATCCCGCGACGCTGCCGGTGGCGCTCGGCGGTCTTGTAATCACCGATGATTTCGCGAATTTCCCCGATCGGCACAAATTGCCGGCGCTCAGTTTCATCGCGCCGCGAGGATTCACCGTGCTGAAGCCCAAGGGTGCTGAAGCCTCTGTCGGCAATCCCAGCGAGCTGCCGTTCAAGTTTTCTGCCGTCAGCGGCTGGGCTGCCATTCTCGGCGACAACGGCGTTCTCATCGACCAAGTCGATACTGACTGCCAGTTCCCGGATGTCTCACGCGGCCGGCAACCGGACGGGGCAACCTTCATTGACGACTTCGTGATTCCTACACCCGGCCGGCCCAATCTTCCGCCCAGCGCGAGCGTCCTGGTGTTGCTCGACGGATTGAGGATCACCGAAATCCATTACAACCCACAAGGCGGAAACGATTTCGAATTCGTAGAATTGAAAAACATCGGTTCGACGACGCTTTCGCTCGCCGGAGTGCGCTTCACCGACGGTATCGATTACGTTTTTCCGGCGGGCTCGATGCTGGCGCCTAACGCTTTCACTGTGTTGGTTCGGGACACGGCCAATTTCCAGTCGCGTTACCCGAGCGTGCTGGTCGGCGGGGTGTTCACCGGCACCCTCGACAACAGTGGCGAGCCAATCGCCCTGACATTGCCGCTGCCCGACGAGGTCAATATCCTCTTTTTTGAATTCGAGGATGAGTGGCATCCGACAACCGACGGCGGCGGCTATGCCCTCGAATTGATCGATCCAGTGGGAACTTTGCCCCAGGACTTCGACAAGAAATCAAAGTGGGGAGCGAGTGGGCAGCTTCATGGCACGCCTGGCAGCAGCGGTCCGCCGATTATCACCAGCCCATTGAGCGCTTCAGGAACGCTGGGAGATCCATTTTCGTACCTTATCGCCGGGACCAATGCACCGACGCAATTCAACGCTGTCGGGCTGCCCGCGGGATTGACGGTCAATACCAGCACCGGACTGATCAGCGGAACGCCGACCGCCTTCGGCAACTTCTCTTCCACCATTCACGCCACGAATGTTGGCGGGATGGGATCGGCAACGTTGTCGATTTTCATTGCGTCGTCCGGTCCGTTGCACCACTTCACCTGGACAAATGTCGGCTCTCCCAAAAGCCAGGCCATTCCGTTCGCGGTCGAGGTCATTGGACGGGACAGCCAGGAGCGCATAGTCATTGACGCGCCATCCGGTATCACGCTGAGCGGCCAGGTGGGCACTGGGAGTGGCTCGCCGATCGTGGTCACTGAATTCAACGGTGTGAGTAACGACTACTTTGAGATACAGAACGTCAGTAGTCAGGCCGTGAATACGACAGGCTGGTTCGTGGTGATGAATCACGCTGGGATGGCGAGCCAAGGAGTCAACCATGTTCACCCCGGAGAAGCGTGGGACCTTCCGACGACAATGGGACCGGGCGAAATCGCCACTGTCGATGACAATGCCAGCTTTGGATATAGTTTCCCCGGCGGGCAAGGGGTCGTTATCAGCAACACTTACGGGCGGGGTTGGATACTCATTTCGAACCCGGCGGGACAAACCATGGATTTTATGGCATGGGGCTATACGGCGGCCGAGCTCGCAACGCTCGACGTCTCGGTGCGCGGATTTGATTTTACAGTCGGCACGGCGTGGAGCGGCGGCGGCATGCCCAACCCAAACTTGCAGTCGGGAATTCGCACCGGAAACAAAGACAACAATTCGGCCGCCGATTGGGCGGCGGGTCCCGCCACACCGGATGCGCAGAATGGTGGTCTGGTGACGCCCTTTGAGATGGGGGAACCGGTTTCCATTTCTCCCACCACCGCCACGCTGTCCGCAGGCCGATGGGTTGGTTTTGTGACCATCCCGGTGCAAATTGCTGGCGTCTCCTTGCGTGCAGCCACCAACTTGGGTCCTTCCGGAATAAGCAGCACCTTCGACGTTGTCGCGCCTCCTGTGGATTCCGATGGCGACGGCATGCCCAACGCGTGGGAGACAACCAATGGTCTGAGCACAAGTCTCAACGATGCTGGGGCAGACAAGGACTCTGACGGTCAGTCCAACCTTGCGGAATATCACGCCGGCACCAACCCGAGTGACGCGCAGTCGCTGCTCGAGATGCTTTCTGCAGCTGCCGCGCCCGCGGGCCAGGTGACGCTGAACTGGGCCGCGGTTCCAGGAAAGGTTTACCGGGTGATGCATTCCACAGCGTTGGCTGCCTGGACGGAAATCAGCGGCACCCGCCGCATCGCCACTGGCGCGACCGAGTCGGCACTCTTCACCGATCCGGCACCAAGCGGATCACGCGCCTTTTTTAAAGTCGAGCTGATGACGAATAATTGAGCGGGAGCATGGTCTTGAGCTCCATCGCGAGCGCCAGGAAGACGGCAACGGCGGGGCTTCATTGGTTGGTTGGGGCTGCGCCCGAGCCGCGACTCGAATGACCAGGTTTCGTACGCAGGCTCGGAATCAGGCGAGAATCTCACTCACCACATTTCCGGCCACATCAGTGAGCCGGAAGTCACGCCCGGCGTGGCGGAAGGTCAATCGAGTGTGATTGATCCCCAACAGATGCAAAATGGTGGCGTGGAAATCATGCACGTGAACGCGGTTTTCGGCGACGATGAGACCATAGTCGTCGCTCGAGCCGTAAGTGATGCCGCCCTTGACGCCGGCGCCGGCCAACCACGAGGTAAACACGTCGGCATGGTGCTCGCGGCCCTTGGCGGTGGGCTGATCGTTGTAGGCGGTGCGGCCAAATTCCGTGGTCCATACCACGAGGGTGTCCTCGAGCATGCCCCGCGATTTCAAATCTTTGAGGAGCCCGGCAATAGGCTGATCGACATTGCGGGCGAGTCGATCATGCTCGGCCATGTCGCCGTGAGAATCCCAATTGTCGCTGGCGCCGCTGTCGATCAATTCGATGAACCGCACGCCCCTTTCGGCAAGCCGCCGCGCGATCAGGCACTGCCAGGCGAAGCCCTCGGTGCTTCCGCGCTCGAGGCCGTAAAGAGCGAGCGTGGAATCCGTCTCTTTGGAGATATCGAAAGCCTCCGGCGCCTGCTGTTGCATTCCAAAGGCGGTTTCAAATGCCTGAATCCGGGCCGCCAGAGCGGGATCGGTTCCGCGCGTGCTCAGGTGTTTGCGATTGAAGCTGTGCAAAAATCCTAGTTCGAATTCCTGTTGGCGCGCTTCGGGAAGCCGGCGGTTGACGTCGGGGATCGGCTCAGCGCCCGGGACGACCCGGACCCCCTGGTGGGCACCGGGCAAAAAATCCGCCGACCAAACCTGGGCGCCCGCGTAAGGCAGGCGCGGGGCCAGAACAACGAAGGATGGCAGATTTTGATTCTCGGTCCCGAGACCATAACTCACCCATGAGCCGAGACTCGGGCGGGCGAAACTGAAGGAACCGGTATGGATCTGCAGGGTGGCCTCGAAATGGTTGCTGTGATCCCCATTCATCGAGCGGATCAGACAGATGTCGTCCATGCATTCGCGCACATGGGAAAAGAGATTGCTGACCGGCGTGCCGCACTTCCCGCCGGGCTTGAACTCCCGTTTCGGCGCAATGAGAAACTTGTCTTTTCCAGGCAATTTGTCAGGAACGCGTTTCCCATGGTCCGCAACCAGCCGCGGTTTGGGGTCGAAGGAATCGAGGTGCGACACGCCGCCGCTCATGTAGAGAAAAATGACGCGCTTCGCTTTGGGATTGACATGCGGGTGGCGTGGCGCCGTCTCTCCGGCCCGCGAAAGTTCGCCCAGGACGGCTGGCATGAGCAGCGAGCCGCCAAGCAGCGATCGCAGCGCCTGACGGCGGGAACAGAAAAAGTCAGAGCGCGGATTCATGGTAACTCAGTCCAAATAGACGAATTCATTGCTGCTCATGAGGACACGGGCGTAACTGCTCCACGATTTTTGAACGTCTGTTGCTTCATGCTCCGACAGTTTTGCGCGGAAGCCCGCCAGATAGAGGACGGCCTGTGAAGTTTCTTCGGTGGTGGCCGGCCGTCCCAATGCGATACGGTGGGCGAAATCGATTCGCGCGACATCATGGGCAGCGGATTTCTCGACGCGCTGCGCAAGCGCTTCGGCCTGCGAGTGCGAGAACGCGTCATTCATCAAAAACAGCGCCTGCAGTGGAGTGGTGCTGGTGAAGCGAAAGGCTGTGCTCGCATTCGGGTCCGCGCCGTCAAAAGTGGCCAGAAACGGATGCCGGCGGATGCGTTGCTGCATCAAATAGATTGATCGTTTTCTCGTCTCATAAGTCGCAGTGAAGGGACTGTGCTGCGTGAAATTCCACGTCTTGGTCGGCGGAAATGGGTGGGCCCCGCCAGGCGTTGAATCGAGTTGACCGCCGATGAAAAGCATGGCGTCGCGCGTCGTTTCAGCGTCCAAACGCCGGCGATTGGCCCGCCAGTGCCAGACGTTTTCCGGATCACACCGTGCCGCATTATCATTCTCGATCACTGCCTGTTGCCAGGCGGCTGAGAGGAAAATTCGGCGATGCATTTTCTTGATCGACCAGCCATCCTCAATGAATCGCCGCGCCAGCCAATCGAGCAATTCGGGGTGACTGGGCTGTTTGCCCTGGCGTCCGAAATCACTGGGCGTATCAACCAAGCCGCGGCCGAAATGGTGCTGCCAGATCCGGTTGACGATAACCCGGGCAGTGAGTGGGTTTTCCGGGCTGGCGATCCAATCGGCCAATTCGCGCCGTCCGCTTTCCTTTTTTTCCGCCGGCAGCGACTGCCCGCCCAGGACCGTGAGGAACCGCCGGGGAACTTCGTCTCCTGGGTCTGCTGGTTCGCCGCGCTTATGAACGCGGGCGTTGGCTGGCGTGCCCTCCGCGAGGGCGTAGGCCATGGGGATCAGTGGAATCTGGTCGTGGAGCGCATCCCTCTTGGCGCGAGCGGACCGGAATGCCTCGAGCAATTCCAGGAATGTTCGCTTTGGCGGCGCCCCCTTGGAATCTCCCTTCTCGGCGAGGCGGGCGGCTTCGCGCTCTGCATGCAAACCAGTCAGTTCCTGGTCGAGCGCGGCCAATTGATTTGCAAAAGGGGCGGTAATCCGCTTTACCTCAGCTTCCGGCACCAGCGGAACAAAATCCTGCGGCCGCTTTTTATTTTCTGATCCCGGATAGGGATATCTTGTGCTGCTGAAGATGCCATAGAGCGCGTAGTAATCCTGCGTGGTAATAGGGTCGAATTTATGGTCATGACAGCGGGCGCATGACAGCGAGAGGGCCATGGTGGTCTTGCCAAGAGTATCGAGCGTATCTTCGATGGTTAGGTGCATCGTACCGTCCGGATCGGTGCCAAAGCGTCGCGCCAACGCTGAACCGCCGGTGGCGATGATGTGCTCGCGCTTTTCGGCGTCCGAGGCGTGCGGCAACAGGTCGCCCGCAATTTGCTCCCGCAAGAACTCATCGTAGGGCGTGTCTTTGTTAAACGCGTCGATAACGTAATTCCGGTAGAGAAAGGCCTGCGGCACCGGGTAATCCGAACTTTCGCCGGCGGTGTCAGCGTAGCGAACCAAATCAAGCCAATAACGACCCCACCGTTCCCCGTAATGGGGCGAGGCCAGCAATTCGTCAATGAGTCTTGCAAAAGCCAAGGGAAGATCGTCTTCCAAAATTGCCGCCTGCTGCGCTGGAGTAGGCGGAAGTCCAATAAGGTCAAAGCATACCCGCCTGAGCAACGTCAAACGATCGGCCGCTGGCGCCGGCTCGATGCCGTTCGCCTCCAATTTAGACAGGATGAACCGATCAATGGGCGATTTCACCCAGTCCACTGATCGAACAGCTGGCGGCTCGGGATCACCCACCGGTCGGAACGACCAGAACTTCTCCTCGGCGCGTCCACAATTCAGAAAAGCAAACGCCAGCGCGCAAAAACCAATGCACCTCCGCGGCAGCGGCGTCCTGGCCATCGATGCTCTTTGCAAACGCCTTCGAGACGACATCCGGCAGTCTAAGTTCCAACCAGCCCGATGAAAACTGCAAATTTGGGCTGGCGGTGGGCGTGCTGACGGCTCATCAAGCCCGAAGGACTAACTGGTTAACCCGCCGGCTGCAGCGGCGCTAGGCCAGGACGTCGGATCGACGGTTTTCGCAATCAGCGTTTGCCTTTTCCCGATCGGTCGGTAGCTTCGGCCCCTTCACGTCCGTTCCTTTCCGCTGGTCGGCGCCTCCAGTGGCGGAAAGCAGAGTGGGGGCGACGCCGGAAGTGATCAACCTAACAACTTAACAACCAACCCACCCGCCGGGGTGGTCTCTTTCCCGGTATATCCAGACATGGCTGTTTCGTCTGAACTGCAGGCCCTGATGGCCGGTTCGTTTAAAGAACTGCGCGAAAACACGATAATCAAAGGCCGGATTATCGACATCAAACCCCAAATTGTCCTCGTTGACGTGGGGTACAAATCTGAAGGCGCTATTCCCGCGTCTGAATTCGAGGATGAAGACATCCAGGTGGGCGACGAAGTCGAGGTTTTGCTCGAGAAGCTCGAGAACGACGAAGGCATGGTCGTCCTCTCGAAAGAAAAGGCGGCCCACAAACAGAATTGGGACAAGATTTACAAGGTCTTCAATGAAGGAGGCCTGGTCAAAGGCAAGGTCAAGAGCGTGGTCAAAGGCGGCCTTATGGTCAATGTCGGTGTCGAGGCCTTTTTGCCCGGCTCACAGGTCGATATTATTCCGCCCAAGAATCTCGATGACTACGTGGGCAACGTTTACGAGTTCAAGATTGTCAAAATCAATGATGAGCGCAAAAACATCGTCCTCAGCCGCCGTGAGGTCATCGAAGCCGAGCGCGCCGAGGCGCGGCAGCGCTTCCTCGAAACTGTCAAGATCGGCGATCGGGTGACAGGCTTGGTCAAGAATCTGACTGATTTCGGAGCGTTTATCGATCTGACGGGCATGGACGGCCTGCTCCATATCACGGACATGAGTTGGGGCCGCCTTAACCACCCCAGCGAAATGCTTTCCATTGGACAGAGCGTCGAGGTGAAAATTCTCGATGTGAACAAAGAGAAGGAGCGGGTCAGTCTCGGTCTGAAGCAACTCGCCTCAAATCCCTGGGAAAATATCGAAAGCAAGTTCCCCATCGGGCAGCATGTCAAAGGCAAGGTGACCAAATTGGTGCCCTACGGCGCTTTCGTCGAGCTGGCAGAAGGAGTCGAGGGCCTGGTTCACGTCTCTGAACTTTCCTGGACCAAGCGCATCACGCGCCCGAGCGACGTTCTCAATGTCGGCCAGGAAATCCAGGCGGTGGTTCTTCAAATCAACAAGGACGAACAGAAGATCTCGCTCGGCGTCCGGCAGCTTGACACCAATCCGTGGGACGAAATTGACGTGCGCTTCCCTCTTGGTTCGAAGATGAAAGGGAAGGTCCGTAACCTGACCGCCTATGGCGCATTCATCGAGCTCGAGGACGGCATCGACGGCATGGTTCATGTCTCGGATTTCTCGTGGACTCGCAAGATCAACCATCCCTCCGAAATGCTCAAGAAAGGGGACGAAGTCGAAGCCGTGGTGCTCGAGATCGACAAATCGAACCAGCGCATCTCGCTCGGCATGAAGCAACTCGAGCAGGACCCATGGTCGGTCATCGATCAGAGGTTCAAAGTCGGCGACGTCGTCAAAGGGACGGTGGCAAAGATCGCCAGTTTCGGAGCTTTCGTCCAACTGCAGGACGACATCGACGGCCTGGTCCACATCTCCCAGCTCGCCGACGAACACGTCGCGCGCGTCAAGGACGTCATCAAAGTCGGTCAGGAAGTCGAAGCGCGGGTAATCAAAGTCGATAAAGCCGAGCGTCGCATTGGACTATCGTTGAAAGCAGTGACTTACGACGACGAGCGCCTCAAGCGCGAAGTGGCCGCCTTCGATGCTTTACGTCCCAGCACCGACCTGGTTGGCCTCGAAGAGGCATTTCGTTTTGCGCAGCACGCCCCCGGACCTGCCGCCGCAGAAGAGTGGCGGCCGGGGCAGAAGTAAGAGATCCCACTGCTCAAGTACGGCATTGTCGTACTTGAACGGTCTGCGGAATGGGGGCAAATCGGCAGACTATGCGGCGAGTAGCAGGAGCTGCGAACGCTCGAATTGGCGCAGTGAAAGCTGGCCGGCACCTGCTCGTTCTCGCGTTGGCGCTCCTCGGTCCCGCGTTTGGCGCCGCTGACATCGACCAGGCCTCACAAATGTTCAAGGCCGGGAACTATGTCGAGTTGGTAAAATGGGCGGAGCAGGCGGTCCTCGAGGAGGATTCAGCCGAGAAGTGGCATGCCTTGCGCATTCATGGCCTGCTCACCGTCGGCCGCTACGCGGATGCGCTCGAGGCAGTGACGCAGGCGCAGGAAAAATTTCCGCAGAGCCTGTCGCTGCGATGGCTCGCTCGGGAGGTTTTTTTAGCCAATGGTCAGCCCGCAGCCGCGGCGAAGAAGGTCGAAGAACTTGTGCAGGCGATGTCCATCCGCAGCTGGGCCTACCGCGATGCAATGAGTCTGGTGGTTTTTGGAAAGGCGTTGCTGTTGGAAGACACTGACCCAAAGCTCGTCCTCGAGAAGATTTTTGCGGTGGCGCAAAAAGTGGATGCCAAGGCACGCGAACCCTATCTCGCGCGCGGCGACCTCGCGCTCGAGAAACACGATTTTGCCCTCGCCGCGCGAGCCTTTCGGGAGGGGATTGAACAATTTCCCAACGATCCGGATTTGCTCTGCGGACTCGCGCGTGCTTATGCGGGCAGCGACCGAAATGAAATGCTCAAATCACTCGAGGCTGCCCTGCGGGCGAATCCTCATCACCTCAGATCCCTCCTCGAGATGGCCGATCACCAGGTTGACGGCGAGGACTATGCCGGCGCAGCGGTACAACTCGATAAGGTTTTGGCGGTTAATCCCCATCACCCTG
Organism: Verrucomicrobiales bacterium; assembly: GCA_050998515.1. Taxonomy (GTDB): domain Bacteria; phylum Verrucomicrobiota; class Verrucomicrobiia; order Verrucomicrobiales; family V1-33; genus JBPCQC01. The sequence goes on from JBPCQC010000119.1 coordinate 33,451, forward strand.
AAGCCTGGGCTTACCATGCTGTGCTGGCTCATCTCAAAAGCGACGCCTCCGCGGAAAAATCCGCGCGCTCGAAAGCGCTTCAGTTCTGGCCCGCAAATCCACTGGTCGATCACTTGATCGGCCGCAAGCTTTCGCAGAAATACCGATTTGCCGAGGGCGCGGCGCATCAACGGCGGGCCTTGGAGTTTGATCCCGGCTTCCTGCGCGCGCGGGCGCAACTCGCGAGCGACCTCTTGCGACTGGGCGATGAGGACGAAGGGTGGAAGCTCGCGGCCGAAGTTCACGATGAAGACGCCTACGACGTCGCCGCCTTCAACCTGCTGGCGCTGCGTGATTCCATGGCCTCGGGATTCGCCACTTTGAAAGACGACGACTTTACCGTGCGCATGAGTCAGCGCGAAGCGGCGATCTACGGTCAGCAGGTGCTGAAATTGCTGGGCGCAGCGCGTAAAAAACTGAGCGCCAAATACGGTTTCGAGGTCGCGCGTCCCACGATTGTCGAAATATTTCCACAGCCAAAGGACTTCGGCGTCCGCACGTTTGGGATGCCGGACAATCCTGGCTACCTCGGCGTCTGTTTCGGCCGGGTCATCACCGCGAACAGCCCGGCGTCGCGGCAGGGCGCGCCCGTAAATTGGCAGGCGGTCCTGTGGCACGAGTTCTGCCATGTCGTGACGCTGCAAATGACGCGTAACAAAATGCCCCGATGGTTGAGCGAGGGCATTTCCGTGTACGAAGAACGCCAGGCCAACCCTGCGTGGGGCGAACACATGACCCCACAATACAGGGAAATAATCCTCAAAGGCGATGATCTCACCCCGCTGTCACGATTGAGTGCGGCCTTCCTCGCCCCAAAATCACCGCTGCATCTCCAATTTGCGTATTTTGAATCGTCATTGGTGGTCGAATTCATCATAGACCGCTTTGGAATCGGAAGTCTCAAGGCCGTGCTGGCCGATTTGGCGGAGGGACGCGAGATCAATCAATCGCTTGCCAAACACGTCGCGCCGATGGACCGACTCGACCCGGACTTCGCCGTCTACGCTCGCAAATTGGCCGAGGAAATGTCCCCGGGGCTTGATTGGATAAAGCCAGCGCCTGACTTGCTCGCTACGGCGGCCGAAAACGAACTCGAAGCCTGGGCGAAGGAACACCCGTTCAACTATTGGGTGCTGATTCGGCAAGCGACCCGGCTGATCGAGGAGAAGAAATGGGCGGAGGCGAAAATCCCCCTCAAGTCACTGGCGGAACGTTATCCGGGTGAAACTGGCGCTGAAAGCTCATGGGCGTTGCTGGGCACCGTCCACCGAGAATTGGGCGAAGCCTCCGAGGAGATCGCGGTGCTCAATCATCTCGCGGAGATTGACTCCGCGAATCCCGAGATTTATCTCCGGCTCATGGACCTGTATGCTGCTCGGGGCGATTGGGCCAGCGTGGAACGTGAAGGCCAGCGTTATTTGGCGGTCAACCCGCTGATGCCAAAGCCCTATCGCCACCTGGCGGAAGCCGCTGAGAAAACGGGAAATGTCGCTACCGCGATTGAGGCCTTGAAAACGCTCATCGTTCTCGATCCGCCCAACCCATCCGAGGTGCATTTTCAACTCGCCCGCCTCCTTCACCAGACCGGCAACCCCGCCGCTCGTCGTCACGTTCTCATGGCGCTCGAAGACGCGCCACGCCACCGGGCTGCCTTAAGCTTGCTGGAACAACTGGCTGGTGATTCTGCGGTGAACCAGTCAAAGGGGCACGGGCATCCTGCCCGTGGCGATGAACCAGTTCAGCCTCGCGGGCCGGAGGCCCGCGCCCCTTTGAACGCACCGACGGAACGAACCAAATCGCCATGAAGAGAACATGCATTGGCGTAGTGGCATTGCTGATGTTTGTGGCCTTTGCGCTCGGCCAGCGGAGGCGGTGGCGAAGTCGGGATTATGGTGAAGATGTGCGCACCGCGCGGGAAGTTCCCTCTCACAGCACCGGCACCCCCGAGTGGACCAATCCCTCCGCCTTCGAAAGGGATGTTTTTACCTTCCTGCGCATTCGCTACGATCACGGAGGATGGGGGCGCGGAGGCGGATGGGCCACCGATCTCCCGGACAGCGACCTCAATCTTTCCTATCGCCTGCAGCAAATGACCTCGATGAAGGTGGATCCCAACGGCCGCATCATCCGCCTTACTGATCCCGAATTGGTCGATTTCCCCTTTATTTATATTGTCGAGCCCGGGAGTCTCTCGCTCAGTGACGAGGAGGCTGCTGCCCTCCGCAAATACCTGCTCAACGGCGGCTTCCTCATGCTCGATGATTTCTGGGGCGAGCGGGAATGGCAGAACTGCGAAGATGAGATGAAGCGCGTTTTCCCTGATCGCAATTTCGTCGAGATGCGCCTGGATCATCCGATTTATCACTGCGTCTTCGAGATCAAATCAAAAGGCCAGGTTCCGGCTATCGATGTCGGCAGGGACAGCGAATTCACCGGCGTCACGTGGGAGCGCTGGGACGCACAGGAAGTTCATCATCGCGGCATTTTCGACGACAAGAATCGTTTGATCGTCATCGCCACCCACAACACCGACAACGGCGACGGCTGGGAACGCGAAGGCGAAAGTGATTATTACTTCCACAACTTCTCGGAAAAAATAGCCTATCCTCTAGGCATCAACATCGTTTTTTATGCCATGACGCATTGAAATCGGCGACGGACAGCCGATTTCATTTTCGTCACGCATGGACGGCGCCAGGAAATACGTCGGTTGTCGAAAGGAGCGCGATAAGATCGCCCGGCTCAGCAAAAGGCTCGTCTCCCAAGGCTGTCCTGGCAAGGTAGTGCTGCAAGCCTTGAGGAGGGGCAGCGCCTCGCCAGCCTCGATCATGCCCTCAAAGTGAAAACGCAGTGCCGCGCGCAGCTCGGTTAGCGTCTGCTCCACATTCTTCCCAACGGCAGCGCAGCCTGGTACGTCGGGCGAGTATGCTCCGTAACCACTTGGACTGGGCTCGACGACAATGAGGAAATGATCGGGCATAATGGGGTGGGCGAGCTTCAATGCAGCCCTGCCTGTCGTAGAATACTACGTTCGATCTTTTTGGCAAAACGCCACTTAACGGGCCTGCCACGGTAACGGTGCCAGGTTTCATTGCGTGGTGGAACTGGCGATGGCTGCCTCGAAAACGAACCTGGAACCAGCCATCATCTTGGATCAGGCGGATAATCTCGCGCACCTCCACTGGGCAATTCAAAGGCAAGGTCCAGGCGGAAATCCAGCTAATTTGTCACGGCCGATTGACCGAGCGCCCGCCAACTTTTCTCCAAATTCGAGAGCTGAGGGACGCCATTTTCAAGCGTGCGCGCCTGGGTGTTGCGAACGCGAGCTCCAATGATCACGGCGAGGTCCGGTGCGGACGCCCCAATCGCGTTCAGCCTTTGCACCGAAGCACGACCACTGATCAGAGTGATCACGGAACGAATGTGGCCCCGCGTCAAGGTTCCCCTCGCCCTCTCCTTACCAGCGACCGCGAAATCACACGTCCACGAGAGGTCGATCCTCACGCCGTCCGGGCCGAGCGTCGGCTCCACCTCCAGCCAGATGCCCGGTTCGGCTTCGTTTACGGGCCCGGTTGCTGATCTTCCTGCACCAGGCACAATCGCCGCGGCCGCGCTTATTTTGTCATCTCGCCTGGGCTGAGCGGCTGTGTTGTCTTGGTTACTGGCAGCGTTTCTGTGGCCGACTTCACTTTTCTGGCCGGAACGTGTTATCGTCGACGCCCGCGCCAATACGCCTCCCTTTTCTGCCGACATACGTTCGGCTGCCGACAATGGATCGTTGGCCTGCTGAAGTTCGGCAAACACTAACGGTTGTTGCAGGTCGGCAATCACCGTCTCAACTTCAATCAAACGAATTTCCGAGTCATCGACGAACGACTCCAGGAACTGACCAATCAAATCTACCGCGGATCGCGGGGCACGAACATACAGGCTGCTGTCGGGCTGATGGAAGTAGGCAATGTCAACATTCTCCCGCAACGGAATGCCGGCGGCTTTCAGAATAGGGGTAGCATCGCGAATCGTGTTCACTTGAAAAAAATTCGGGTAGTCCTTGCATGTCACTAAGGCTTTTTTCGCTGTCTGATCCGGTGATTCTTGGCCGAAAGGATCCGCCTGAGGCTTTTCCGTTTCATCGCCCGCGGCGCTCAGGAAATCCGGCGGCACCGGAAAGGTCATGAACGTTATGGAATCTGACTTGGGCGGGTCACAAAGAGCCGGTGACAACAACCCGAGGACGCACACCACCAGGAATAAAAAGCAAAATCTTCTCATAACGCAGCAAAAGTCCGAATTCATTTGATGGCGAGCCGATAGTTTTAATCATTGGTCACCGGGAATCCTGTGCCACGCTGCGGATTCCCGCGAATTGCTTATTCAAGATGACTCGCCGCCCACGCCATTTAAAGAATGACTGAAATTCCACTTCAGCCTCCCGTCTCCGACCCCTACGAACTTGAACGCGAAATAGTCGGACGGCTGTTTACAGGCCGTTCGCAGATCGAGTCCGAACTCGGCAAAGTTATCGTTGGGCAGGGGGAGGTGATCGAGCAAATTCTGATCTGCCTCATTGCCGGCGGACACTGTTTGATTACCGGAGCGCCCGGGCTGGCGAAGACGCTGTTGGTGAAATCTATCGCCCAGATTTTCGATCTCCAGTTTCAGCGCATCCAGTTCACGCCTGACCTGATGCCGGCGGACATCACGGGAACGGAAATCCTCCAGGACGCGGATGGAGGGCGCCGAATGGCGTTCGTGCGGGGGCCAATCTTTGCAAACATCATCCTGGCAGACGAGATCAACCGCACGCCTCCCAAGACACAAGCGGCGTTGCTCGAAGCGATGCAGGAGCACCAGGTGACAACTGCCGGAGTCCGCCACATCCTCACAGAACCGTTTTTTGTTTTGGCTACACAAAACCCGATCGAAATGGAGGGTACGTACCCGCTGCCCGAGGCACAACTCGATCGCTTCATGTTCAACGTGGTGATGGATTACCTGCCGGAGGCCGAGGAGGTCCAAGTCGTCCTCCGCACCACCGGCGCGGCCCCGGCTGAGATTCAGCCGCTTTTCACCGGCGGCGACGTGCTCCAGTTTCACCAACTCGTCCATCAGGTGCCGGTGGCGGAGGAGATGGTTGCCATGGCGGTCCGGCTGGCTGCCTCCTCCCGTCCAGGTCGGCCCAATGCACCGGATTTCATCAACGAGTGGGTCAATTGGGGCGCGGGCACGCGCGCCGCCCAATCGCTCATTCTCGGTGCCAAAGCCCGCGCCTTGCTCAAAGGCCGCGCGCATGTCACGGTCGAAGATGTGCAGTCACTCGCGGTCCCGGTCCTCCGGCACCGCATCCTCCTCAACTATCGCGCCGAAGCCGAAGGCGCCCGCATCGAGGATGTGATTCAGCGTCTGGTCGCCGCGCTGAAGTCGCCGATTCGGGGATGAATGGGTTAGGCGGTTCTGGGCAGCCGCCAAACTTTGTCGCATAGGCATAGGCGACAAAGTTTGGTCTTTCCAGCTCATCGACTGGTGGTCGAGGCCACCACTTTATGCGACTCATTCTCCTGCTGATTGCAGCAGAGAACGTGCTTGCTTTTTCTGATCTCTGGACAGCCGTGCGCGCTCGATTCCTTCGATCGTCGCGCTGCGGTAGCCAGAAGGCAAACTCGATGCCCAGATGGCAGCCGATGACACATCTTTGGAAAACCAGGCCTGCGCCGCCTCTCGCAAGGCGTCGTGTTTTGGCTGCCCGTCTGGAAGACTTTCGGCGATCAATGAGGATTCGAGAGGTGCTGAGGAGGCACCTGCACGCACCACCGCAGAGATGGCTGTTATAGGCCGATTGTGTGGCATTTCCGTTTCGTGCTGGAACGCCAGCAAAGTGGCACGAGCTTCCAGCGTGCCGCCACCGAATTAGCGTGGGCAGGCTGGAAGCTCGCCTACTTCTCAATCCACCATCCGCAATTCTTGTCCTCCCGCACCCTCATCGATCCGCAGGCGCTACTGAGCATCCGCAGTCTCGAACTGCGCGCCCGTGCGGTGGTCGAGGGATTCTGGAAGGGGATTCACCGCAGTCCCTATCATGGATTTTCCGTCGAGTTCACCGAATACCGGCCCTACACACCCGGAGACGATCCTCGTTATTTTGATTGGCGTGTGCTGGCGCGCAGCGATCGCTATTTCATAAAAAAGTTCGAGGACGAAACCAACCTGCGGTGCCATCTGCTCGCCGATCAGAGTCTCTCGATGAACTACGGCTCGCGGGGATGGACGAAGGCCGCCTACGCCGCCACGCTGGCCGCCACACTCGCTTACTTTCTCGATCTCCAGGGCGATGCCGTCGGCCTGCTCACTTTCGATGAGCGCATTCGTGATTACCTCCCGGCGCGGCATCGGCCAGGCCACTTGCGCCAGCTCATGCTAATTCTGGAAAAGACCCCCGGAGGCGCCGCCACCGATTTGATTTCACCGCTTGAACGCATCCAGTCGATTGTTCGGAAGCGCGGGCTCATGGTCTTGATTTCCGATTTTCTCGCGCCGCTCGAGCGGCTCGAGAAGAGCCTGCTCATGCTGACTGCCGGCGGCCATGAGGTCGTCGTGTTCCAGGTGCTTGATCCAGCTGAGATCGAATTTGATTTTGGCGAGGCGAAGTTGTTTGAGGATGCGGAGACTGGCCGTGCGCTCTTTGTAGACCCGGCCATCGAACGCGTCGGGTATTTAAAGAAACTCGAGTCTCACACCGAGGGATTGCGGACGACGTGCGGAAAGCTCGGCGTCGGCTGGCAACAGGTTTCCACGGCAGATCCGATCGAGCTCGCCCTCTTCGATTTCCTCCAGGCACGGATGAAACGGGGACGGATATCGCGCAGGGCGGGGAATTCGTCTCGCCGCCGAAATGTGTAGGCATGTCGTTTCTCGCCCCACTGTTTTTGCTGGGAGCGCTGGCGATTGCCGGTCCGGTTATTTTTCATCTTGTGCAGCGCGTCACGCGCGAACGTCAGAAGTTCAGCTCGCTGATGTTTCTGCAACCGACTGCGCCGAAATTGACTCACAAGCGGCGGTTCGAGCACTGGCTGCTTCTGCTTCTGCGGATCAGCGCGCTGATCCTGCTGGCCCTGGCTTTTGCGCGGCCGTTTTTTCGCGAAGAGTCAAGGAAATCGCCGCCCGCCAACAGCGGCCGGCGCACGATTGTGTTGGTGGACGCGAGCGCGAGCATGAGGCGTGCCGGCCTCTGGGAAGCCGCGCGTAAACAGGCATCGGCCGCGCTACGAGACACGGATCCCACTGATGAAGTGGCGGTGTGGACGTTCGGCCGCGGCACCACACCCCTGATCGATTTTGCGCAATGGAATGGCACGCCGCCCGATGGACGAATGGCTCTGGTGGAAGGCCGTCTCACACAAGTTTCCCCGGACTGGACAGGCACCCATCTTGCCGGTGCGCTGATGTCGGCGGCCGAGGCACTGGACGACGATCCCGGGAAATCGGCGGAGATCGCGCGGCGAATTGTTCTGATCAGCGATATGCAGGAGGGCAGTCATCTTAACGCGCTTGGTGGATACGAATGGCCAAAAGGCATTGAAGTGGTGGTGAAACCAGTGTTGGCGACGAGGCGCACCAATGCCGGCGTCCATCTTGCCGCAGACTCGACGGACGCGGCCCGCCCCAGCGATAGCGTTCGGGTTCGCGTCAGCAACGCAGCGAACTCGACGAGCGACCAGTTCCAAATCGGGTGGGCGGGTGAAACCCAGTCATTCATGGGCACTGGCCAGGACGTTTATGTGCCCGCGGGCCAAAGCCGAATCGCCACTCTGCCGTGGCCGAATGAAGAGACGCCGGCGGATGTTACGGGTGGGGCAAAGCTGCGCCCAACCCGGATCCTGCTGCGTGGCGACGACGAATTATTCGACGACGAGATGTTCATTGTGCCTCCCGAGACGAAGCGGGTGAAAGTGCTTTACGTCGGAACCGAATCGCCAGACGACGTCCGGCAGCCGCTCTTCTTTCTGCGACGCGCACTCCCTAACAATCGCAATATTGTGGTTTCGGTGGATCTGGCGTCACCGGATGCGCCACTGACAGCGGAGAGTCTCGCCAGCTCGTCGATGATGATTGTCACGGCACCCTTGCCACCGAATCAAGCGCAGGGACTCCGCGAGCAGATGATCCACGGGAAAACTGTCCTCTGCCCGTTGAAAAATGCAGACTTCGCACCATCCCTGGCACAACTGGCCGGCGTTGATTCACTCCCGCTCGCCGAGGTGAAACCAGCCTCTTATGCCATGCTGGCGGAGGTGGATTTCCGCCATCCGCTTTTTGTCCCTTTTGCCGATCCGCGTTTTAGCGATTTCACAAAAATCCGTTTTTGGAAGTATCGTCGGGTGGATGTGGCCGAATTGCCCGGCGCGCGCGTGCTCGCCCGGTTCGATTCCAATGATCCGGCTGTGATCGAATGCCCGGTCGGCAAGGGCCGACTCATCATTCTCACCTCTGGCTGGCACCCCGAGGACAGCCAGTTCGCACTCTCGACGAAATTCGCCCCGCTGCTCGCTTCGCTGCTCGAATGGACGGGGCAAACCGCTGTCCCTCGGGTTCAGTACGTGGTGGGCGACGAGGTGCGGTTGGACTCTTCGAATCCCGCCACCATCCTGCGGGGGGTGCCGCCTGGCTCAGCCACGCTGCTCAGGCCTGACGGCACAAGCGTTGTCGTGGAAGGGGAGCGCTTTTCTGCAGAACACACCAGGCAGCCCGGCATCTATGCGTTAACCACCGCCGATTCAGTGCGAAAAGTGGCCATCAATCTTGATCCCGCCGAGTCCCAAACAGCGCCGATGAATTCCGAAGACCTGGAACGCTGGGCCGTGCCGTTGCGCCAGCCGCCTGCAGCCGCAAAGACGACAGTCGCCCGCGAAGAACCCTTCACGGCGGTGCAAACCGAAGGCCGTCAGAAACTTTGGCGCTGGTTTCTGGTTGCGGCGCTGCTTTTCTTGCTCGCCGAATGCCTGCTCTCGGGAGCAATTGCGGTGCGGTCAGCCGGCGCCGAAAAAGCAGGGTGAGCTTCACGGACTTTTGTCTATCGATCATCCAAGAAACGTTGGTTTCACGCGTTGTCCGGGTGTGAAGATTAGCCTTGGCAGAGCCGCGCTGGTTGTGGGCGGCGTAGTGTTTTGCGCTATTTCCGCCGTCAACGCCAAAGAGCCACCCTCGAGGCGGGAGGAACAAAAGATTGTCCAGCCGGCAGGCGCAACTCCCGGCTATCGCGGCGAAACGGAAGCGCAGCTCCAAGCGATCCCGCCCTGCCAGGCCGCCGTCGAGAAAACAACTCCCTGCGCCGTTTTCCTAATCACCAGGGATGGCAAGCGGCTCCACATCGGCGGCCCAGGGGCGACACCCGAGGTCGCGCGATTTGTCCGAACGCTCAAAATGGGGCAGACCTTCATTTTCCCTGACGCGTTTCTCGAATTTCAGAAGCGTTCGGCGAAAGGTTAATGGCGGGAGGGCGAGCGTATCGCGAGCCGCAGTGAATCCTGCCGACTTCGCATCCGAGGACGGGCTTGACTCGCGCCCATTTGCGCATGGACTAAGGACGTGAGTGGGCGAACGGTACTCAGCGTGGCAATGCCTGGTGCAGTCTGGCTTGTTTTCCAGGCATCCTTTGCCGCGGTGCTCTTCGCAGGCGAGGCCAAACGGATCGGTGGCGAAGTGAAGCCGGCAGGGCCGTCGGGGACCGGCCCGAGAGCTGTCTCGGCGAGAACGCTGGCGAACTTTGGCACGGTGACGATCGCGCCTGCGTTCAATCTAAACGGAGCGGGAACGGATATTGACTCGATCGCGTTTTGGGAAGCGCCCGAGCCGGCCGAGACGCTGATGTTTGTCACCGGCAAGGGGAATGACCGGCTCGAAGTGTGGAAGTATCCGTTTGCCGGCAGTGAACTCCCGCCCGTGCAATTTCCCGCGAATATCAACGGTGTCGCCGTTGATCAGCAAACCGACGTGCTCTATGTCAGCGATCGCACCGTCAGCATCCATTCGCTGCCAGGCTTGCAAGCGCTAGGAAGCTTCGGGCAGGGGACCATCGGCGTCGGCGAAAACAATCTCGCTCTCTTCAAGCATGCGAGCGGGCAAAAGTGGATCTACGTCTCAGACGATCACAACGTTCACCGGTTTGACGCGGCCACGACACAATTGCTCGCCTCGTTCGCGCCTCCGGTCTCGAGCATCGAGACCATGATGGCCGACGATTTTTACCAAATGATCGTCATTCCCGAGGAACAGGGGCCTGAAGGGAACCCGGGACTTTTCGCCTTTCATCCGGACGGCACGCCATTTCTGCGCAACGGCACGAATCGCTTCGGCAACAATGGCGAGTTCGATTCGGACGAAGAAGGCATTATTCTTTACACGTTTCCAGCGAATGGCAGCGGTGACGACGGCACGGGCTTCATCGTCGTCGCCGATCAGCGCAGCGATATCACCGACTTCGAATTTTTCGATCGACAATCGTGGGTCCACCTTGGGACGCTCCGCTTCGAGGGCGTCTCGAACACGGATGGCATCGCTTCGACCCAGCGAGCGCTGCCGGATTATCCGCTAGGCGTTTTTGCCGCGGTCGATGACGACACGAGCACTGCGCTTATCGGCTGGGATGCTGTTTTCGCAGCCATCGGCTGGGATCTCCCACCTGAGACCGTCCGCATCACGCCCGCCACCGCCGGGCCAACCGACGCGGCGAACATCGCGTTCACAATTGTTTTCAGCGAGCCGGTCACGGGGTTCAATGATGCCGCCGATCTCGTAATCACGCATCGCGGCACATCGAACACGGCGGTTTCCATCTCCGGCAGCGGCGCGAGTTACACTCTAATGGTCACCGGCGTCAGCGGGGTCGGTGCGTTCGCACTCGCGGTCAGCACATCGAGTGATGTCCGCGACCTTGCGGAAAACGCCCACGCCGCCAGCGTCTCGAGCCCTACCGTCCGCATCGGCACCGCCTACCATGGATGGACGGGATCCCGCGGGCTCGTTCTCGGTGGCAACGACGCCATCACCGACGATCCGGATGATGACGGCCGGCCAAACATTGATGAGTTCGGTACCGATGGAGACCCCCTCAGCGGCGCAGATTCCGGCAAAATGCGCACAGGAATCGAAACAATCGGTGGCGCCGGCTACCTGACCTGGACATTCGCGGCGCGGGAGGCCGCGGTTTTCACCGGCATGGCCGCTCCAACCGCCAGCGTCGATGGCATCACTTACACGATTTCCGGCTCACACGACCTCGTCGAGTTCGACGAAAGCCTCCTCGAAATTATCCCGCCCCTCACCAACGGCCTGCCGCCTCTCAGCGAAGGTTGGAGTTATCACACCTTTCGCCTCGCCAACGCGGTCACCGAATTCTTGAGAGGTTTTGTTCGTCTCGCGATCGCGTCGGCATCGTCATAGCGTTTACTGCGCGCGTCGCACCTGCCATGAAATGAGGCGGCGTTGAATGTCGACTGGGAGCGCGCCCTCGTGCGCCCGCATTGGGGCGAAGCCGGCTCAATATAGGAAGCAAGCGGCTTCGCCGATTTGGGCGATGGCCGCTCGAGGACGGCGGCGCTCCCAGCGTGTGAGTCATAGCCCACGTTTCCCGGTGCAGTTGTTTGAAAAACCGGCGCTCCTAACCAACCAACAGATCCGGCGCGGCCGCTGAAAGCCACCTCATTTTTTCTCTTTCGGGATCGCTGGCTCGAACTTTGTGGCATTGACCTGTTGCTCGACGTATTCCCGTTTTAGGCGGCCTTTGTGTTCTGAGCTGATGTCCTGCAGAACGAGATTTTTGTCGAACTCGAGTGAATACTCGAAGCGCAGCGTCGTTGCGCCCGCACCGGACCCAGGTGGCACAGAGAGGTCCCACAGAAGGATGCCTTTGGGTTTTTCGAATCGCTGATAGTCAGCGTCCTCGCTCAAGGCGTGGCTGGTCGCGCCGATGGCGAGGCGCAGACTGGCCACCTCCTCGAGCCACGGTACACGTTCGCGGACGCGCACCGAAGCGGGCCGGTTCCGGTAGTTGTCCACCACGACCTCGGTGGTCACCGCCACCTGCCGGTTGCCGCCTTGCACTTTTTCCTCGCGGTCGAGAATCGAACGCCGCGCTCGCAACTGGCCGTCAACGCCAAAGCCGAGAAGAATCGGGCGGCCGCGGGCGATGGTAGGGAGGTCGGTGCGGCCGGTGAATTCGCCATCGAGGTAGACATTGACTCGGCCGCCGAGGAGATCGCGCCCGGACGAGTTGATCAATTCGCCCTCGCGAAAAACTGCGGAGGTCAGCACAGGCGCCGCGACGTGACGAAAGACGGTGGCGCAGGTATGACGCAACACCGGAACGGTCTGCCCTTCCCGCCGACTGATCACCGAGACGGGCGCTGTCAGTCGATATTGCGTGCTCATGTCCTCCTCAACGTGTGCCGCGTCCCTCCGGCGCAACTCGCCAAGGCGCTCGGATAACTCGATCAATTGCACGCTGGCTGCCGAGTCGTTGGCGTCGAAATTGGCATTGGCGGTTTGATCGATCGACGTTCCGCGCAATTGACCGCGCACGGCGAGGCTGCGCCCGGCGAGCGCCTTATTGTAGCTCGACACATCCGGCTGTCCGCGGCTGTCGTGCTGGGCCAGGCTGACGTAAAGTGGAGTCAGGCGTGGATTGCATGCGCTCACCGTCGGCGAAGCGGTCGATAGGATCATCTGGGCGTCCGTCCAGTCCTCCCCGCTGACCTGGCGGATCAGCGCGTTGAATTCGATTTCAACTTCGTTCTTCGCCGAGTCGCCGCGGATGTTATAGACCGGCGACCAGGTGCAGTCCGTCACCTGGTAGTTGAGATCGAACGATGCCGGCCCATCGGCCTTGCGCTCGACGAATACAACCGCGTCCCAAGTCACCGGCGGTCCGGCAGCGAGCTTCTGGCGTTCGGCTTCAAGGCGGCCGAGCCGCTCTTCGTCATCATGGATGGCCGTATCCAATCTCATGATCTCTTGCGATGCGGTTTCGTATTCACGAAAGTGCATCTGGGTGACTTTCTCGAGTTCGTCGGCCTGGAGGACGCCGTGCGTCATCTCTTGCGCCGCCGCAGGCGCAACGAAGTTTTCCAGCCCGCGGAGATAACCCTGCCGTATCCTCCGCAGGGCGATTTCGTTGCGGGCGACGGCGATCTTTCGGCGTTGCTCTTTGAGTTCTCGTTCGAGGTCGGCGACTTTTCCGCGCGTGACTTCGGCATCGTCTGGAGGACGAGACCGGCAAGCCACCGAACGCACTTCGAGACCGTTCGCTCGATCCGCAAAGACCGAATCGCTCTCAGTGGCCGTTGGGAGTCCGGTGACTACGATCTCGAGCGGACCGGCAGATTTCGCGGGCACGTCAACGTGCCGGGTTACCAGGGCGGTTCCGTGGTACACGGAAACCGCCGCGATTTTTCCCTGCACCGTGCCAGGCGGGAGATCAACCGGCGGCAGTGCTTCGGAAGGTGGCGGCTGCTGCGCAAAAACAAACGTGCCAAGAAGTGCGAAGGCAACCGTGCGGGCGGCACCGGTATTCGAGACAATCGATGAGGACATGGTGATGGATAGTGTGTGGTCAGACTGGAAGCTGGCAGACCAGGAGGCTTTTGTGCCTTCCGGGGGTAAATTCCAAACTCAAAAGTGTAACTTGAGTTACTGCGAAGTTATCGCCGTGGTTGTATCACGTAAGTACAGGCCGGCGGCCGAGGTTCTATCATCGACCATAAAAAGATTTTGTGATGGCGCGCAGCGGGAGGGCGAGCGTAGCGCGAGAAATTCATCGGCCGGAGGCGGGGGCGCCTCCGGTGACACGCGGGGGCGCGTGTGCTCCCCGAATTGTAGCCGGCCTCTGTGAGGCCGGACCTCCCCGAATTGTAGCCGGCCTCTGTGAGGCCGGACCGGCTTCACTCCTCCATGAATCGGAAGCTTTTGAACATTTTTGGTCTAACTCTCATTTTCGCGGCCGGATATTGGTTTGGCGCGAAACGCCAAAGATTGGAAGACTGTGCAGGTTTCTCGTGGTTGTTGATGATAAGTGAAGGCCAGCGACTGGCGGAAAATGTTGATTATCCACAGTTTAGCGGCCAACTGCTCCACGCACATTTCGCGGAACTGCAAGCTCAACCGAGATGGATTTGGAAACTTGTCCGCCCGAGAGTTTCCATGAACCCTGAGCCGTAACGATGCAATTGAACAGAAGGCGACGAAGAAAACAAAGGATCACCGGTGGCGGGATCGCCCACGTCCGCAGTCGGTCCAATTCTCGGTTCCCTACTTCGTTTCCTTTGTTTTCCTTCTGTGAGCTACTGAATGAACACGGCTGAGAGGATAGGAGATTTTGGGCACGTAGCGGAGCGGTCGTTGGATGACCTGGCGACGCACAGCCCTGGCTTTCGAAAGCCAAGCGGCATAGACGAGACCGTGCGGGCCGTGTTTGCTTATTAGGTCACCCCTCAATTTGAGGTCGTCTCACTTCACTTCGCCTCGCATCCAGTCGACCAGCATTTCCATCTGACGGGGGGCTAGTTCACCTTTTTCGCCGTAGGCGGGCATGCGGTCGTTGCGGATGCCGTAAAAGCGATCGTGGGCCGGGTTTTTCAGGAAATCGAGTGTCCACTGGCGGCTGGCCCATCCGTTGAGGTCGGGCTTGCCTTCCACTTCCTCGCGCCATTTGTGGCACTCGATGCAGTTGAGCGCGTCCACTCCCATGAGCTTGCTCCCTTCCTCGATCAAGACGGCTTCCTTGGCGTCGATATCTCGCTGGCTTTCAAGTTTGGCTTCCGCGGACAGCGCGGCGATGACTTTTTCGAGCTGCTGCTTTTGTTCAGGAGTGTAAGCGGCGATGTCTTCGGTGATCGTGCGCGTCATCTTGCTCTGTCTCTTGCCTTCCGGGGGTTTCACGAACGCGGTACCGCCCCAATAGCGCTCGGTGATATGTTGAGCGGGATCGAGGAAGCCGCGGAGCCATTCGCGGGAGCCGAAGCCTTTCAGGTCGGCCGCGCTCTGTTTCTCGCTCAGGGCGAGGCCGAGGCCGTTGTGTCCATCGAAGCTATGGCAGCTGGCACATTTGGCGGCAAAAAGTTTCGGTCCCTGGGTCATGGGATCATTTTTTAGGAGGGCGAGCGCGCCTTCTGGCGGGATGCCGTACCGGGCCAGTTCCTTGGCTCGGGCCGCCTCTTTGTTTGCCTGCGCGCTCGCAACCTGATAGGACGCGTCCCGCCAGTCAGCCGCAAACCCCCGCCAGGTGAACCAACCGAAGCCGACCAACAGTGAAAAAAGCAGGGCGACATTGAAGTAATGGCCTACTCGCCATCGGCTCCACAGTGGCATCAGGGTAACTATGCCCAAAACCAAGCCAGGCAAAAGAATCGAGCCCCAAAGTTCGACACCGCCGGGCAGGGGCGGCAGGAAGTGGTGCGCGAACGCCGGGAAGTCCTTTAAAAACTGAAAGAAGAACATGAAATACCAGTCAGGTCTGGCACTGGAAAAGGGTTCGCTTGGGTTGGCAGGCGCCCCAAGATCTGAGCCGTGGTGACGAATCACCAGCACGAGCACCGCAGCCAGGATGGCCAGACAGGCCACCGATTCCTTGAGAATCTGGTCAGGCCAGAAAAATCCGTCCGGGCGCTTGAATGGCTTTCTGGGCGTGATGCCGTGGCGGCGAAACAAGTAAAGATGCGCGCCGATTAAGGCGACTAGAAGGCCGGGCAACACGCCGGCGTGCAGCGCCATAAAACGAGTCAGCGTGTGATGGCCGTAATCTGATCCGCCGACGATGATCCTTTGTAGTGAAGAGCCGATCAGCGGCACTCCGGCCACCAGGTTGGTGGCGACTTTGGTGGCCCAGTAGCCTTTTTGATCCCAAGGCAAGAGGTACCCGGTCAGGGAGAGCGCGAGCACCAGGAGCAGTAACCCGATGCCAAAGAAGTAATTGACCTCGCGCGGCGCTTTGTAGGCGCCATCAATCACGACCTGCATCAGATGGAGGACCAGCAATGGTACCATCAACTGCGCGGTGTAATGATGAATCCCACGCAACAGCCAGCCAGCGGGCATTTTTTCCTGGATGAAGTAAACGCTCTCCCAGGCGGTTTGGGCGCTTGGGCTGTAACCCATCCACAGGAAAATTCCGGTGATGAACTGAACGATGACCGCAAAGCTCAGGGTGCTGCCCCAAATGTATCTCCAGCGGGCGCCTCCGGGGATCGGCTCGATCAGGACTTCGCGCGTCAGCTTGCGGTAGCCGGTGCGGTGGTCGAGCCAATCGAGCACTTTGTTCATGCCGCGGGAAGTTTGGCGGCGATGCCGGCGCGGAAGTTTTCGAATTTCACCCAGACCTCACCCGCGTCGTTGATATGAACATCGAGCGCATCAAGCGGACGGAGAGACGGGCTTGAGGGATCGTCGATTTTTCCATCGGCGGCAAACGTGCTGTTATGGCAGGGACAAAAAAACTTGGCGATCGCGGCGCGAAATTCGACCGCGCAGCCGAGATGGGGACACGAGGCATTGAAGGCGCGCACCTCGCGCTCGTTGGTGCGCTGCAGGAATACCGCGCCCAAACCGGAAGCGGCTTCGCGGGTCCAGGCATCGGTTCGCTGGGCAACGACCTGAAAAAGCTGCGGCGTCCCCCCGACGGGCAGCGAATCGAGGGACGTGAGCCGCACGGACACCGCGCCTGGGGGGGCGCTTTGCAAGGGCGCCAGCCAGACCACGGTGCCTGCCCCCGCAGGTATCAGCACCGCCCCCCCTCCCAAAGCCCAGCAGGCTGTCCGCTTCAGGAATTCCCGGCGCTTCGTCTCCGCGTGGCTCTCGGGAGTTTCGGAGGCGGCGGTGACAGCATGGGGCTGTCGAATCGAGTCGGAGTCGTCGGACATGCAGGTGTTCGGTTTGGGAAAAATCTCGGCTAACTTGCGGAAGGGGGTGTCACCGTCAAGGTGGGGAAAGTCACCTGTCGACCATCGCATTTCGCCTAAGCGATACGGGATGGTGGCAAGTGAAGTGGCAGCGGCCCCTGTCGCTGGCGCATCACCGACGACAAAAGAGTAAAAGTTACGGGCAAGCTGTGGCTAACTCGATTTTCCAATTATCTTGTTCCAACCCCAGCCGCCGGTATGGATGACAGATGCTGCCTACCGATCGGGGAGGATTTCGTTTGTTTCGCGCCTGGGGAATCAATGTCTATTTGCATTGGTCGTGGCTGGTGGTGGCGGCGTTCGAGATCTATTACCGCAAGGGGTATTATTCGTCGGTGATGTGGAACGCGCTCGAATATGGGGCGCTCTTCGGCATTGTGCTGCTGCACGAATTTGGTCACGCTCTGGCTTGCCGTCAGGTGGGCGGCCAGGCAAATGAAATCATTTTGTGGCCGCTTGGGGGAGTGGCTTACGTAGCGCCACCGCCAAGACCGGGCGCGGTGCTGTGGAGTCTGGCCGCTGGACCACTGGTCAATGTGTTGTTGGTGCCTGTCTTTTTGGCGGTCCTGTTCGCAAGCAGTTATTTCGGTCTGGCTCAATCGATGCCCGATGCTGCCGGGCTGCTGGAAACGGTGACGGTGATCAACCTGGTGCTGCTCATTTTCAATATGCTGCCGGTCTATCCGCTCGACGGCGGGCAGATTCTCAGGGCCCTCTTGTGGTTTCCGCTGGGCAGGGCGCGCAGTTTGCTCGTGGCGACGACGATCGGATTAGTCGGAGTGGTTGGTTTCGCCGCCTATGCGTGGTGGCGGCAATCGATTTGGATGGGCATCGTGACGATTTTTGTAGCGATGAATTGCTGGCGTAGCTTCCAGCAGGCCCGTGGGCTCATGCGACTTGCAGCGGCGCCGCGGCGCGAAGAATTCGCCTGTCCGGCCTGCAAAGTTGCTCCGCCGAGGGGAGTGAGCTGGCGGTGTGAGAAATGCCATCAAGTGGCTGATCCTTTCGAAAACTTGGGCCTCTGTCCACATTGCGGAGCGGCGGAAGAATCCATCCCGTGTCTGCATTGCGGTACCAGATCACCGCCCGAGCAATGGCAGGCGCTCCCAGGGATTCACTCGCAGTAGTGAAAGCCAGGCGGAGAAAACCCTTTATCCGGAGTCACTTCCGCAAGAGGCCCCGAGCGCGCATCCAATCGGCGGCGCGTTCCGGCCAGGTGGTGACGGCATGGTCGGTTCGTCGCAGGCCGTATCCGTGGCCACCGGTGGGATAGAGGTGCAATTCCACCGGGACCCCCGCCTTTTTAAGGGCCAGAGCAAAGTATAAGACATTTTCCGCGCGCACGGCATCATCTTGAGCCATGACGAGAAACGAAGGCGGCGCATGTCCGCTGACCGCCACCTCGGGGGCGATCTCATCGTTTTTGTCCTTTAAAGTAAGGGAGCCTGGATAGATGAGCGCGGCGAAAGCTGGCCGGCATTCCTCGCGGTCGGCGTTATCAATGTGCGGGTATTTGCGCTCGCTGCCGGCGGTGCTGAGAGCCGCCGCGAGGTGCGCGCCAGCCGAGAATCCGAGGGTCCCGATAAGTGTGGGATCGATGTCGAAATCCTTTGCGCGATGCCGCACGATCCCGACCGCGCGCTGCGCGTCCTGCAGCGGGGCGGCGTGTTTCTCGAGACCCTCGCGCCGCGGCACCCGGTATTTGAGCAGCACCGCCGTGACCCCAATAGAATTCAGCCATTGGCAGACTTCGGTGCCCTCGAGATCAAGTGCCAAAATATGATATCCACCACCGGGAAACACGAGCACCGCCGTTCCCGAATTCAAGGCAGGGGCCGGGCGATAAATTGTGATGGTGGGCCGCGAAACATTTCCCAGCCGAACCACCGGTTTCCCGGCGATCAATTGGTCGGTCGGCTTCGTTGTGTCCCGTTCCTTGCCGATCTCATCCTTTTCTCCCGGCGCTCCCGTGGGCCAGAGATCGATTGTCGTCGGCGGTTCGGCGGCCAGACAGCGGCCCGAGGTGAGGGCGCCGAAACAAAAAAGCACAACAGTACGACCGAGCGGGTTCATGCGGGCAGTCAATGGAGTCCGCGTCGCGCCGTCCAGGAAAATCTGCGAACCTGGAAGGAGCCGGGATCCTTCGCTTAATTCAGCGCCATGCTCGAGGAGGTAGGGCGGCGGAAGCTGGGTGCCGCCGACCGGTTAGAATTCTGTCGGTGCCTCGTCGGCCAGACGACCGTTTTGCCAGGCGGCGAATTGTTGAGAGCTGCGGGATTCGCGGAAGATCGGAGCACTGAGATCATCAGCGGCGACTCGCTGGCCAGACTGTTTTTGAAATTCATCGAGGACGGCAACCGCGCCGGAGAAATTCTGGCGGCCCAGGACGCCTCGGTTCCTTCCAACGGCAGCCCCCCCACAATTCGACGCGCAATGGCGTTGGCATCCAGCATTTCGCGGGCGCTCTGGGCTTCCTCGCCTCCAACTGTCCTAGCCACCATTCTTCCGAAAGCAGTCACGCTTTCCTCCGTCCACATTTCCGCCATCGGAGGAGCCGGAGGCTGCGTCGGGCTGTTAGAGTCAGGAATGAAAATCGACGCCGGCGTGACCGCGGCTTCATGAGAAACTTTCGCGGTCGCCCACCAGCCCGAGCAGATGACCGGCACCCCAATCATGGTCGCGTAGCCAATCAAGCGACCTTTGCCGGCGCTCAGGAAACGGGAGGCGTGCCGAGGGGCAAATTTGAGCAATATCGCAGATTTGATAACGTGTGGGGGCAAAGAAGCTGTCTGAATGGGCCGAACTGGCATAATTCTCATTATTGTCCCCGTAAAAATGAGAGAATTCGTATTTATGGGATTTCGATGTTCACCAGCCACGGGGAAATTGCCCTTGGGCCTCGCGAGAACGGGATTTTCTTCAAGCCGTTCTTGGGGTAAGAGAAATTCGATGACTCGCGATCAAATTGGGGAGGTCCTCGAGCGCATCGCCCTTTTATTGGAAGTGAAGGGCGAGAACCCGTTCAAAATCCGGGCCTATCGCCAGGGTGCGGATGCGGTGCTTAACTTTGCGGGCGATATCGTGGCGAAGGCCGCGGCCAATGAAATGGAAGGCATTCAGGGGCTTGGCGCGGCCTTGCGGGGGAAATTGCATGAGCTGGCGACGACCGGACGGCTGCAATTTTTTGAGGATCTCAAAGTTGAATTTCCGGAGACTATTTTCGAACTTTTTCGCGTGCCTGGAGTGGGGGCGAAGCGGATCGCTGTTTTGCACTCCGAGCTGGGGGTCGGGAGTCTGGCGGATTTGAAGAAAGCCTGCGAATCCGGGACCGTTGCTGCGCTTGCGGGATTCGGAGAGAAAATGGTGGGGAAGATTCTCGAGGCGCTGGCGTACCTTGAGACCGCCGCGACCAGCTTTCGGGCCGCGGAGGTGGCTGGCAGTGTGGGCGAGATACTCGGTTTTCTGCGTACCCATAAGAAAGTCTCGCGTGCCGAGGTGGCGGGCAGCTATCGTCGTGGCCGGGAGATTGTTAACGACCTGGACTTCGTGGTGGCCACGAAGCATGCGGAGCTGGTTTTGAACGATTTTGTGAAGCAGACCTTCGTTCTGAACGTTCTGGCCCACGGTCCGACCAAGGCGAGTGTGCGGCTAACGACCGGGGTGCAGTGTGATATTCGTGCTGTGAACGGCAGCGAGTTCCCGTGTGCACTGATCTATTTTACCGGAAGCAAAGAGCACAACGTGGCGTTGCGCACCCGAGCCCTTAAGCGCGGCTGGACCTTGAATGAATATCGCCTCGAGGGTTGCCAGGAATCCCTCCACGAGGAGACCGATGTCTACAAGGCGCTTGGTCTCGAATTTATAGATCCCGAGTTGCGTGAAGATCAGGGCGAAATCGAATTGGCCGAAATGGGAAGCCTTCCGAAGCTCATCGAGCTGCAAAACCTGCGCGGAACATTTCATTGTCACACCCGGGCCAGCGACGGGCATGGCAGCATCGAGTCAATGGCGGAAGCGGCACGCGAGCTCGGTTTGCAATATCTCGGGATCGCCGATCATTCCCAATCATCGATCCAGGCCAATGGCCTGACGGCGGCACGACTGACCGAGCAGGTGCGTGAAATTGCCGCCTGGAACGCCCTAAACGCCACGCCGAAATTCCGCCTCTTCTCTGGGATCGAAGTCGATATTCTGAGGGATGGTTCACTCGATTTTCCCGACGAAGTGCTGGCTGGTCTCGATTACGTGGTTGCCAGCGTGCACAGCATTTTCACGCTGCCTGAGGCGGAGATGACCCGTCGCGTGACGCGTGCGGTGGAAAATCGCCATGTCACAATGCTCGGCCATTTGACTGGCCGGCTTTTGCTGAAACGGGAAGGTTACGCCTTAAACATTCCCGCTGTCATCGAGGCCTGCGCCTCGACCGGAACGATCATTGAACTCAATTGTCACCCGGCGCGTTTGGATATGGACTGGCGCTGGTGGCGCCTGGCGCGCGAGAAGGGGGTGAAATGCGTGATCAATCCGGATGCCCACAGCGAGGCCGGACTTCAACACCTTTTCTTCGGAATTCGCAGCGCCCGCAAAGGGTGGCTCACACGCAATGATGTGGTCAATTGCCTGCCCTTGGGCAAAATCGAACACGCGTTGCAGGCAAAAAGACACCTCTGAACGCCGTAACCCAATTGGGGAGGACACGCGCGTGCGTGTCCCAACCGGCGCCCTCGCCGGTTAGCTGAGGGCACCCTGGTCGGCGAGGGCGCAGCCGTGGAGCCGACCCGGTCGCAGGCGGCAGACCTATCTGCGATCGAGGGGGATGAAATGCAATCGACATTGATCTACAGGGGATCTAGCCTAGCGCTACGGCAGAAAAGCCGGTCGCCGCATTTAAGAGTGGTCCATCCTCGCCCCTCACCCACCCGCCTCACAAGCCCAACCTTTCACTGCCTCCCAACCAGCACAGCGTACTCGTTGTCCGCGAAGCGCTTGAGCGGAGCGAACTCGTTCAACC
>JBPCQC010000147.1:0-57418 GCA_050998515.1 Verrucomicrobiales bacterium
CCCGTCCCCCTTTCTGACACGTTCTCGAAACGGACCAGAGGATTCGAACTCAGCAGATGCGTGACTTCGGGTATGCCGGCGAATTCATGCTGGGGCTGACCCATTTTGACCAACTCCACGATGAATGGCGACGATTCGCGAGAATGGTGCTGCCGGCCACCGGTGTCCTGATCCCCTCGAGTTGATTCGATACGCGCTCCTGGGTTGAGAGCTGGCTTTGCGCTACAAAAACGAAATGTCAGATTTCGTTAACAGCGTCCGTGGCAGTGACACTCCTGTCGCTGAATGAATAGCGGCTTCCAGTCGCTCGTCTCCAGTACAAACGCGGCCGGATACCGCGTCCATCCAATCACCTACACGCACTCCGGCCGGTGGTTCAGGTAAGCACTATCCCGCCCTGAACTTGAGGTCGCGAATGACGCTCGAGCCGAACCGCTCCTGCAAGCGCGCAAGGATCGTGCCTTTCGAACGGTCCAAAGTGAAAAGAACAGCGGGTTGAGCCACCGCCACAGTAAGAATGCGATACTTGAGACGCATCGGCCGCGAGTGCCGGGCGGAAAAATCACCTACAATCGCCGCCCATGCTGCGGCGACTTCTTCTTCGCGCATTCTTTGGCCGAGCCCGAGTTTGTCCAGCAAGGCAGCCACGAGCGTTGCGGCGCTGTGCTGATGGCGATCCGGATCCGCCTTCTCCGGCAACAGCCGCCATTCTTGCAGGGCGCGGTGGCGCGCGGCAAATTTGAGATTTCGGAGTTTGGATTTCGGACTTCTCATCGGCGGGACGCAGGAATGTCGAGCGCCGAACGTGGAATGTCGAATCAACAATCAACAGCCGAACGGAGTGAGACAGACTGCCGAAGGCAGCCCGCAGGGCGAGGCCGGCGGGCCGAGTCAATCAGCACTGCGAGAGCCGCAATGGTTATTCGTCGCCGTCGTTACCGATGGCCTCGACCGGGCACCCCGCTAGTGCTTCCTCGCTGAGCCGGCGCTCCTCATCATTTTCCGGCTGTTTGTAAACGTACGAATGCCCGCCATCGTCGTCCCGTCTGTAGTTCGCGGGCGCAGTTTCCCGGCAAAGGTCGCAGTCGATGCATTGATCATCGACATAAAACGGACCCGGGGCATTCTGGGCATAACGATTCTCTTTATCCGCCATGAGTGTGATTGGAGGGTAGGAAACCTAACTCAGCCGCTTTGCTGCGCAATGAATTCTTTTCTGCGGGCCCATGAGACGGCGCCGCAAATCCTCGCGAAACCCACCGAGTTATCGCGGCTCAGAGAATCGAACTGACAAAGGCGCGGAATCGGTGCTATGGAAATCCGTCATGAATCAGACAGCTTTTGTCTCCAAGACGTTGGTCCTGCTAGTGGTGGCGTCCGCCAGCTTTTCCGCCGACGGAAAAGAAGGGGCCCTTGCTGGAAGAATCGCCGAAGTCATCAACGCTCAGGAGTTCAAAACCGCGCACTGGGGAATTTTGCTGGCCGACCAGGAGACAGGAAAAACCCTTTACGAGCACAACGCCGGAAAGTTGTTCACGCCGGCATCGGTAACCAAGCTTTTTTCGGTGGCGGCCGCTCTCGATGCTTTTGGTCCGGATCACCGATTCGAGACCTCGGTTTACCGTCGCGGGGAAGTGGCCGATTCGGGCGAATTGAAGGGGGATCTGATCCTCGTCGCGGGCGGGGACTTGACTCTGGGCGGACGCTCTGACAAAGAGGGCCGGCTCGCGTTTACGAATGTCGACCATACGTACGCGAACGACATCGCGGTCCATGCGCTGACCGAACCCGATCCGGTGGCGGGATTGAATGAACTGGCGCGGCAAATCGCGTCGATCGGGATCAAGCGTATTCGCGGGGATGTCGTTATTGACGACCGGCTGTTCGAAAAAGGGGAAGGAGATAGCGGCGCCAGCGGGCCCACCAGGCTCACGCCAATCATGGTCAACGACAACGTGATCGATTTTCTTATCACACCGGCCAAGGATGGACAGCCCGCCGCGGTCGAGTGGCGGCCAAAGACCGCTGCCTTGGTCATCGATGTTCTGGTCGAGACCGGTTCGAGCAGCGAGGCGCCCGACATCAAAATCGCCAGTCCAGCGGCCGGGCGAATGGTGGTGCGCGGCCGGATTCCTGAATCGAGCAAGCCACTGGTGCGGATCCGCGAGGTTGATGATCCGGCGGGATTCGCGCGCGCGCTTTTTATCGAAGCGCTGGGACGCTGCGGAGTTGCGGGGGACGCCTCGCTGCTGGCGGCGAACCGCACAGAGCTTTTGCCGCCGCCGCGGCGCTACAGAAGCGAGGAGCGTGTCGCTCTATTGCCATCGCTGCCCTTTTCCGAAGAGGCGAGATTGGTCTTAAAAGTGAGCCACAACCTTCATGCCAGCGCCGTGCCGCTGCTGGTGGCGGTGAAACACGGGCGGCAAACGCTGGCCGATGGCTTGCGACTGCAGCACGACTTTTTGGCGAGGGCCGGCGTGGATGTGGACACGATCTCGTTTGCCGACGGTGTCGGCGGTTCACGTGGCGATTGCACCACGCCGCTGGCAACCGTACAGTTGCTGCGTTATATGGCCACCAGGCCAGACTTTGCCGCCTATGAACAGGCGCTGCCCATACTGGGCGAAGACGGCACGTTGGCGACCACGGTTGCGCCCAACAGCCCCGCGCGCGGCAGAGTCCGCGCCAAAACTGGCACGCTGTATTGGGAAAACACCATGAACGGAGGGTTTTTACTCATGAGCAAGGCACTGGCAGGTTATCTCACTACGGCGAAAGGAAATAAGTTCGTCTTCGCGATGTTTGTGAACAACGTGCTCCTGCAAAAATCGACGGAGACCGCGCGCGTCGGCGCCGTCCTTGGGCGGCTGTGCGAGATTATTTGTGAACACCAATAGCGGGACAAATCACGTGAGTGATGGTTGTGAGGGCGGCCTCAAAGAGGCCACCTACAGCAGTGGTCAATTATCGAGCTTTCTTGCGCGACATGACGAAGTTGTCATAATGCCCCCTTGTCCCGATGTCCGCCTCCCCCTTCCCGCTGCGACAAATTAAAGAGGTCGCTGGCGGTGTGGTCGCACCGCGCGGATTCCTGTGCCACGCCATTGCCTGCGGGATCAAGGATCCGGCGCAACTTCGGTTGGATCTGGCGCTGATTTATTCAGCGCATCCATGTGCCGTGGCGGGTACTTTTACCGGAAACCGGGTGAAAGCGGCGCCGGTGCGGGTGTCGATGGATCACGTGCGGCGCGGTCAGGTCCGCGCCATTATCGCCAACAGCGGAAATGCCAACGCCTGCACCGGGCCACGCGGAATCCAGGATGCCAAAACCATGGCGATCGAATCGGCGGCCGCCCTCAAAATTCGGCCCAGCCAGGTCGCCGTGTGTTCGACCGGCATCATCGGCATTCCCCTGCCGATGGAACGGGTCACACCTCGTATCCCGGAACTTACCGCCGGTCTGCAGAGCAAGGACGGCGAGTGCGTCGCCAGGGCCATCATGACGAGCGATACCCACCACAAATCGATTTCAACGGAATTTCGAATTGGAAAAACGCCGGTTCGTTTTGGTGCGGTGGCCAAAGGCGCGGGAATGATCTGCCCCAGCATGGGCACGATGTTCTGTTTTGTGACGACGGACGCAGCCATCACACCCGAGGAGCTGGACAAAGCAACCCAGTGTGCCGTGGAAAAGTCCTTCAACCGCATCTCGATCGATGGAGACACGAGCACCAATGACACTGTGCTCGTGCTGGCCAACGGGCAGGCCAGGAATCGGCGCATCGAGAGTGGAATGCCATCGGCGCGCGTCTTTCGCGAAGCCCTCTGTCAGCTCATGATTTCCCTGGCTAAAATGCTGGTTCATGATGGCGAACGGGTGACCAAGTTTGTCGAGATTCAGGTGCGGGGCGCCGCAACCCACATCGACGCGCGACGCGTCGCGGAAGCCGTCGCGAATTCGATGCTGGTTAAATGTTCGTGGCATGGCAGCGACCCGAACTGGGGCCGCGTCATGCATGCCATTGGCTATTCGCGGGCGCGGCGGCTGCGCGAGGAATTGATCGACATTTACTTCGATGGGCTCATCGCCGCACGCGGCGGAGTTTATGCAGGCACACCGGTTCGCGAGCTGCAAAAAGTCACCGCCAAGCGGGAATTTACCGTGACCATCGATCTGAACCTCGACTGCGCCGACTACAACATCTTCACCAGCGATCTTTCGCAGGAGTATGTGAGTTTCAATTCCCAGGAGTATGCCCTCGGCGCACCGAAAAAGGCATGACTTACGGTTTTCACGAACAAATTCAAAAGGCGCAGGTGCTCGTCGAGGCGATGCCTTACCTTCAGGAGTTTCGCGGAAAAACTTTTGTCATCAAAATCGGCGGAAGTGTGATGGATGACTGGCCGATCATCGAGGGATTGGTTCGCGACGTCGTCTTTTTCAGCCTGATGGGGATCGACGCCGTGCTGGTGCATGGCGGAGGCAAGGCGATATCCAGGGCCATGAGCGAGGCTGGTCTGGGCGCGCGCTTTATCAACGGCTTTCGCATCACCGATGAAGCGACGGTCGAAATCGTCGAGCGCACGTTGCGGCTTGAGATCAACCCGCGGCTGGTGCAAGCGGCCATTGAGTTTGGAGGCAAGGCGGTGGGGGTGAATGGCAGAGACGTCTTTCTCGGTCGAAAGCGAGGTCCGATTGTTGATGCCTCGACCGGCGAGCCGGCGGACCTGGGCTGGGTCGGCGAAGTCGTCGATTTTCATCTTGAAGAAATTCAAGCGGCGCTGACGCGCGATGCCATTCCGGTGGTGTCACCGATTGCCTCCGAAATCGGGACTCAACACGCGTTGAATTGCAACGCTGATGTGGCTGCGGGCGCCCTGGCGGGCCGCCTCGGAGCGGCCAAGTTCATTTACCTCAGCGACGTGCTCGGAGTCATGAACGATCCGCGTGATCCGAAAACGCTTTTTACCCACCTCGATGAAAAGCAGGCTCGCAGACTGATCGCGGAAGGCACGATCACCGCGGGCATGATACCAAAGGTCGAGTCCGCGCTTTCCGCACTCGCGGCCGGCGCCCGCAAGGTTCACATGATCGACGCCCGGCTGCCCCACTCGCTTTTGCTCGAAATTTTTACCAAAGAGGGTATTGGAACGGAAATTGTCCGCTAAATGGACCCGTCGGCGGCCGCCTTCTTCAAGGGGAGGCGGCCCGTTTTTTTTAGCTATGAAGAACCTGCTATCCATCGAACAACTGAATGCCGAAGAGATCGAGGAGATCGTTGCGCTGGGCGCGCGCATGAAATCAGAGCGTGGAAAGGCGTCGGCGGCCGGCGCGCGGCCGCTGGCGGGCCAGACGTGGGCAATGATTTTCACCAAAGCTTCGACGCGCACACGCGTCAGCTTTGAAGTCGGGGTGCGCGAACTGGGTGGTGATGTCTTTTTTCTCAATCCCAACGATGCGCAGCTTGGGCGTGGTGAGCCGATCAAAGACACGGCGCGCGTTTTCGGTCGCATCGCCCACGGAGCGATCATCCGCACATTTTCCCAAGGAGATGTCGAGGAATTTGCGCATTACAGCGGTCTGCCCACCATCAACGCGCTGACGGACGAGGAGCATCCCTGTCAGGTGCTCTCGGACTTGTTGACCTTGCAGGAGTGCGCAGGCGGCTGGGCGGGCAAACGCGTTGTCTTCTTGGGCGACGGCAACAACAACATGGCCCGATCGTGGATGTGGGCCGCAGAACGGCTGCGTTTCGATCTCGTCATCGCCGCCCCACCCGACTATCAGCCATCGGAGAGGTTCCTGGCGGCTTTGAAAAGCGGCTGCATTCGCTGCGAAGCCGACCCGGTCGCGGCCGTGCAAGGGGCGCATGTTCTTTACACTGACGTTTTCGTGAGCATGGGCCAGGAAGCGGAAAGTGAGGATCGATGGCGAAACCTGAAGGAATACCAGATCAACAGCGAGCTGCTCGCGCACGCGCTTTCGGGCGCTCTGGTCATGCACTGCCTGCCCGCTTATCGAGGCAAGGAGATCACCGAGGAGGTTCTCGAGGCCCATGCCGGCACAATCTTTCAACAGGCTGAGAACCGGCTTCATGCCCAAAAGGCGGTCATGACGCTCGTCGCCCAGTTGCCGCGACCGTGGCAGCGACACTCTTGTCGCTGACAATGAACGCAGCTGTGACGTGGCAGCGACACTCTTGTCGCTGACGATGAATGAAGCCAAAAGTCGGAAGTTGGGAAACCTTTGATACGGGTGTGGCAACGACCCTCGCCCCACCAAATTCCGCGCGGCTCGGCGGACGCCTCAACCTGCCATCGATCCTGTTTATCAAACTTCATCCCAAGGCCGTTGCGGCAGGCAAAGGTCCGAGGTAGGGCGAAGCTTCTGCTGAGCCGCATTGAACTGCGCCCGAGCCGTCCTCACGATCCTCCCAACGCGAAAAAGTCGCGCGCGTTGCGATAGCAAATGTCCGCCACCATGCCTCCAACCAGATCATAATCTCGAGGCACGAGGCCGCTTTCGATGTCCCTGCCGAGTATTTGGCAGAGAAGGCGCCGGAAATATTCGTGGCGGGTGAAGCTGAGAAAACTGCGGCTGTCGGTGAGCATGCCGACGAACCGGCTGAGCAGGCCGATTTGGCTAAGAGCTTCGATTTGACAGCGCATGCCATTGAGTTGGTCGTTGAACCACCAGCCGCTGCCGAACTGCATTTTGCCGGGAATCGATCCGTCCTGGAAGTTGCCTGACATGGCGGCCACCATTTCGTTGTCCGCGGGATGGATGTTGTAGATGACGGTTTTTGCGAGCTGGTTCGTTCGATCGAGACGGTCGAAGAATCGAGCCATCGAGCGCGCATCGCCTGGATTTCCCATGGAATCGAAACCGGTATCCGGGCCGAGTTTTGCGAACAAGCGGGAATTGGCATTGCGCAAAGGCCCGTAGTGAAATTGCTGGGTCCACCCTTTCTCGTGATCCATGAGCGCGCCCTCATGGAGGAAGGCGCTCTTGAGTTTTGCCGATGCGTTACGGTCCAACGCTTCGCCGCGACGAATTCTGGCGAACGCTGATTGCACTTCACCATCAAGGTAATCCTTCGCGTAGAAAGTATCGATGCCGTGGTCACTTAATCGACAGCCGTGTTGCTGGAAAAAATCATGGCGTTTGCGCAAAGCGTCGAGAAACGAAGCCCAGGAGTCGCCCACGGCATGATCCGCGGACGCTTCGAGTTTCTCGATCCACGCGTTTAATAGAGCGGGATGATCGAAGGCCATGCCTTTGTCAGGCCGCCAGCAGGGGAGAACAGAAACCTTAAAACCAGTGTCGGCAGCGCAGGCGCGATGATGATCGAGGGAATCGGTCGGATCATCCGTCGTGCAGAGTGTGACGACTTTGCTTTGCCGGAGCAGTGAACGCGCGGAAATGTTCTTTAGTTTTACCTTGGCGGCGTCCCAGATAGTGCGAGCAGTGGCAGGCGAGAGCAGTTCATCGATCCCGAAGTAGCGCTTCAATTCAAGGTGGGTCCAATGGTAGAGCGGGTTGCGCAGCAGTTTCGGCATCGTCGCCGCCCAGGCTTCGAACCGCTCCCAATCACTCGCGGGACCGGTCACCCGATCCTCGGAGATTCCGTTCGCCCGCATGGCCCGCCATTTGTAGTGGTCGCCATAGAGCCAGAGCTGCGTGAGGTTTTCCCAGCGCTTGTCCTCCGAGATCTCCTGCGGCGGCAAATGATTGTGAAAATCAATGATCGGCTGCGCTTCGGCGAACCGGTGATAAAGCTCACCCGCCGTTCGCGTGTCGAGCAGAAAGTCGTCGTCAATAAAAGCCATGCAAACAGATTAAGAGCCCATTGAAAAACTCACGCAACCGCCGTGAGCAGAAAATGTGGATTGATCGAACCAATCATAGTTCAACACTTCTCGTATCTCTGAGCCGAATGGCTAAGTGGACTGCGTGGCAGCGGAACATACCCGCTACGGATGACGCTTTCGCCAAAGAACCAAACCCAATCTTCGGCATTCCTTTCTCCATGTGAGGATCCGGCGGTCGCGCAGGGCCCCGGTCCACTTACCGTCCTGGCAGTTTTTTACGCTTTGCGCCAGGCACCGTCTGCACTACTCGTGAGGGCGCCGGATTTTTTGATGATTAGTGTCGAACACCTAACAAAGCGCTACGCTGGCAATGCTGCGGTTGACGACGTGTCGTTCGAGGTGGGGCAGGGGGAAGTGGTCGGATTTCTCGGGCCCAATGGGGCGGGGAAGAGCACGACCATGCGCATTCTCAGCAGTTACCTGCCGCCGACGGCGGGCCGGGTGACCATTGCAGGGCACGATGTCTTCCGGGAATCCATCAAAGCCCGCCGAGAACTGGGCTACATGCCGGAAAATGTTCCGCTCTACGAAGACATGCGGGTGAAGGAATACCTGCATTTTCGGGCCCAACTCAAGGGTCTGCGCGGGCGCGATGCCAGACAGCGCAGCGGGGAGGTGATGGAACTTTGCGGCGTCACCGAGGTGCGCAAGAAAATGATCAGCAGTCTTTCCAAAGGCTATCGCCAGCGGTTAGGATTGGCTGACGCTCTTGTCCACCGGCCGAGATTGCTCATTTTGGACGAACCGACCAACGGTCTCGACCCCAATCAGATTCGCCAGGTGCGGGAACTGATTCGGCAGCTCGGAGAGCGCCATACGATTCTCCTTTCCACTCACATTCTGCCCGAGGTGGAAGCGACTTGCGGTCGTGTCATCATCATCGATCGGGGAAAAATCAAAGCCTCAGACACACCCGAGAATCTGCAGCAGCGTCTGCGCACCGCGGGTTATGTCGAGGTGGAATTGCGCGCCGATGAACAAACAGTGGCCGCGAAATTGCGCGAGCTTCCAAACGTTCGGCGCGTCCTGAGTGACCCGCTTGCGGATGGTTGGCGGAAATTCACCCTGCGCATGGACAATGGATCGGACCTCCGTGAATCGATCTACCAAATGGCGCTCGCGAACCGCTGGCCGCTTCGGGAATTAACCCGCAAGATGGCCACCCTCGAGGACGTCTTCGTGGAAATCACTCAGAATTAATTGGAATCCCGAAGGGCGGGTGCAGTTTGGTTTTATTTAGCCAGTTATGAAATCGTTCGCGGATGCCAGCCTGTGGGGTACGGCTCGACGGAGTCTCGCCCCACCATTGCGAGTCTCGCCCCACCATTGGACTCGGAGGGTACGCCTCGGCGGGGTCTGGCCTCGACATTGGCCTTCTGCACTCTGCATTCTGCGTTCTGCCTTTAATTGATGCGCGTTTTTTGGATTCTCCTGGGCAAGGAATTGCGGCACTTTTTTTTGTCGCCGCTCGCCTACGTGATTCTGGTGTTGTTCATGCTCATCAACGGCGTGAGTTTTTATGCCGCCATCTCGGCGCTGACTCGATCCACCAGCGCTGGCAGCATCGTCACCTGGATGTTTTCCACACCCGGCTTCTACCTCTCTTATTTTGCCGTATTCCCGTTGATAACGATGCGGCTGGTAGCGGAGGAAAGGAAGCTGGGCACGCTCGAGACGATGTTGACGGCTCCGGTTCGCGCTTCGCAGCTGGTGCTCTCGAAGTATGCGGCCGCCGCCATTTTTTATGTTGTTTTGTGGCTGCCCAGCGTGGCCAATTTGCTCATTTTTCAATTTATTTCCGGCGGAGCCGCGGCCGTGCCGGTAGGCGCCCTGCTCGGCAGCTACCTCATCGTGTTGTTGATGGGATTCTTTTATCTGGCCCTGGGCCTGTTCGCTTCCGCCCTTGCCCGCAACCAGATCATCGCCGCGGTGCTCTCGTTCACGCTGATTCTGGTCCATTTTCTGGTTGGTCTCATCGCGGTCAAACTATCGAGTACCCGCATGCTCGATATGGCTGACTTCTTTATTTACTTTGCCTCGATCGAGCATCTCGAGCTCTTCACCAGCGGTGTCGTCGACACCCGGCCGATTGTTTACTACGGCAGTCTGACGGCATTTTTTCTCGTGCTGACCCACCAGGTGATCGAATTCCGGCGCTGGAAAACCTAGAGTGACTTTCCATAGATATCATGGCCAACTCGAGCAGCGCGCAACCCATCCGCCGCATTAACATTGCGACCAACGTCGTCCTCCAGTTTGTGGCTGCGGTGCTCCTGCTGGTGGTGGTCAATTACATCAGCTATCGCCATTACTATCGCTGGGACCTGACCCTCAACCACGAATTCACGCTCTCCGGCCAGACGATTTCCTATCTAAAGGCTCTGCGCGGAAAAACCGATATCCTGGCGGCGTTCCGGCGCGGCAGCGCTGAGGAAAAGCAAGTGCGTGCGCTGCTGGAGGAGTATCGGCGCCATGCCAAGTCGCGGCTGGTCATCGAGAACGTGGACCTGGTGCGCGAAGTCAGCAGGAAGCTCGAAGCGGAGAAAAAGTACAGCGTGGTGTTGAACCGGGACGGGATCATCATCAGCAAGGCGATTACGCCGAAGCCAAAAGTTGGAGCTGAAACCACGGGGCCGCCGCCAGCCACGATACGACGGACACGGTTTGTCAGCCATGACCAGTTGTTTTCCTACGACGAGAATTCGGCGCAGCGGCGCATGACGGAATTTCGCGGTGAGGACCTGGTGACGTCGGCTTTGATCAGCGTGAACCAAAAGGCCGCCCCGGTCGTCTATGTACTGACCAGCAACATGGGCAGCCTGCCCAGCGCGACGGCCGGCACTGGGCAGTTGGTCACCGCGCGCAATGTCTTGCAGGACATTTCCAACAAACAGGACTTCAAGCTGCTTGATCTCAGTTTGCTCGGCCAGACCGAAATACCGGCGGATGCTAGCGCATTGATTGCACTGCGCCCGGCCCGCAACTTCACCGAACGCGAAACTGCCTTGCTGAGGGAATTCTGGGAGCGACGAAAGGGGGCCGGTTTGCTGTTCCTGCTCGACCCGGAGTCGGAGCTTTCCCGCCTTGATGCCTTTCTCGCCGAGAACGGCGTGCTGCCAAGGCCGGACCGCGTCCTGAAAGTTGTCAAGACTGCGCAGGGAGCTCGGAAAGAGCTCGAGGTCGAGTCCGCTTTCAACCCCTACGCAGCAGTCACCGCGAAGTTTGGCGGCCAAACCGTTGTGCTGGGTGAGCAAAGCAAATCACTCGATCTGGAAGAGGATGCGGTAAAGTTGCGAACTGCGAATCTTGATGTGCAACCGCTGATTCTGGCAGGCGCCGACTACTGGGCCGAAACAAAATACTACGAGCCGGAACCGAAACGCGACGATATTGACGTCGGTGATCCCGAGTTGATCGTGCTTGCCGCTTCCGTCGAAAAAGGGGCGCAACGCGACCAGCGGCTGGGAGCCTACAGTTCGCGCATGGTCTTGGTCGGCAATGCCAGTCTGATCGATCCGGACCGTGACACCACACGCGTCAATCCGGCAGCCTACGACTTTGTGTCGTCATCTTTGAATTGGGTGTTGAATCGCGAGGATCTGATCGGGATCACCGCCAAGCAACCGGAGGCCTATCACATTTCGCTGAGTCCGGAGGCGACGGCGAAAATCTTCTGGTTGTGTCTGGGCCTCCTCCCGGGCGCGGTGTCGATGTTCGCGCTCTTTATGTGGAGCAGTCGCCGCGCCTGACCGGTTGGTGATATGCAGGCGGCTCAAACCACGCCGGCGTGCTCGCGGAGAAGCTGAACCGCGGCCTTTGGCCCCGCCAGTTGCGAATTTCCATGGCGTCGGGAAGCCAGCACAGCTTATTCTCGCTGATGAAAGAAGTCCTCGCGGTGCCCGCAGACCCAGTGCCCATTGTTCACAATCGCCAGGAAAGCGTCCGCGATTTGTTCACGCGTTATGTGGTCCCGAGTTACGGGCGGTTCGATGTGGTACTTTCCCATGGTGCTGGGAGCCACGTCTGGGACGTTTCCGGTAAACGCTATCTGGATCTTGGGGGAGGAATTGCGGTATGTGCTCTCGGCCATGCTCATCCTGAAATCGCCGACACCCTCGCCACCCAGGCACGGCGGCTCGTTCATGTCTCGAATCTCTATTATCACGAGACTCAGGGCCGCCTCGCCCAGGAGATTGTGCGCCACATCGGCGCGGGAAAAGTTTTTTTTACGAATAGTGGGGCGGAAGCGAACGAAGGCCTGTTCAAGGTGGCGCGCAAATTTGGCCACCATCACCCTGGCCCCGACGGAGCCCGTTACGAAATCCTGACCACGCAAAACTCCTTCCATGGCCGGACGCTCGCGGGCATCTCCGCGACAGGACAGGAGAAGGTGAAGCTTGGCTTTGGGCCGATGGTTGATGGCTTCCGTTGCGACGTCCCTTTTGGCGACCTTGAGGCGATGGGCGCAGCCATCGGCCCGAAGACTGTCGCCGTGCTTATCGAAGGCATCCAGGGGGAGGGTGGGATATCGCCCGCTTCTCCAGAATACCTAAGCGGACTGCGGGAGTTGTGTGACCGGAATAACCTGCTGCTTATGATGGACGAAGTGCAATGCGGGCATTTCCGCACCGGGCGCTTTCAAAGTTTTCAGCGCATTCTGGAAACCGAAGGCGCAGGTCGCGCAAGGCCTTTTCTTCCCGACGCGGTATCAATGGCGAAGTCGTTGGGCGGCGGATTCCCGGTAGGCGCGTTTTGGACGCGTGAACCCTATGCCGACCTCCTGGGTCCCGGCACGCATGCGAGCACGTTTGGCGGCACGCCGTTGGGTTGCGCCGTTGCGCTCAAAATTTTCGAAATCATCGAGCGTGATGATCTTGCCGCGAACGTGCGGCAGTTGGGGGACTGGATGAAAGGGGAATTGCTCGCCTTTTCACGCGATTTCCCCAACGTGATCAAAGGCGCGCGCGGACTTGGCTTCATGATCGGCGTCGAAGTGGCGAACAAGGAGGAAATCAGGGCGTTCGCGGGCAGCGAAAAATCCGCCGCCGTGCAGATGGCCGAGCGGTTGCACGCCGCCGGCATGCTCACCATCCCCAGCGGAAGCACCGTGCTCCGCCTGCTGCCGGCATTGAATCTAACTGCCGATCAGGCATCCGAAGGTGTCGAAATCATGCGACGGGCCGTAAAGTCGCTCGCGTGACAACGGTTCACGTCAGGATGCCGGTTACGACATGTCCGTGCACGTCGGTGAGGCGGCGTTCGGCGCCGTTATTGTAAACGGAGAGCCGTTCGTGATCTAGTCCGAGGAGGTGGAGGATGGTGGCATGGAGGTCGTAAATGGTGGTGATCTTATCGACCGCTTTGTGGCCAAATTCATCCGTGGCGCCGTAGCTGAATCCTCGCTTCACGCCAGCGCCGGCGAGCCAGACGGTGAAGCCGGACGGATTGTGATCTCGGCCATTGGCGCCTTTTTGAAACGTCGGCATGCGCCCGAACTCCGTCACCCACACGACCAGAGTATCTTCGAGCAGGCCTTTATTTTTCAAGTCTGTGAGCAGGGCGGCGCAGGGTTGATCGAGAATGGGGCCATGGATTGAATACTGTTCTTTAAGAACTTTATGTCCGTCCCAGTTGCCGACGCCCTCACCCATGGCATACGAGCCATTGAAAAGCTGGACAAACCGAACGCCGCGTTCGACCAGGCGTCGCGCGAGCAGACAGTTGCGGGCAAACCCGGCCTTGGTTTTGTTCGCATCGTCCACGCCATAAAAGGTGCGTGTGGCCTGGCTCTCCCCGGCAAGATCGGATACTTCGGCCGCACGCAACTGCATTTTTGCCGCCAGCTCATAGGCCGCGATGCGGGCCGCCAGCTCCGCATCACCGGGGTGGTCCGCGAGATGACGAGCATTGAGGATTTTCAAAAAATCACGAGTGGCGGAATCACCCCCTGCGCTGATGGCGGATGGGCGCGAAAGATTGGGGATCGGCCGTTGCGCATTGAAGGGAGTTCCCTGAAATACCGCCGGTAGAAAGGCGGATGCCCAGTGCCGAGACCCGATTTGCGGCACGCCCCGCGGATCAGGAATGGCCACAAAGGCCGGCAGATCGGCATTTTCGCTGCCGAGGGCATACGTCACCCAGGATCCGATGCCGGGAAAACCATCGAGAGTAAATCCGGTGCTCATCTGATTCTCCGCCGGCCCGTGAGTGTTGGAACGCGCGGTCATCGAGTGGATGAAACACATGTCATCGGCACACTCCGCGAGCTTCGGCAGCAGGTCGGAAACCATTTTTCCTGACTGACCGCGCGGTTTGAAATCCCAAAGCGGTTTGATGAGATTGCCGTTCTCGCCCTGAAACGTGATCAGTCCATTTGCGCCGGGCATTGGTTTGTCGTGGCGCTTGACCAGCTCAGGCTTGTAATCCCAGGTATCGAGGTGACTGACGGCGCCAGTGCAAAAGATCATGACCACGCGCCGTGCCTTCGGCTGGAAATGCGGCGGACGTGGTGCCTGCGGATGCGAAGGCTCTATGAGCGGGCGAATCGGCTCGGCCGCGCCGAGCAAACGGTCATCACGCAAGAGCGACGCCAGTGCGATGCTGGACAGACCAGTGCCGCCCCACTGGAGGAAGCTCCGGCGGTCGAGCATCCGGCGTCCCGCGTGGGAAAGTGAATCAATGGACGGTGATGAACTCATTGGCGTTGTAGAGCGCGCGGCAGAGCATCAGCAGGCCATGGTCGCGGATCAGAACAATGGCTGCCTGCACTTCCGCGTCTGTCGGGTGGCGCCCGAAGGCGAGAAGAAAAGCCCGCTGCGCCTGGGC
This sequence comes from Verrucomicrobiales bacterium, assembly GCA_050998515.1. Taxonomy (GTDB): domain Bacteria; phylum Verrucomicrobiota; class Verrucomicrobiia; order Verrucomicrobiales; family V1-33; genus JBPCQC01. The sequence goes on from JBPCQC010000147.1 coordinate 14,698, forward strand.
CTGCGGTTTCACTCCAGCCTCGCGGCGTAGTCGTTGAGCGAAGAACCCCGCCTGTTCGAGAATGAATTCACTGTTCAGCAGATTGAGCGCTTGCAAAGGAGTGGTGGAACTGGTGCGCCGTGGCGCCGGTTGTCCGGCGTCGGGGCAGTCGAAAGCACCAAAGAGCGTGTCCAGTTCGACCCGCGGTTTGCTCTGATAAATCATGCGCCGGAAGTCGGCTTCGCTGAACCGGGTCTTGGTTGTATAAACTTTGACGTAGTTGGTGTTCGGCTCAAAGAGATCGAATCCCGGCCCGCCCATTCGCGCATCGAGTTTTCCGCTCACGGCCAGAATGGCATCGCGAAGTGGCTCGGCTCCCAGCCGCCACGGAGGAAAACGCCAAAGGAAACGGGAGTTCGAGTCAGCGCGCAGACCTTCGGGATGGATCGCGCTCGACTGGCGATAGGTTTTCGAAAGAAGGATGAGTCGGTGGATCGGCTTGAGCCGCCAGCCTTGCGCAATAAACTCCGAGGCGAGCCAGTCGAGCAACTCCGGGTGAGTGGGTCTGGTGCCGTTCAATCCGAAGTCGCTGGGAGTATCGACGATGCCGGTGCCGAAGTGATAATGCCAGAGACGATTGGCGATCACGCGCGCCGTCAGCGGATGGCGCGCGTCACTGATCCAACGGGCCAGAGCGAAACGCCGTTCGCGTTCCGCAGCCGTCGAAGCGACAGAAAACGCCGGACCAAATCTGACCAGACCGCCAGGGGCCACGGCTTCCCGCGGCTGCATGGGATCGCCGCGATGAAGCCGATGAGTCGGAGGCGGTGCGGAAAAATTTCCCGCGTAAGCCATCGGTTGTTGCGCGATTTCTCCCAGGCGCTTTACCAACTCCTGAATGTCCGGACTTTCGCCGCGAACGATTCCGGGCTGCCATGGCTGCCGGGTTTCGGAGCTGGCAATCGTGCGCCACTGACCAGGTTCCGTCGCCCCCTCGATGCGATACTGGATCGCCAGGCGGTCGGAATATTTCTCTTCGAGATCCCGGCCCCAAACGACGCGCGCAATTGAAATTTCCGCGGGCCATTCAAGCTCGACCCAGCCGGCGCCGGCGGTATTTGAAATCCAACTGAAGTCGTTGCCGTGGCGTCCATCGTTGAGGTGTTCGAGGCGGTGTTTTGGGTCGCCAACATAGTTTCCTGAACTCGAGATCTTCAGGCCGGAAGTTGCGAGAGCGACATTTTCTCCGCTGGGCGCCAGGACTTCGATCTCGTCGAGGCACGGTTCAATCCCGGAATTCGTGGCCAGGGCGGTGAAGCGCAGAAAACGGGCGCGCTCGGGATGCTCGAACCGCTCGATATTTCGTCGAGGATTTACCGGTGGACGGCCGGCCTCCCTCGCAGACGGCACCAAGGCGTCGGCTCTCGCCCGGGCGGAATCAAGTTCGGCGCGCAGAGAGGCAATTCTTCTGGCCTGATCATACGGCACGGCCGTCGTCACTGGTCGTTCGCCATGCTGGACGCCCGTGAAACAGGCGGTCATCGCATAGTAGTCCGTGCTCGAGATGGGATCGAATTTGTGATCGTGACAGCGTGCGCAGTTGACCGTGAGTCCCAGGAAGGCGGCTCCGGTGGTGCCAACCATATCGTCCAGCTCGTCCGCACGTTGCTGGGCGGTCAGGACCGGGTCGGGACTCTTCACCCGATCGTAGGCTCCACCCACAATGAAACCAGTCGCCGCATCGGCCCCAAGCGCATCACCGGCGAGTTGTTCGCAAATGAACTCGGTCCACGGCTTGTCTGCGTTGAAGGTCTGAATGACGTAGTCCCGGTAGCGCCAGGCATTCGGTCGCGGTTGGTTGGTCTCAAAACCATCGCTCTCGGCAAAGCGAACCACATCGAGCCAATGACGCGCCCAGCGTTCTCCGAATTGCGGAGAGGCTAGCGTCTCGTCGACCAACCGCTCCCACGCCCGCGGATCGGGGTCATTCGCGAAGGCAGCAATTTTTTCCGGCGTCGGCGGCAGGCCGAGCACGTCAAACCACAGCCGCCGAATGAGCGTGGGCCGGTCAGCCTCCGGCGACGTAGCGAGTCGTTTTTCGGCCAGCTTCGCGGCGATGAACGAATCAATGGCTCCTTCCGAGCCCGCAGTGGCTGGCACGCGCGGACGCTCGAGAGCCTGAAACGCCCAGTGGTTGACCGGCGCCGGCGCGGCCAACTCGGCAGCCACAAATGCGGCCAGCCCGCCTCCGATGGCGCAGGCGCAAAACCACCGGTTGAAGATCAGAAACATCGTCGAGGAAAATGTCTTGAATCCAGCTTGCGTTCGGGCGCCTGTCGGGATGGGGGATGTCCTGAAACGACCGACCGTAGCTATCGCAGCGGGAAAACCAACCGCTGCGCCACTGGAATGTCAAAGGATCAGAGATTCCCGCGTCACTCGACTGCTCCCGAACGGATGCGCCGGTCCGAAGCGATCTTCGGATTCTCGATGCTTGCAAACCGCAGTTTCCCCGGTGGAACAGCGGCGAGCCTCTTCGGGATGCTGTGACGCCCACAGGGACGCCCGACCACATGTGTCCGCCTAATATGGCGGCGCGATGAGTCATCGCGCCCTTCGCGCGATCGGGTGCGGAGGAGAACGATGACCTCGAGGGGTCAGAGCGTGCCTACCTGATTCAAAACGGCTTGCTGTAGCTGTCGCAGCGGGAAAACCAACCGCTGCGCCATTGGCTTTCATTGCGTGGGGCGTTGGCGATGCGCCGGGCCAGGACGCGTTTGGCAGCGGCGGAGAATTCCAGCGCCGCTGCCGGGCCCGGGTTCACCGGCTGCATTTCTGCGAGCACCTGCAAGAGTCCCCAACCCTGTCCCTTGTAGCGTTCCTTCGGATTTGATCCTTCACCTTTGAAATTCACGTAATCGACCAGTGCGTAAACACCGTTAGGAACGCTGGCCACGGTGTCGTATTTTCGTGCCAGCGCCGCGCGGCTCTCCGCTGGTGCCGCAGCCAGAACTTTTGGCAGCGCTTTGCGCGCACGATGAGCGGCAAATTCCGCCTGCAAACCGACGGTGTGTGCGAGAAACCTCCGCAGACTGCTCAGCCGCTCGCCGTCCCACTCGGCCAGGAATGCCTCGCGGTTGGGCCACGGGCAGTGACTGGTATGTTCCAGCCATGCCGGCACCTGAGTGCCGCGACGTTTCATAAAGCCAAGCAACGGGGGGAAGCTTTCTTCGAAGGGGCCGTTCATGCCCGCAGGGTACCAGATGAAGTGGCCAATGCCCAAACTTGGAAAATCTTCGCCTTTATTCCATGAGGTGAGCCCGTCGACTGTGCCTCCGCATTCGTTTTTCCAAATTCGCTGGCCAATTCTCGCCGTCAGGGCAGGAGATAGTTCGATCTCGCCCGTGGCAGATATCGAAATGGTTGCCAGAGCGCAAAGAACCAGGAGGAGGCGAAACATAGGAGGTTGTGAGTCAGTGAACTCAGAGTCAGTGAGTCAGTGAGTCAGTGAGTTAAAGTTTACTTATACAACAAATAGCGCTGTCTGCGGCTGCGAAAGCTTTGGTTGGGACGTTGCCAACCGGCGATGATCGTCCCCGGCGAACGTCCGGCCCGGAGTTGGTGATAAAGTGAGTCCGAACCGTAGACCTTGTGAAAAAGAGTCAGGGTATCGCCGCGAGTTTGACGCAAGGGAGCACCGCGACTGTCTTTATTCACCTCATAAACCAAACCAACCGCGAGGGCCAGCAGATCGGTTGGGGTGTGTGGATCAATGACAATCCGCGATCCGGCGAAGCCCGCTTTGCGGCTGCTGCGATAAGGATAGAAGGCGACGCCAGGCGTGTTGAGCCGCCGCAACTTTTCTGTAAAAAAGTTAGGATCGATTCCGCGGCCGCCCGCCACTTCAAAGGGTCCGCTGGTGCCGATACCGATGTCCACTCCATCGAAGCCGCCCAGGATGCCGGTGGTGGCATAGAAAAGGGGAGAAATGTTTTTCGGGATGTTCGGCGAGGTGGGAACCCACCGCAAACCGGTGTCTGTCCATGTCATCCAACGCTGCCACCCCAGCATGGGCACGACAGTGAGCCGGCATCGGCGTTCATTCCAGCCTTCGGCATTGATCATTTGCGCGAGTTCGCCCGTGGTTAACCCGTGCAGATACGGCACCGGCACCTGCCCGACAAATGACTTCCACCGCCGCTCGAGCGGAGGACCTTGCACGCGCTGGCCGCCGAGAGGATTTGGACGATCCAGGACCACGAATTGTTTTCCATTTTGACCACACGCTTCCATAGCCAACGCCATCGTCGAAATGTAAGTGTAGCTTCGCGCGCCAATATCCTGAAGGTCATAGACCAGAACGTCGATGTCACGCAGCATCCATGGTGCCGGTTTGCGTGTGGCCGCGTAGAGCGAGAAAACCGGCAGTCCCGTGATTCGGTCTCGGGTCGTGGAAATATAACGTCCAGCCGGCGCTCGGCCGTCGATGCCATGCTCTGGTGCAAAAAGGGCGACAAGGTCGCGGCCCAAGGCACGCTGCAAGATGAGTCGGGTGGGCACTCCGCGCGAATCAACCGAGGTCTGGTTGCAAATGAGGCCAACCCGTTTTCCGCGCAACGGCGCAAAACCATCCCGTTCGAGGCGGTCCACACCGAGGACCACGCTGGCACCTTCGGCGGGTGCAAGAAGCAAAAGAGCCAGGAGTACGCATTCCATCTGGAAGCGAAGCCGAAGTGATTTGCGGGGAAACATAACAATCGCGACGGTAGGCGGAAGCTGACTTGACTTCATCTTCTTTGTGTTGAGTGTTTGCGCGACGGCGCCAGCCAGCCACTTTGGCAGGGATGCAGTTCCGGTGCGTAATTCTGGGCAGCCTTGTGATGGCGTGTGTGGCGCTGCGTGCCGAGCGGGAATTTGTCACCGACGCCATGAGCGATAAGGAATTGCGGGCCTATCGGCAGGAAAAACTGGCGGAACTTCAGCGGCTGACTCGCGAGACCAAACCGGAGAGAACGCCGGAAGGAACAGTGCATCGTGGCTTTTTTTGCACCGTCTATTACACGCCAAAAGAATCTGGCTTCACCGCGGAGCGGGGTTTCGATGTGACGCCGACTGTCGCGCCGGGTCTCGGCGGCCGCAGTTATGCACGCGGATTTCTGCAGGCGGTGAAAATGGAGGGCTTTGGCCGGTTGCAGGAGCCGGTCAACGGCCGGGAGTACGTACAGTACGTTGGCAAGGGGCGTTATCAGTTCGCCCGAGCGCCGTTGGGCAGCCGCGGGAATGTCCTGGTCGCGCGCAAGTCATGCGCCGTTTCCTCCCGCAACCCTCATCTTCGCCAGCGCATGAAGCTCAGGATCGAGTCACCCGCCCTTCGGGAGGTTTTTGGCGAGGTCGAGTGGGAGGTGTCCGACACTGGTGGCGGCATTCATCCACTGCAGATTGACCTGTATTGGGGCGAAGACGAGCCGCGAGGCGCCATCGGCCGCCAACGAGCGAGACCGGCCGGGACGCGAATGGAATATGACTTCGACGTCGTCGTCACAAAGAAATAGTCGCCCAAGTTGCACAGGCGCTGGCGTTCCGGCCCGGCCCTCGATCCCTCTGAATCTCACCTCACCGAATCACAACTTTCATGCCTGATCTTCTTGTCCGCCTTTACGCCCTGGCGCCTCTCGATCCGGTGCTTGATCGAACGCATGCCGAGGGTTTCGAGCTGCGTCGCGCCCTGGCCGCAGAGAAACACACCGTGATTCCATGGATCGCCAACCAGTTCGCCGGTAGCTGGGCGAGTGAGACGGAAATCGCTTTTGCCCGCCAGCCAGTCGCCTGTTTTCTCGCCTTCCGGGAACGGCTGCTCTGCGGATTTGCCGCTTACGAAGCCACTTGTCGGGGTTTCTTTGGTCCCATCGGCGTGCACCCCGACCACCGCAGCCGCCACGTCGGCGAAGCTCTCCTCTTAACCGCTCTCCACGCCATGTCGGCCGAGGGTTACGCCTATGCGATCATTGGCGGTGCGGGACCGATCGAGTTCTTCCAGAAGACAGCCGGTGCCACGGTCATTGAAAACTCGACGCCAGGCATTTACCCGGGGCTTTGATGATTTCGGATCGTCTGCTGAGCCACAGCGCTACCGCCGAAGTCCGCACTCTGCGTTCTGCACTCTGCATTCATCTCTACTCCCACTCGATGCTCGCGGGCGGTTTGGTGGAAATGTCGAACAAGACCCGGTTGATGCCCTTGACGGAATTGAGGATCTCGTTCGAGGTGGCAGCGAGCAGTTCGTAGGGAAGGCGTGCCCAATCGGCGGTCATGGCGTCCTCGCTGGTCACGGCGCGCAAGCTGATTGCCCACTCATAACTCCGTTCGTCGCCTTTGACGCCGACGGTTTTCACCGGCACGAGCGCGGCGTAAGCCTGCCAGACATTTTCATACCAGGCGCGGTGTTTGAGCTGGCGCATGAAAATGGCGTCGGCTTCGCGAATGATCTCGAGTTTTTCCTCCGTGACTTCGCCGGGGCAGCGCACCGCAAGGCCGGGGCCGGGAAAGGGATGGCGCCATAAAATGTGATGCGGAATCTTGAGGACCTTGCCCAGGGCGCGGACTTCATCCTTGAACAATTCAGCCAGCGGTTCGAGCACCCGGCCTTCCTTGTGCAGCGCGAGAATGCGATCCACGCGGTTGTGGTGCGTCTTGATTTTGCTGGCGATGCTTCCGGTCGAGGCGGTTTCGATGACATCGGGATACAGGGTACCCTGCGCGAAGAGTTCAATTTCGCTGCCAATGGCCCCCCAGAATACATCGAGGAAGAGATTCCCGATGATGGTGCGCTTTTTCTCCGGATCGCTGACGCCGTCAAGGGCGGTGAGAAAGCGATCCCGCGCATTAAGAGTTTCGATCGCGACGCCGAGGGCGGCGAAGTTCTCCTGCACCTCGAGTGCCTCGTCTTTCCGCAGGAGGCCGGTGTCGACAAAGATCGCCCGCATTTTGACCCCGGCCGTATGGAGCAATACCGCCAGCACCGTGCTGTCGACTCCCCCCGAGACCCCGCAGACCACCTCTCGTCCGTTCACCTCCCGCAAAATCTGTGCGATCAGATGATCCTTGAAGGAATCGATCTCGAAACGGGGCGCGTCCCTGGCGAGAGCGAGGAAATTCGACAGGATTTTCGTGCCTTGCTGACTGTGGCTGACCTCGGGATGAAACTGAATGCCGTAAAAATCTTTCGAGAAGCGCAGTCCGATGGCGATATCGTCCTGGTTTTTTGCGATCACCTGGGTGCCTTCGGCGAGGCCGGTGCAGGTATCGGAATGCGACATCCAGACCTGGGATTCAGTTACGTCTTTGAAAAGCGTATCGTCGTCGCAAGGCATGAGTCGTGTGGGGCCATACTCGCGCGTGGTGCCTGGCGTCACCTGGCCGCCAAATTTGAGGTTCAAAAGTTGCATGCCATAACAAACACCAAGCACTGGGACACCGAGCGAGCGGAGGTAATCGAAATCAATGTCCGGCGCGTTTTCCTCACGTGTCGAGCGTGGCCCACCCGAGAGGATGATTGCTGCCGGATGGCCCGTCTCCTTCAACTCGCCGGGCTGAAACAATCGGGAGTAATAACCCAGCTCACGGATGCGGCGTACAATGAGCTGCGCGTACTGGGCGCCGAAATCAATGACGGCAATCTGGCGATCAAGCATGGAGGCAGGTAGATGGCACCAACTGGGGGCTGACGCAAATCGTGGGTTCTCGTTGAGTGGCCGCATGGTGCGGGCCGCCTTCGAGTGCGGTGGCAGAGCGGAGCGGCGACACCGCTTTGGATTGCGGCGACTTGTCGCCGTGGGTTGGCGCTCGGCGAGCCTCGCTTGGAAAAGCGGCGACGAGTCGCCGCGGTCCAAGGCCAGCGGTGTTGCTGCCCTCCCACTCGGCAATTTGCAGCTTGGAAACCTGCGGCACGGCAGACTAGGAAGTCTGCGGTACGATTGCGGCGAAGCGCCGCCGTTGGGAGCCGCCTTTGGGGTGCAGCGACTTGTCGTCTTGGAGTGCGGAGCGGTCATTTGACTGCTCCCGCCCTCGTTAGTGGCCAGTGCCGCAGAAAAACGCGTCCCATGATGTTTTGGCGCGGTACGAATCCCCAATAGCGGCTGTCGAAGCTGTTGGCCGAGTTGTCGCCGAGCATAAAATAATGGCCTTCCGGCACCGTCACATCAGTCTTCAGCGGATGCCGGCCGCTCGGTGGTGGAAAGGAGGTGATATTCCCGGCGGCATTTAGCAGTGTGACCTGCTCGCCGTTGACGAAGAGCTTCCCTTGCGCGATCCGCAGCCGATCACCAGGCTCGCCGGCGATTCGCATCACATAAATCGTGTCGGCGCGAATTGCTTCAATGCCTGCAGTTCGGAAGATTGCCACATTTCCCCGGCGGGGCTCGCTCCACAGGTAACTCATCCCTTCCATCAGGACCTGATCGCCCGGGGAAATCGCAGGGCTCATGGATCCCGTCGGAACACCAAATGGCCGAAGCAATCCGGACACGCGCATGACAATCAGTCCGACCACGAGAATGCTCGCGGCGATTCCAAGGACTACATAAAAGCCAATGCCAATTTTTGCGAACCGGCTTTTGAGGCTCCGACAGTGTGGTAACGGCGGTGGTGCCGGCATGCGCAAATATATTTAGCACGCACCAATACCCAGGGTCAAAAACTTCCTGCTTCCGCGTTGCCCGTGCTGTGATTAATTTCCGGCCATGTCGCGAGTGTTGAAGATCATGGTGTGGGTTGCGGTAGCGTTGTTAGGCGCCACGGCGGTGGGGGTGGCGGCGTTTAAACGCGGCGAACCAGTCAATGCACTCTGGCTGGTCATTGCCGGCGGTTGTGCTTTTGCGGTTTCGTATCGATTTTATTCGGCCTGGCTGATGGCGAAGGTGCTGACGCTGGATGAACGCCGGGCGCCGCCCTCGATTACACACGCAGACGGAAAGGACTTTGTGCCCACGAACAAGTGGGTCGTGTTCGGCCACCATTTTGCGGCCATTGCCGGCCCAGGTCCGCTAGTGGGTCCGGTCCTGGCCGCCCAATTCGGCTATCTCCCGGGAACGTTGTGGATTCTGATCGGCGCCACGCTCGGTGGCGGAGTGCATGACGCAGTGATTCTCTTTTCCTCGGTGCGCCGCGGCGGGAAGTCGCTGGGACAGATGCTCAAAGAGGAAATCAACCCGGTGCTCGGTCTGATCGCGATGATCTGCCTGTTGGGCATCATGACCATCCTCCTGGCGGTACTCGGCCTGGTGGTGGTCAAGGCACTTGCCGAAAGTCCCTGGGGCCTTTTCACCATCGCCATGACAATCCCACTGGCGATAGTGATGGGACTCGCGCTGAGGTCGGGCCGGTTCAGTGTCACCGCGGTCTCTATTTTTGGCGTGGCCGGGCTGTTGCTGGCTGTTTGGGCTGGTAAATATCTTACCCCGGGGATGACGCAGGCCTTTCTGTGGAAGGCGCCCGCGCTGGCCTGGGCGATCATGATTTACGGATTTGCGGCCTCGGTGCTGCCGGTGTGGCTGCTGCTCGCGCCGCGCGATTATTTGAGCACGTTCATGAAACTCGGGACGGTCGCGATCCTTGGTCTCTTCATCATCATCCTGGCCCCGCCGTTGAAGATGCCGGCGGTGACGCAATTTATCGATGGGTCGGGGTGGGTCGTGCCAGGTCCGGTCTTCCCGTTTGTTTGCATCACGATCGCCTGCGGCGCGGTGTCCGGGTTTCACTCGCTGATATCCTCGGGGACGACGCCAAAGCTTTTGCCGCGTGAGTCGGCCATCCGGATGGTCGGCTACGGCTCGATGGTGGCCGAAATGCTGGTGGCGTTGATGGCGATCATTGCGGCTTGTGCGCTCGAGCCCGGCGAGTATTTCGCAATCAATCGTCCCATTGACGCGTCGAACCCCGCACAAGTTGCGATCGCCATTGACGAGATCAACAAGGCGGGGTTTCCCGTGACCCTCGCCGGCATGGAACGTCTGGCGGCTGATCTCGGAGAGCCGACGATGATTGGACGCACCGGAGGCGCGCCGACCTTTGCCGTTGGCATGGCGCAGATGTTTGCCCGCGTGATTCCAGGCAATGGGATGCTCGCGCTCTGGTACCACTTCGCCATCATGTTCGAGGCGCTCTTCATCCTGACCACCCTGGATGCCGGCACGCGCGTCGGACGCTTTATTTTGCAGGACGTCCTCGGCCAGGTCTGGACGCCATTGCGCGATACCCGCTCCTGGCTGGGCAACGTCGCCGCCAGCGGCCTCCTGGTGGCGGCCTGGGGATACTTTTTGTATCAGGGGGCGATCGACCCCGAAGGCATCGCGAAAAGTCTTTGGCCGATTTTTGGCATCGCCAATCAATTGCTCGCGGTGATCGCGTTTTGTCTCGGCACCACCGTGCTGATCAAAATGGGTCGGGCGCGTTACGCCTGGGTTACGGTGGGGCCCCTGGTCTTCCTTTCGGCGGTGACCTTCAGCGCCGGCTGGATGAAAATCTTTTCCCCGGCGGCGAAGGGTTTCCTGCCGGCGATGCAACAACTGCAGGCGCAAATTGCCGCCGGAGGGCCGCCGGAAAGGATTGCCGTGCTCGAGAGGCAGCTTTTCAATGCGCGGCTCGACGCGGCGGTCACCGCTTTGTTTCTGATCGGTGTGGCGGTGATCGTGGCCGGATCGGCGCGCGAATGGTGGCGTTTGCTGGTGGGACACAAGCCGCTGATGCTGAGGGAGAGCCAGTTTGTACCCTTACCCGAGGAAGCGTGAGGCGGCGGTGAAGATGGCCCGCCTGCGGGCCGCGGCGCGGGGGCATGGCGTCTCCAAAATGTGCGCAATGGCTGGATCACGCGCGGTTCCTCGGGAGGCAAGAGGCCCGCGCCCCCTTCCTTCCCGTGCGACACACCGAGGGAAACCACTTGCACGCCGTAGGAATTTCCTTGAAATGCCAAAAGGCTGCGTGTAAAGCCGCGCCCGCGCTCCGCTCTCCAAGGAAACGCGAAGTTTTTGCTGGCAAATATTTTTAAAACTTGAGAGGCTCGGCGTTCCACCCTAGTTGACCATCATGAAGGCTGTCATTTTCAAACCTTTCTTTTTGCTCATTGTGTTGGGATTGGGTCCGGGCATCGCCTCAAAAACTTTCGCCCAGGCGAGTGCGGACAAAGCGGAAAAGCTCATCGACGTCAAGGAACCGTCGATCCAGATCCAACAAACCCCGGATTTTACTGTCAAGGGCGTCACCAACAAGCGCTGGAAACCGAAGGAGTGGCTCGAGATCGAAGTGCCCTTTGAAGCGAAGGCGCCGGCGACGAAAAGGGACGTGAAGGTCTACGATGCGCTTACCTTCAAGTATTATTTGTACGTCAATACCCCCGACGCCAAAGCGCGCAAAATCCTGACCGCAGAACTGGCGCATATAAATATTCCTGTAGGGGAGCCGATGGCGTCCGTGGTTTATCTTCCGCCAGCTGCGATAACCGGTCTGACGGGCGGCGGGCGTGCCGCGCCAAACCTCATCAGCATGTGGGGGGTCGAAGTTTTTAACGGCACGCAGCTGGTCGGATTTCTGACCTCGACGGGAAAAGAATGGTGGAAGGTCAACAACGCCCCGCCCCAAACCCCCGGGATGCTGCTGAACAAATCGGAAACTCCATTCGCGCCGTTATGGTTTGATTATCACGCCACACTCCAGGGCGGCAAGTGATCGTCCGCGCAATCACACCGGCTTTTTTGCTGACTCCCGCTCATGGCTGACAAGAAATCGATCCTGACGCTCACTTTGGGATCCCAGCGGCTCGGCATGGCCCGGTTTGCCGCCGGTGGGAAAGGTGCTTTGCAGCTTACGCAATATGCGTTTGCCGAGATCGGAGGTGATCCCACTACTGATGTAGCTCGGATGCCCCAGGTGGCCAGCGCGGTAAAAAACCTGGCCACGCAGTTTAAAGCGTCGGGCAGCGAGGTTTACTACGCGATTTCCGGGCAGCCGGTGTTAAGCAAATTCATCAAGCTGCCTCCCCTGGATCTGGAAAAGGTTGATGAGCTGATCGGATTCGAGGCCCAGCAGAGCATTCCGTGGCCGATCTCGGAAGTGGTCTGGGATCACCAGGTGTTGAACAAGGAGGGCGGGATCGGGGAAATCGAAGCTGTGCTGGTGGCGATTAAAGCGGACCTGCTGGCGGAGATGAACGATGCGGTCGAGTCAGCGCCGCTCGCAGCGGCGCTGGTGGACGTCGCACCGCTGGCGCTCTACAATTCGTTCCGTTATAACTACCCGGAGGCGGCGGCCCCCACCCTGTTGATCGATCTGGGTGCGCGAACGGTGAACCTTCTGTATGTGGAAGGAAATGGAAAACTGTTCTTCCGGAGCCTGCAAAACGCTGGAGGGGCCGCTATCAGCACCAGCATCTCGAAGGAGTTCAGCATCGAGTTTGCCGATGCCGAAGGGCGCAAGACAACGGACGGTTTTGTGGCTTTGAGCGGATACGCCGACCACGAAGATCCGGAGCTGGCCGCGCTCTCGAAGGTCATTCGCAACGCCCTCACCCGCACGCACGGCGAGATCGTTCGGACGACCAATCTGTATCGAACACAGCAGGGCGGCAGTCCGCCCGAGCATGTTTATTTGTGCGGCGGGGCGGCTTCGATGCACTACGTGAAGGAATTCTTTGAGGAAAAGCTGAACCTTCCGGTCGAGTTCTTTAATCCGCTACGCAACGTAACCGTCGGTCCGAAGGTTAACGCCGAACAAGCGGCCCACGACGCGCATTCCCTGGGTGAGCTGGTCGGGTTGGCGCTGCGGCCTATCCTGGCCTGCCCGATGGAAATTGACCTGGTGCCGCCGGTGGTGGGGCAACGACGCAGCAACGCCGAACGCCGTCCGTTTCTTTTTGCGGCCGCGGCGTGTCTTTTTGGACTGCTCATTGCCAGCGCGTTGTATCATCGGGCGGCCGCGAGTGGGCTCGAAGCAAAACGGGAAGTCCTCGAGGAAAAACGCGCTCAATTGCAAGGGGTGGCCAATCAGATTGCGGAGGAGGATGCGCGGGCGAAGCGAGAGCAGGCCCGTTCCGAATATCTGGCCAACGCGGTCCAGGACCGGACCTACTGGCTGGAACTCTGCCGCGAGCTTAACACGCTCATGAAAAACGATTTGATCTGGATCACGCAACTCCAGCCGACGGTCGGGGACCCGGCCAAATCGATTAGCGAGCCCTTGGGGGGTGACCCAAAGACGATCACGTTCGACGATTCGCTAAAGCCTGAGGCGAGGGCCGCGGCAAAGCCACCAGTTGCCGGGCAGCCCGTCGTGGCCCCGCTGATTGACGGAGTGCACCTGTTCGGCCTCTACCGTGAAGATCAAAGCGGGCAGGGGACGCAGGCGGTGACCGATTATTTCAACGAGATCAAAAGCAAAAGCCGTTTGTTTGACATTGATCCGGCTATCGAGACCGCGAAATACTTGAAGGTAGACAGTGCCAGCGGTGATCTCTGGGCTTATGGCTTTGAAATGCGGCTGCCTCTGAAGCGGAAATTGAAAGCGGTTACTGTCACCAAATAACAATTCCGGCTGCCATGGATGCGCTGAAAAAAAACAAGTTCCTAACCACCTTTCTGGCCGTTCTGATTGGGGGCACGCTGGTTTTGGGCTATTTTTTGTGGTCGACGTACCGGCGGCACAAGGCGGCCGAAGCCGAATATGAAGATACCCGGACCCAGGTGTCGAGTCTCGAGTCCCGGCCCCTTTATCCCAATCACGAGAACTTTCTCGCCCGTAAAGCGCAGGTGGATGGATTCGCCGCAAAAGTCAATGAACTGCAAACCGCGCTTTTGACCTACCAGCAGCCGATTGCCGAGAATCCGGACGAGACCAAGTTTCAAAACAAGCTCACCGAGACGATCAACCAGATCAAGGCGCAATCAGAGTTCACCAAGCTGGGCGGCAGTGGATCTGGCGCGAGTGCAGAGTTCGATTTGGGGATGGGACGCTACCTGAAAGAGATTCCGCGCCGCGAGACAGTGCCGGATCTCGAATTCGAACTCAATGGCCTGCGGGCCGTGGTGGATATTCTGCTGACGGATCGGGCTTCGAGCATCGATGCCATTACACGGCAGGAGCTGGCGATCGAGACCGAGAAGCCTGAAGCCGCTGCGCCCGCGGCGCCGGGAGCAAAGGCCCCGGCTCGCGCAGCCAGTGGGACCCAGGCGAAAAAGCCTGCCCCTGGCGGGCCTTTGCTGCCGGAAGAAAACGTGCTGAAACGCTATCCGTTCGCGGTCAAATTCACCGGCAATCCGCACTGCATCGAAGATGTGATGAACCACCTCGCTGTGGCCAAGGAACAATTTTTTGCGGTGCGCCAGATACGGGTGGAAAATGAAAAAAAGGACGGTCCCACCAAGGGCGCCGTGAAGTCTTCAACCTCCGGCGACGCCGAAGCTCAGAAAAAAGATTCCACTGTCATTCTCGGCGGAGAACGAGTCACAGCTTTGCTGGCCATCGACCTATTGCGCTTCCTTCCCCCGGGACAGGCCACCCCAACGAGAGCAACCGCGAACAAATGATGGTCAACCCGAGCTAATCGCCAAGATATTCACTATGGATTGGATACGACTGCATTATGACCGTGCGCTTCTCCTGGCCTGTGGGCTTCTCGCCTTGTTGGGTTCCCTCTTCTTGATTTTTCGGGCGGCAACTTTTTCGGGTGGGTTGGCGGTCGAGTCGGTGACGCCGGGGGACCGCCTCGAGCCTTTCTCGGACGAGCTCGTTTCCGCCGCTATTCGCGGACTGGCTGCGGTGGTGCCATGGGAACGTCCGAAGGTCGGCGCCCACAAGACGATTCCGCTGTTTGCCTCGACGCCGTTTGTCGTAATGAACGACAAGCCGCAGGAGCCCTTCGATATGATGGCCGACAACGCGCCGCCGTTGCGGACGCCGATCGAGAACTGGTGGCTCGTCGAGAACGACCTCAATTACACCAACATCGACGTAAAAATCGACGACCCTGACCGCGATGGGTTCATGAACATCGACGAATGGGAAGGCAAAACCGATCCCAATTCGAGCCTGGGCAAGCCGACCTTTGAAACCAAACTTTATTTTGCGGAGCGACTGCAGGAGCCGCTGACTTTGCGGCTGAGTTCGTTTGACGCGGGCACCGCAGCCATCGGGTTCATCACCAAGGCCGCCAACGGCCAGGAACAACGCCGCAATGAGTATATCAAGGTTGGAGCGAGCACCAAAGACGGCCGCTTCAAACTCCTCGATGTAAAAACCGAGACGGTGGAAAGGTTCGGCAGTCCAACGACGGTGCCCGTGGCGTTTTTGGAAGACACCCTGGACAGGAACCGAACGCCAATCCGGCTCGAGCAAGGCAAGATGGTCGAACACCCGACTTTCATCGCCAAAATCATTTATACCCTCACCAACGAAACGTTCGACCTCAAGGAAGGCGACGACTTCGAAGTGCGGAAACCAGTTGGCAAAACTCTCACCCTGCTCGAAATCCACCCGGACCACGTGATCATCGAGCATGTCCCTGAGGGCAAACCCGATTCCGTGAAAATCAAGAAAGAGCTGCGCCCACCCCCAAAATGACGTGTTTTTCGCTTAATTCGACGGAAATGAGAAAAGTTTCCTTGCCCAAAAAATTCGCTTCCACTTATTCTCCCCAAATTAACGACATGAGAGCATCAGTGACACGCACGAGGACCAATCGCTTGTTAGCCGCTGCCGTTGCGGCGGTGCTGGCCTCAGACATGGCAGTGATGGCGGGGGAGGGGTTCAGCTCGTCCAGCACCACCGACATCGCCGAGCGCGAGATCATCCGGCGGCAGGAACGAATCGCCACGGCCCTGATTGAGGAGGAAGCCGGCGACAAAGCGATGGCTGAAAAAGACTATGAAGCAGCGCTGGCGCATTATCGCACAGCCCTCGACCTTTTGCCGGTGGCTCCGATGGCATCGAATCAGCGCGAGCGGGTGATCGCGAAATACGCTGACGCCGCAGTCAGGCTCGCCGAGGTGCGCGCTGACGCCGGCGAATACGATGCTGCGCGCAATCTGCTGAATATGGTCCTTGCGCCGGGCGTCGATCCAGACAACGCGAGGGCCAAGCGGCTTCTCGAACGGCTCGAGGACCCCGAGTGGTACAATCCGGCCAATTCCAAGGAGCACACTCAGAACGTTCAGGAAGTTAAACGCCATCTCCAGCTTGGCTGGGGCCATTATGATCTGGGAGATTTCGACAAAGCGCGGGATGCCTTCAACCAGGTTCTGATCATAGATCGTTACAACACGGCGGCGCGTCGCGGCCTCGAACGGGTCGAGCGCAATATCAGCGAACACTATCTTTCAGCCCGCGACCACACCCGCGCCAAGATGATGCGAGAGGTGGATGCCCAATGGGAAACTTCTGTGCCGGTGCTTTCGAGCATAGGGAGCGTGGGGGGGGGGGATCGGGGGGGCGGCATCGACAGTTCCGCAGTGCTGTTGGACAAAATGGATTCCATCATCATTCCTGAGGTGGCGCTGGATCAGGCCCCGATCGAGGAAGCGGTCGAATTTTTGCGCATCAAGAGCCGCGAACTCGATCCCGGCGAGCCGAAGAAGGGGGTGAATTTCATCCTGCGCCTGCCTGCGGCGGGTGTGGTGCCGAAGATTACCGTGAACCTTTCCAACGTTTCGCTCGGTGTGGCGGTCAAAACGATCGCAGATCTGGCCGGTTTGCGCTCTCGTGTCGAGCCGTATGCGGTCATCATTTCCGCGGTGGACGAGGGCGTCGAGCTCTATACCCGCGTCTTCAAAGTGCCGCCGTACTTTTTGTCCGCTGGCGGAACGCCAGCAGGCGAGGCAGGCGGTGCGGCGGCGCCCGACCCGTTCGCAGCGGGCGGAGCCACGCCTGCGGGGGGCAGCGCGCTGCAAGCCCGCGCCACGGCCCTCGACATCTTGAAGCAAGCAGGGATTGCCTTCCCCGAGGGCGGTTCAGCCTTCTTCAGCGCTGCCAACTCGACGCTCACGGTGCGGAATACACCGGCCAATCTCGATCTGGTTGCCTCCTTTGTTGAAAGCTTTGTAGGCCAAGTGCAGAGAATGATCAACATCACGGCGAAGTTTGTCGAAGTCAGCCAGCTTAATACCGACGAAATGGGTTTCGACTGGCTGGTGGGGGCCTTCAACGTCCCCGGGTCCGGGCGCGTTTTCGGCGCCGGCGGCACTGCGGGCAACCGTGCTGCCGGACCAGTGGGGGCGCTGAACTGGCCCCTGGTTCCGCCGGCTCAAGGCGGGCAGCCGCTTCCCGTGGGCGGAGCAAATCTGCTGACCGGCAGTCTGCGTTTTGGGAACGACGCCATTTCCAATAACGCCATCGACGCATTGATTCAACAGCGCACGACCATTGAAGGTTCAGCAGAGGCCAGCGTAACGCCTGCGGTTTTCGGCGTCGCCGGTGTTTTTACCGACCCACAATTTCAAGTGGTCATGCGCGCTTTGAAGCAAAAGAAGGGCGCCGATCTCTTGAGTGCTCCCCAGATCACAACCCGTAGCGGCCAACGAGCAAAGATCGAAGTCATCCGCGAATTCATTTATCCCACCGAATTCGAACCACCGGAAATTCCGCAAGACTTCGGGTCCAGCAACGTCGGCGGTGGTCTTCTCGGCCTCGGCCAGCAAAGATCCGCTTCGGTCTCGTCATTCCCGGTCACTCCCACCACCCCGACCGCCTTCGAAACCCGGAACACAGGAGTTACCTTGGAAGTAGAGCCGACCCTCGGCCAAGACGGCTATACAATCGATCTCACACTTGCCCCTGAAGTCATTGAGTTTGAGGGGTTTATCAACTATGGCAGCCCGATTCAGACCGGGGCCACCGATGCGCTGGGCAATCCGACCACGGTAATCCTGACCGAGAACCGGATCGAACAACCGGTCTTCTCGACCCGGCGTTTGAACACGGCCGTGACCATTTGGGATGGCATGACCCTCGGCGTGGGGGGACTGATTCGGGAGGATGTCCAGACCGTGGAAGACAAGGTTCCAATCTTCGGAGATATCCCGCTAATCGGCCGGTTCTTCCGCACCAAGGCTGACCAAGTTTTCAAGCGCAATCTGATGATGTTTGTCACCGTAAAACTGGTCGATCCCTCGGGCCAGACTGTGAATGTCAAACAGACGACGACCACGGAATTCAGCCCGCCGCCAGAAGGCCCTGCGACGCCGCTTATTCCCATGAAATGACAATCAGCAATTGACTGCGGATTGTCGTTGTTGGTGATTGGTTATTCGTGAAGAAAGGACGCTCGGCAGGCGGTTTTGCAATTCGCCTGCGACCGATTAACGGATAACGATTAACGAATAACAAAACCGGCCGCAGGCGGGTTTCACCCCATGCAAACCGCGTGCCTCACTGGTGGCGTCGCCACCGGCAAATCTGAGTTTGTCAGGCTCTTTACCCACGAGAGGACGGATGTTGATGCCTTCGATTGCGACCGGGCTGTGCATGGATTGCTGGCAGAACCAGCCATGGCAGCGCAGGTCGAGGCCGCATTGGGGCGCCCGTTGGCCGGGTGTGAAGGGGGGATTGACCGGAAGGTTTTACGGGAGATAGTGTTTGCCGATGCCTCCGCGCGCCTGACCTTGGAGGCATTGCTACACCCGGAAGTGCGTCGGCTCTGCCTGGCCGCTCGCGACCAAGCGGCAGCAACTCCAGGCGTGCGACTGTTTCTGGCCGAAGTGCCTTTACTTTATGAATCAGCATTTGACGTGGCCCGAGATTATGAAATCGTCGTGGCATCCAGCCCGGCGACGCAGCGTTCGCGATTGCAGGAGCGGCGGCGCATTGATCCTGCAACGGCAGAGCGGATTCTCTCCGCCCAGTTGCCCATGCTGCAAAAGGTTGAGCGGGCCGACATCGTGGTTTGGAACGGAGGAAGCTTAGAATGCCTGAAAAGACAAGCACATTACCTGAGGAAACGGCTGGGCCTGCCCAGTTGAACACAGAGTCACCGACACCCGCGCCAGTTGAAAAACGCGAAGATACGGGATCGCCGCCGGAACCGGATTCGGTTTCGGCCACCGTCGATGAGGCTCCTGAGCCGCCACCAAGTCCGCCCATTCCCGAGCGAATCGACTTGCAGGCATTTCAGAAGCATTCACTGGCCGAGCTCTATGAACGCGGTATTGCCCTCGGCTTGCGGGTGGGTGGCAGCCGCTCGAAGCACCAGCTCGTTTTCGAAATCTGCACATTTTATGGCCGGCGCGGCACTGTCTTTGATTGTACCGGCATCATTGAAGTCACTCGGGAAGGATATGGTTTCGTCCGGGATCCGATTTACAGCTTTTTGCCGCAGCCAGATGATGTCTACATCTCGCCGGGTCTCATCCGCCGTTACGGCCTGCGCACCGGCAACTTTGTGCGAGCCATCGCCCGTGCTCCGCGCGACAAGGAAAGCTTTCTCTCGGTCGAGACCATCATATCCATCGAGGACGTTCCTTTCGAGACCTGGCAGCAACCGAGACCGTTCGACAAACTGACGGCGCTCTTTCCCCGCGAGCGGCTCATTCTCGAGAATACCAAGACCAAGGCGATTGCCACCCGCGTGCTGGACCTGGTGGCCCCCCTGGGCAAAGGCCAGCGCGCACTCATCTGCGCCCCACCACGGGGAGGCAAAACGATCTTACTCAAGGAAATTGCGGTCTCGATCCGGCGCAATCATCCCGAGGTCGAATTGATGGTTGTTCTCGTGGACGAACGGCCCGAGGAGGTGACTGATTTTCGGGAAACCATCGATTCGATCGTTTATGCCTCGACGTTCGATCAGACTCCTGACCGCCACGCCCAAGTCGCCGAAATCGTTATGGAACGCGCCCGGCGATTGGTTGAACTCGGGCGGGACGTCGTGATTCTGCTCGACAGCCTGACGCGGCTGACTCGCGGGTACAACAATATGATCCGGGGCAAACAGCCATTGACTCAGGGTGGCTTGGTTCCGGCGGCCCTGGCCAGGGCCAGAAAATACTTTGGCTCGGCCCGCAAAGTCGAGGAAGGCGGGAGTCTTTCTGTGGTGGCCACGGCATTGATCGAGACTGAGAGCAAAATGGACGAGGTGATTTTCGAGGAGTTCAAAGGGACCGGGAACATGGAGATTCAGCTTGACCGCGAATTGGTCGAGCGCCGCATTTTCCCCGCTCTGAACATGCAGCGCTCGGGCACCCGAAATGACGACCGGCTTTATCACCCGGAGGAGTTCCGACGAATCCAATCACTGCGCCGGCAGCTCGCACAACTGCCCGCCGGCGAAGCCATGGAGGTGCTGACCAAGAACATCAAGGCCACCTCTTCGAACGCTGAACTGCTTCTCGCTGGATTGCGACAATAGATGGAATCGGTGGCAGCCAATGCTCAAGCGCACGGCGACGGGTTAATAATCGAAACCCCGACCGCGCTCGATGAGTTCCTCGCTTCATTGCCGCCGCCAGGTCCGCAACGGCGCTGCGCGATCGATACCGAAGCCGACAGCCTGCACTCATATCGGGAAAAGCTCTGTCTCATCCAGTTTAGCTGCGCCGACTCCCATGCGATAATTGACCCGCTGCGGATCAATGATTTGTCGGGGTTGCTGAAGTTTTTGCAAGAGAGCGAAGTCTGGATGCATGGCGCTGATTTCGACATGTCGTTGTTTCGGCGGACCTTTGACACAGTCCCTTCACGGGTGCTTGACACCCAGGTGGCGGCGCGGCTGTGCGGCCATCGGCAATTCGGTCTTGCCCATCTGGTGCAGGAAGTTTTTGGAGTTTCGCTGTCGAAGCATTCACAGCGCGCCAATTGGGGCCGCCGCCCCCTTGCGCCGCAGATGGTTGAATACGCCCTCAACGACGTGCGTTATATCCTCCCGCTCGCGGAACGATTCCTCGCTCGCCTTGCCCAAATCGGCCGCCTCGAGTGGTTTGAGCAGTCATGCACCGCTGCGCGCGAATTGGTTTTGCAGCGCAACCCGCCGGATTCCGAGGAGGCATGGCGCATCACCGGCTGGGGGAACCTGCAGCCACGAGGCCTCGCCGCCTTGCGCGCTTTCTGGGAGTGGCGCAACCGCGAAGCTGAACGGCTGGACCGGCCGGCCTTCAAAGTATTGAATAACGAGCCGCTGCTCGAGATGGCGCGCGTGTTCCAGGAGGGAGGAACACCCGAGCTGGCGGCCCGTTTTCCCTATCCTGCCCAACGGCGTTTTCAACAAGCGGTCGAGTCCATTCGAAAACAATCCCCTGAACAATGGCCCAAACGACGCCTGTCGAAAAAGGCACCGAAACTTCCCGAAGCTGAGCCGCGCTTCGATCACCTCCGCGCCCACCGGGATAAGATAGCGAGCTCGCTGGACATCGAAGGCTCACTGATCGCTCCGCGCGGACTTCTCGAGGAAATCGCCCAGGATGCAAACGCCGCCACCCATTTGCTGCCCTGGCAACGCGATCTGATGGAACAGGCGCTGGGAAATCTACCTCCCCTTGGGACCCGTTTTCAGGCCCGCAAAGCCTCACGAAAGCCCACCGACACCAACGGCGGAGAAGCTGGTGGTGGCGCCTGAGACTCAACGAGGTCGAGGCACAAACTCCACATACGGCAATCCATGGGCCTCGGCGACGGGGGCGCAAGTCAACTGGCCGCGGTGGCAGTTGATGCCTTTGACGATTTCCGGGCGCAGCCGGCAGGCTTCTTCGAGGCCCTGATCGGCCAGCAGGGTGAGATAACGATGGGTGACGTTGTTCAGCGCCTGCGTGGCCGTCCGTGAATAAGCGCCCGGCATGTTGGCCACGCAGTAATGAATGACCTCTTCCTCGACATAGGTCGGCGCGGCATGGGTGGTGGGCCGGGTTGTTTCGGCGCACCCCCCCTGGTCGACTGCGATGTCCACGAGCACGCTGCCCGCGGGCATGCGGCGCAGCATTTCCCGAGTGATAAGTTTTGGCGCCCGCGCCCCAGGCACCAGCACCGCCCCGATAATTAGATCCACTTGCGGCAGCAATTCCATCAAACCAGCTTCGCTGGAATAAAGCGTATGCGCGGTGTGCATGGTGATGTCGAGGAAGCGCATCCTTTCCAGATCGACTTCGAGGATGGTCACGTCCGCGCCGAGGCCAGTGGCGACCCGCGCGGCATTGATGCCGGCGGTGCCGCCTCCCAGCACAATCACTTTGCCCGGCAGGACGCCCGGCACTCCGCCCAGAAGGATGCCTCGTCCGCCGTGGTGTTTGGCGAGATGATAGGCACCCACCATCACCGACATGGCACCGGCGATTTCACTCATCGGTTCGAGCAGCGGCAGACGCTGATTGAGTTCGATCGTTTCGTAGGCGATGGCCGTGCACCTGGTGCCGAGCAGTTGTTGGGTAAGCTCACGGTTTGCAGCCAGATGCAGGTAGGTGAAAAGAATCTGCCCCTCACGCAGCAGCGGCAGTTCCGAGGGCTGGGGCTCCTTGACCTTTGAAATGATCTCGGCCTCGGCAAAAACCTCTTCCGCCGTCAACGCGATGTGACAACCGGCCGTTTCGTATTCCCGGGTGGGAAAACTCGATCCTGCACCAGCATCCTTCTCGACCATCACCCGATGGCCGTTTTTGATAAGCTGGTAAGCAGCGGACGGTGTCAGCGCGACTCGATGTTCCTGCGCCTTGATCTCCTTCGGCACGCCGATAATGCTGCGTTTCATCTAACTGGGACTGGAGCGGGTGGCGTTTGTGTTGTCATGCTTGCGCATTTTTGTTTTCCCCCAAGCATCACTTCCTCCACCAATCCGCCGTTCTTTCCCACGGTTGTGCCGTCCGGCTTGCCGCTGGTGGCACAGGGTTGCGTTCATCCACGTCCAAATCCTCCAGGAATTTCAACGTCTGATCGGGCTTTCGAGAACGCCGGGCCATGGTGACTGCAAACGCCACCACGAGGCCAATAATTAGCACCGTCAAAGCGATCATGAACAGCGCCGCCGCCTGCGCCGCACCGGCGCGCACGCCTTCACTGACCCCGAATTTTTCGTGCCCGAGGCCCGAAAAAACAGCGGCAAGCGAGATTCTCATCAGGCCTGAGGGAGCGCCTGGTGGTCGAAAACCAGCCGCATTGGAATCATCTCACTATAAGCGAACCCATGCCTTTCAAAGAATCGCTGTGAAGGCTGGCTCACGCGATCGGTCAAAAGGGTAATTCGCTTGAAATCCTTCTCGCGCGCAAAATCAACCACGTACGCCATGAGCTGCGCACCGAAGCCGCACCCCCGGTGCTCGGGACGAATGATGAAATCTTCCAGCAGGATGACAAACCCGCCCTCGGCGGTGGAAATGGTGAAGAGCAAATTCACCATGCCGATCATCTGGTGGTCGTTGCGCAGTACAAAGATGCGGCCGCGGCTCGGCTGCTCGAGGATAAGTTTGAGCCCCTGTTCCTGTTTGGCGCGGTCGGGCTCGAAATCCGCCTCTTGATCCATCAAATCCATCACGAGCTCGGTCAGGCCCGGAAGATCGTCAATGGTGGCGGGCTCGATGCGGGTCTCGGTGGCAGTAGCGGCAGACATCAGCGCACCATCCATGATGCGGCGGCGATGATCAACAGGCAACGCAACCACCGCCGGAATAAAACGTCAACGCAAGGCGGAGGAAAAGTTTCAAACCTCCGTCACGTGGCGTCGGTCTCACGAAGCGGCGACCCTTTGAAACTCCATCGATGGGCCGGTGTTCGTGCGAAATTTTACGCCGCGTTCCGAAACGCGGGCCTGCAACTTCCGCCCGGCCGCGAGTGAGAGATTTACTTTGGCGCCATGCGCCTTACTCTTGGAAAGTGCTGTTGCACTTATGAAGACTCCACTCGCCCGCACGTTCGGCATTTTGGTTTCGGTTGCCGGTTTGACTTCGAGTTGCCCCGCGCAGCCCGCACCCGATGCCAAAAACACCCCTGCTACCAAAATGGAAAAGAAGCTTGAAACCGCGACCCTGGGCGCCGGATGTTATTGGTGTATCGAAGCAGTGCTGCAACGCATCAAAGGAGTCGAAAAGGTCGTCTCCGGCTTTATGGGCGGCGAGGTGAAGAATCCGACCTACGAGCAGGTTTGCGAGGGCAATAGCGGCCACGCCGAGGTAGTGCAGGTGCAATTTGATCCCGAAGTGATCCCCTACAAAAAGCTGCTTGAAGTATTTTGGGAATGCCACGATCCCACGACGCCCAATCGGCAGGGCCATGATGTCGGGACTCAGTATCGTTCGGCGATTTTTTACCACAGCGACGGTCAAAAGGCGGCCGCTGAGGAATCAAAAAAGAAAGCGCAGCCGAAGTTCTCCTCACCGATCGTGACTGAAATCAGCAAAGCGAGCGAGTTTTACGCGGCACCGGGCCCGCATCAGGATTACTACAATCGCAACAAGGACCGCAACCCCTACTGTCGAGTGGTGATTTGGCCCAAATTGAAAAAACTGGGCATCGATAGCAAGTAACGTCTGGGTAAGACAGGCATTCCGCCTGTCGCCTCTGGCCGGCTTTCAGTCTGACTCTCACTCGCGGGCTGGGACCCGCGCATTTGCCAGGCCGGACCTTTGTCCTACGCAAAATCTTCGACCCTCCCGCAGGTACACACAAGATTCTTATCACCGTAGACGTTGTCGACGCGGCCGACGGGCGGCCAGAATTTGTGGTCGCGCAGCCATCGGGCGGGGAACGCGGCGGTCTCCCGGGAATAGCGGTGGCTCCAACGGTCGTCGCAGAGCGCGAGAGCGGTATGCGGCGCGTTTTTGAGCGGGTTGTCCACTCGGTCGAGTTCGCCGCGTTCGATAGCGCGAATTTCGTCGTGGATCGCAATCATCGCGTCGCAGAAACGGTCGAGTTCCTGCATTGATTCGCTTTCCGTCGGCTCGACCATGAGCGTGCCTGGGACTGGCCAGCTCATCGTCGGCGCATGAAATCCATAGTCGATCAGACGTTTGGCCACGTCCTCGACTTTTATCCCGGCAGTTTTCTGAAAGGCGCGCAAGTCGAGGATGCATTCGTGAGCGACGGTGCCGTTGCGTCCTGCGTAAAGGGTTGGAAAAAATCGCGCGAGACGTTTTGAGATATAATTGGCGTTAAGGATGGCATGCTCGCTGGCAGCGGTGAGGCCTGGCGCGCCCATCATGCGGATATACATCCACGAGATGGTAAAGATACTTGCGCTGCCCCACGGCGCGGCGCTCACCGGACCCCCGAAATTGCGGAGTGCAGAGTGCGGAGCTCGTATTGGTGAAATCGGATCGTCAGGCCGCGCGACATACGTTTCTGTGGCTGGTAGAAACGGCGCCAGGTGTTGCGCTACTGCGATGGGCCCGGCCCCCGGGCCTCCGCCGCCGTGCGGGATACAAAACGTTTTGTGCAAATTCAAATGGCAGACATCTGCGCCGGTCGAAGCCGGACTGGTAAGGCCCACCTGCGCGTTCATGTTCGCGCCATCCATGTAAACCTGGCCGCCGTGCGCGTGAGTGATCTCGCAGATTTCGCGGATCGTCTCCTCGAAAACACCATGCGTGCTTGGATAGGTCACCATCAGCGCTGCGAGTTGCGTGGCATGTTTCTCAGCTTGTGTCCGCAAATCTGCGACGTCGATATTGCCGTCCGTGTCGCACTTCACTGGCACCACCTGCAAGCCGGCCATGACGGCGCTGGCCGGATTGGTGCCGTGCGCCGAGACTGGAATCAGACACACGGTGCGCTCGGCTTCGCCCCGCGAAAGGTGATACGCGCGAATGGCAAGCAGGCCCGCGTATTCGCCTTGGGCGCCAGAATTCGGCTGTAACGACACCGCCGGCAGCCCGCAGATTTCCGCCAGCCATGCCTCGAGTTGCGAAAACATTTTCAGGTAACCCGCAGCCTGGTCGGCCGGCGCAAATGGATGCAGTGAGCTCACCTCCGGCCACGAGAGCGGCATCATCTCAGCCGTTGCATTGAGCTTCATCGTGCACGAGCCCAGCGGAATCATCGATTCGTTGAGCGCGATGTCCTTTGCTTCGAGCCGATGCAGGTAACGCAGCATCTCGTGCTCAGTGTGATAGGTGTTGAAGACGGGATGATCGAGAAAGGCCGATGTCCGCCGAGGGACCGAATCGCCGTGGGTGGCATCGGCTTTGGTGGCATCGGCCGCGGGCCGATGAGTCCCAGGCGCCGCTGGCGCCTGGTTGGCCAGCGGCGAGCCGCCGCTGGAACTCACAGGCGGGCCGCCCGCGCCACTGTTCACGGGCGGACTGCCCGTGCCACCGCTCACTGGCGGGCCGTTTGGGACATCGAAAAGAGCAGCCAGCGCTTTGACGTCGTCCGCAGTTGACGTTTCGTCGAAGGCAATGCCGACGGCATCGCAACCGATCGGGCGAAGATTGTAACCGTGCGCGTGAGCCCGCAAATGAATGTTCTGCGCATTGCGAGGTGTGCTGACGACCAGGGTATCGAAGAAACATCGTGTGGCGACTCGGACGCCCTGCTGCTGCAATCGGTTGCGCAGGTCGAGGGCGAGCCCGTGCACTCGCTCTGCGATCCCTCGCAGTCCCTCCGGCCCGTGCCAGACGGCATACATGGCGGCCATGACCGC
Organism: Verrucomicrobiales bacterium; assembly: GCA_050998515.1. Classification (GTDB taxonomy): domain Bacteria; phylum Verrucomicrobiota; class Verrucomicrobiia; order Verrucomicrobiales; family V1-33; genus JBPCQC01. Next base: position 41,264 of record JBPCQC010000147.1, read on the forward strand.
GAGCAATACCTGTGCGGTGCAAATGTTCGAGGTGGCCTTGTCGCGGCGGATATGCTGTTCCCGGGTTTGCAGGCTGAGGCGCAAGGCCCGGTTGCCATGAACATCGACGCTGACGCCGACGAGGCGGCCGGGAAGATTGCGTTTGAGATCAGCTTTGACCGCCATGAAACCGGCGTGAGGCCCGCCGAACCCTAACGGAACACCGAAGCGCTGCGCGCTGCCCACACAGATGTCCGCTCCAAATTCGCCCGGCGCGCGCAGCATCACCAGCGCCAGCAAATCCGCCGCCACGACTGCCAGGGCGCCGTGTTTGTGGGCTGTCTCAACCATCCGAGCGCAGTCGTGAATTTCCCCATCCTGCGCCGGATACTGCACCAGCGCCGCCGCCACCCGAACCTCCCCCGCGAAGTCAAACGTCTCGTGGGAACCGACGATCACTCCAATGCCTAACGCAGCCATGCGCGTCTTCACCACCGCGATGGTTTGCGGAAAACAAGTCTCTGAAATAAAGACGGACGTCGCTGGGTGTTTGGCCACGTCGAGCGCGAGATGCATCGCTTCGGCAGCGGCCGTCGCTTCATCGAGGAGCGAGGCGTTCGCGACATCCAGACCGGTCAGGTCGCAGATCATGGTCTGGAAATTGAGCAAGGCTTCCAGGCGGCCCTGCGAGATTTCCGGCTGATAGGGCGTGTACGCCGTGTACCAGCCCGGGTTTTCCAGGACGTTTCTCTGAATGACTGGGGGCGTGATCGTGCCGTAGTAGCCGAGTCCTATAAATGATTTGAGCACGCGGTTTTCGCTCATCATGGATTTCAGCTCAGCCAGCGCGCCCTGTTCGCTGGCCGGCGCTGGCAGATTGAGTGGCGTCCTCAGTCTGATGTCCGCCGGCACTGTGGCCTCGATGAAACTGCGGATTTCAGGAAAGCCCACGGTTTCCAGCATGTCGTCCACCTGCTCGGTGGAAGAGCCGAGGTGGCGGAGGGCGAATGAGGACAGATCTTTCAAAACCGCGAACTAGCCTCCGATGTGGGAGCGATAAGCCCCGGCGTTCAGCAAATTGCCGGCCGCATCGGCATCCTTGATCTTGATTTTAAAGAGCCATCCCTCGCCATAAGCATCCGAATTGATCAGCCCGCTTTCCGCGGCAGCGGAATGATTGACCTCTGCGATCTCCCCATCAAGCGGAGCGTAGATGTCGCTCGCGGCCTTTACCGATTCGATGACCGCGATACTTTCACCGGCGCGGCATGATCTCCCGAGCGCAGGGAGTTCAAGATAAACGATGTCGCCCAGCTCGGATTGTGCATGATCGGAAATGCCCACAGTGGCGAGGTCGCCCTCGATGCGGACCCATTCGTGGGACTTCGTGTAGTGCAGGTGATCGGGAATGTTCATGGGGCTTTCTGTCAACAGGAGTCGATACTCATGATGGCACCGGCGATTGTGGAGATCGATTTTTCTCTGTATAAAACGGCTTTTTCACGACTCGGGCCGGCAAAAGGCGTCCGCGAACATCGATTTCGACCGGTGTTCCGATTTTGGAAAACGCAGCCGGGAGATAGGCAAGGGCGATACCGGCGCCGTCGAGTGAAGGCGCCACACCGCCGCTGGTAACTTCACCGAGTTTCACGCCTTTGCTGAAGACCGCGTAGTGGGCTCTGGGCGGCGGACCCTTATCGTTCATCTGAAGGGCGCAGAGTCGATCGTGGCCTTTGGACAGCTTCTGCGCCATCAGTATCTCACGCCCGATGAAATGTGGTTTGCTGAAGTCGACGAAAAATCCCAGGGCGCTCTCGAGGGGAGTGCGATCGGGAGTGAGGTCGCTGCCATTGAGCGGAAATCCCATTTCGAGGCGCAAGGTATCGCGGGCGCCAAGACCGCATGGTTTCGCGCCGGCCGCCACAAAACGCTCGAACCATTTCACCGCCGCCTCAGGATGGCAAAACAATTCAAAACCATCCTCCCCAGTGTAGCCGGTCCGGCAAATGATCACCGGACCATCGACGCGCACGCCGTTGCGCGAAGGCAGCGGGTCGAGCAGTTCTGCCGCCCCGGGGCCTTGCACAGCCATGGCCGCCCAGGCCGCACTCCTGTTCTCGACCACCGCCTCCCCGGACAATTTTTCGCGCAGCCAGCGTTCGTCCTCCTCCGTGGTCGATGCATTCACGACCAGAAAAAAGTGGTCTGGACCGGTGCGGTAAATGATCAGGTCGTCAATGACGCCGCCCTCGTCGTTGAGCAGCAGCGTGTATTGACCGTCACCGACCCCAAGACGCGCCACATTGTTCGTGAGAAGCGCATCGAGCGCCGCTTCCGCCTTTGGGCCAGACACCACGAACTCCCCCATATGCGAAATGTCAAAGACACCCACCCCCCGACGCACTGCGTGATGCTCTTCGGTGATCGATGAAAACTGTAGCGGCATCGACCAGCCACCAAAGGGCACCATCCGTCCCCCGAGCCGCAGGTGGACTGGTTCCAGCGGTGAGTGTTTCACAGTTTCAACCACGTCGCGCGGAGGGTGTGCTTGACACCTCCCCTTGTCAACGGGCGGGCCCGCCCCCTCACGGATTGCCAGCCCTGACATCCCTCAAAATCCATTCCGCCAGAGCACCGTCGCCCGCAGGTCTCTGCCGGCCCACCGATAGTCCGCAATCAATGCCGAAATCATCGAAAGGGGACAGCGCTCAGCCCATTTTGGAGTGCCGTGGCCAACCAAGGGCGAAACCGCTTTGGTCTAACGGCGCAATAATTTCTGCAATAAAATGCCTGTCCAGCTATGGGGCCAGGATCGTCAAGGCAAAAAGTGTGGGTTGGAAGGATTTTTTGAAGGACGGGCACTTCGATTCAAAGAACAAGACGCAAGGTCGTGTCTGGTTGCCGATTCTGAGCGCATTGGCCCGGGCGTTTGGGCGCCAGGCGGGGTCTGTGCTATTCTGGCTGCCGATGATGTGGGACCCACTCGGAGCGCGAATGCTGAACGGTTTGACCGTGGCCGTGGTTGGCGCGGTGGCGGGTTGCCAGCGGGCGGCACCGGTTGCTGAACGGCCGGAAATTCAGGGACCGGAGTGGTTCAGGGAGGTCAGCGCGGCGGTGGGGCTGAATTTTGTGCACGAGGCTGGACCGCCCCCCGGGGATCGCTATTTCATGCCGCAGATCATGGGATCGGGAGCGGCGCTCTTCGATGCTGATGGCGATGGGCGGCTGGATATTTATCTCGTGCAGAATGCGGGGCCTGCTTCCCACGCGACCAATAAACTCTTTGTCCAGCAGCCGGGCGGAGGTTTCCGCGACGTCAGCGCCGGCTCGGGTCTGGAGGTGGCGGGAAACGGGATGGGGGTTGCGATTGGGGACGTGAACAATGATGGATCGCCCGATGTGTTTCTGACGGAATTTGGCCGTGTGCGCCTTTTCCTCAATGAGGGGAATCACAGCTTTCGCGACATCACCGAGGAGGCGGGACTGAATAGTCCACTGTGGGCCACCTCGGCGTCGTTCGTGGACTACGATCGCGATGGGTGGCTCGACCTGGTTGTGGTGAGCTATGTCGATTATGATCCCGCACGACCGTGCGGGAGCGCCGGCGGTGAGCCGGATTATTGCCCGCCGAAGGAATTCCAGGGGACAGTTTCAAAATTATATCGGAACCGTGGCGGAAGTGACTCAACCAGAGCGGATTTCGAGGATCAAACGCTAAAGTCTGGCCTCGGGCGCGCTCCGGGGCCTGGTCTGGGAGTCGTTTGCGCCGACTTTGACGGCGATGGCTGGCCGGATATTTTGATAGCGAACGACGAGCAGGCCAACCGGCTCTGGATAAATCAGGGGGATGGCACCTTTACCGACGAGGCACTGCTCCGAGGGATCGGCTATAACGCGCTTGGACGCGCCGAAGCCAACATGGGCGTGGCGTTGGGAGATGCGGATGGAAACGGCCTGGCTGATATTTTCATCACGCATCTCACCGAAGAGACCCATACGCTCTGGCTTCAGGAAGCGCCCGGGGCATTTCAGGATCGCACCGCCATGGCAGGCCTCGCCAGCCCGCGCTGGCGGGGGACCGGCTTTGGCACCGTTTTCGCGGACCTAAATAACGATGCGGCGATTGATCTTGCGGTGGCCAACGGGCGCATCCGGCGTGGAGCGGCGGCCGCACCGGACCTCGGTCCGTTCTTCAGCCGTTATGCCGAACGGAACCAACTTTTTCGCAACGATGGCCAGGGGCGATTCAGTGATGTTTCCGTCGAGCAGAGCGCGTTTTGCGGAACGGCGGGCGTGTCACGGGGGCTGGCGTGTGGCGACTTCGATAACGATGGCGGCATCGATCTGCTGCTGACGCGCATCGGCACGGGGGCCGCACTTTATAAAAATGTTGCGCCGGAGAGGGGACACTGGCTGCTGGTGCGCGCGATCGACCCTGCAATTCATCGGGATGCTTATGGCGCCCGCCTCACGTTGCATGCGGGCGGCCGCAGCCAGGTCCGCTGGTTGGTCCCAGGCTCGAGTTATCTTTGCAGCAATGACCCACGCGTGCATTTCGGCCTCGGGCCGCTGACCAAGGTGGAAGCCATCATTGTCCTGTGGCCCGACGGCGCGGAAGAAATCTTCCCGGATCAGCCGATCGATAAGCTGATTGTTTTGCGGAAAGGCGAAGGCAACCCGTTCACGCCGAAATGAGGGACAAGCTTTTTTCGCCAGCCCCGCACGCGCTCGCCGCCGTCGCGCTGCTGTTCGTTTGCATTGGGGCGTATTTTGCGTTTGAGCCAAAGTCGTCACGGATGCTCGCGCCGCCGGATGTCGAGCTGGGGAGCGTGGACCGCGCCGTTGCCCAGGCAGTCGAAGAGGCACTCGTGAGGGTGCGCGCCTCTCCGGAATCAGCGGCGGGCTGGGGCAAACTGGCGATGATCCTGACTGCTCACGAGATTGCGCCGGAGGCCGCTGAGGTCTGCTACCGCCGGGCGGCAGAGTTGGATCCGCGGGATGTCCGCTGGCGATATCACCTGGGAATGGCCCTCTCCGCGGGATCGCCGGAGAGGGCGATTCCAGAGCTGGAGCGTGCCGCGGCCGTAGGCGGCGATATCCATTCCGAAGTGCGATTCGACCTTGCGGAATTGTTGCTGCAGCAAGGCCGTCTCGATGAAGCCAGGGCGCAGCTTCAACGGGTTCTTCAGCGCGATGCCACTGATGCCCGCGCGCATGTGACGCTGGCGCGTGTGAGCTTTCAACGCGGGGACCTCGAGGTCAGCCTCGATCATCTTGATTCTGCCCTTCGCGATCCGCGAACGCGTCGGTCGGCGCACATCCTGCGCGCCCAAATTTATGCGCGCAAAGGCGACAGGAAAGCGGCTGCCGTGGAGCTGGATGCCGCGTCGCGCGCCGGCCCGGAAGCACCGTGGCCGAACGCTCTTTCCAGCGAACAGAGCGCGCTGCGCGCGGGGAAACGGCGTCACCTCGCCGACGCCGATGAGCTTCTGGCGCAAGGCCGCCCGGAACAGGCGATCGCGTCGCTGAGTTCGACTCTGCGGCGGTATCCTGACCTCGGCTGGGCATGGCTGCTCATGGGGCGGGCGCTGCTGCAGCGTAATGATCCCGCGGCGGCGCAGGAGCCGCTGCAGACGGCCGCCCGCCTGCTGCCGGAATCGGCTGAAGTGCAGTTTTACCTCGGGGCCGCGTCGTATCTGCAAAAGCAGCGCACCGCGGCGGTGGCTTTTTTTCGCCGCGCGGCGGAGCTCGAGCCGACGCTGGCCGATGCGCACTTCAATCTCGGCACCTGTCTCGAAGAGGAGGGTGATCGCGCCGGTGCGATCGAGGCGCTGCGAGCGGGACTGCGCTGCAAACCGGACTCGGCGCAGACGCACGCCCGGCTGGGCGAATGGCTCGCGAGGGAAGGCGAGCACCGAGAGGCACTCGAACATATGCGGGCGGCCGTGGTCTTGAATCCTGACGATGCGACAACGAAACAACGCCTCGAGGAGCTACAACAGGAGCGCGGGCGCTGAGAGGCCCAACGAGGAGCTGACCTCACGGATGGCACGCCTCGAGTTCTGGAAGGGACGGAGAGTCAGCGGCGCGAGCCTGGCTGGCGGCGGCGGCGCAGAAACAGCGTGCTGAGGCTGAGCACTGTGAGCAGAGTGCTGCCGGGCTCAGGCACGGCGAACGCGCGGAATTCATTGAGCCCGACCCCGAAAAAGCCTCCGACTTGCGGGCCTGCCATGGAGAGCGCGTTGAACCGAATGTATCGGTAAGGCGTGGCGCTGGCTGAAGGGAAGGACTCCGGATCGACGGGGTCCGTGGCAATACCTTGAAATGCGAGCGAGCCGCTCGCCAGCAGCACGGGATTCAGCAAATCCACACCGCCGTCGCCTGTTTCATCGATTATACGGGGAACGACAGCATTCGAGCCGTAGATTTCGAAGACACCGGTGGATCGATCGTCGAATTGTGCATTGTGCGTATTGACCAGGCTGAATGACTGGAATGCGATCGACGTCACGAAATCGATAACGAAATCCTCGCTTAGATCGGCTTCCTTCCCCAGCCACATGGCGCCGACGGCGCCACCCGTATCCTGGGGATCGAACATCGGGCTGTCATTGGTTGGGTCTCCATCCGAATCTGCGGTATTAGTGGTGACGTTTGGGGCGGAGAATTGGCCAATGTCGTAGGGATTACCGCCAGGAGCGGCCCCTTGCCACGACCCGCTGCCGCCGACCACCGGTTTGCCCAGCGCCAGATTGGGGCCGGTTTGCGCGAATGCTGACGAGACCCCACCTGCCAGGGTCAAGCCGCACAGAAGCTGAACGTAAGTTTTGATGGAGGAAGGCATGTGCGGTGGAAGTGAAGTATTCGAGCTTTTACGAAATCGCCCACTTCTGTCAAAGAAAAAATCCGAGTGGGCGGTTTTGATATTTTCTGCCTGCCCTTTGCAGGCAGGATGGCAACCTGGGGGGTCGCGACGAGATCATGGATTTCCCGTTCGCACTGCCAAAGCGGGAGCGCAGCTCAACCGTTGACGGGCGTCTCATCGCAGGCAAGCTCTGGCATGGCAGAGGAGACGGCGTTCCCGCGCAGTGCCCATGACCGTGTCGGCGGGCTGGTTTATTTTGCCCGGATGCTGGACAAAATTCGACTCCATGCCGAAGGAAAACTGCCCCCGGAATACCAGGACAATCTCGGGGAGGGATTCGATGGTCGATGCTGTCGATTTTTGCACGTGGATTACGAAACGCTGCGGGGGCGCGTGCTCGAGGGCGGGGCTGATGAGGACGTTCTTGCCTGGTGTTTCCAGCTCGGCCGCGCGCCCAGCGAGGAGGAGATTCTGATCTGGTCTAAATTTGCCAGCAAGATGGGCTGGCGGGACGAAGATACCGGCGCGACTGGCCGGCTCGAGAATTACAAGGCGCAAAGTGGCCTGGCCGGGCGCGCTGACATCGTAACCTTTTTTGACTACTACGACGTCGATGAAAAGCGCTGCCAGTGAGGCGGGACTGTCGGGCAGTTCGACGAGACTTTCTCGCCCGGCCTCGCAGAGGCGCTCTCGCCCGGCCTCACAGAGGCCGGCTACAGCGGCGGCCACTTTCCATTTTGCAACCGCTGCCTTTGCTGTTCGGTAGTCACGATGGCGGCATGGCGATCCAAACTTTTTGCGCTCCGCCGTTGGTATCGCACGACCCCGCGGCGGCTGACCTGGGGCCTGGTCGGACTGATGTTCGTTCTCGGGGATCGTTGCTTTCCCTTCTCAAACTTCCCGATGTACGGGGATTTTCCAGACCGTACCTACTACGTATACATTGCCGACGAAAAGGGGAACCCTCTGCCGTTGTTCACGCTCTTTGGTTACCGAACGACTTTTCTCAAACGCGTTTACAACCGCAAAGTCAGCGAACTGGTCAAGCAGCTCGAAGAAGCCGGGGAAGAGATCGAACTGCATTTACTGACGCCCGAGCAGTTGCGCCCCGCCGGCGATGCGACGCTCGCCTGGCTGGTGGAAAGTAATCGGCGCCCATCCAGGAAAACGGCGCCGCAAGTAGCCTTGCGCCTCGTCCACGTCAACATCGAGATGGAAGACCGCGAACTTGTGCGCAGGCCGATGACGGTGGGTGTCTATCCGCCAGCCAGACCATGAGCAGGTGGTTCAAAACTGCGTGCCGGCGTCTCGTCGCCGACGAGGGCATCAGCCATGCCCGCTGGGAAATGATCATCATGCGGCTCCTTCTAGCCACCGTGATGTTCGATCTGGTGTCGAAAGCGATTGATCTTTCCTTTCCGGAGGGAGGAATGTCAGCGGCAAAACTCGGCCAGCTTTCTGTCATTCCCGAGGTCGCAAAATTCAAGGGCCAGCCGCACCCGAACGGAATCGCCCATTTTGTCGACCTGACGTTTTTGAGCGACCCCGGAATCGCGCGTCCTATTTACTACGGATTCTACGCCGCGCTGGCGCTTTATGTTCTTGGAATCGGCCTGCCGATGGCCACCACCTATCTGTTTCTGGCACTCCTGGTTCACGGCACCTTCCACAATTCGCAAGGATCGGTGCATCATCACTTGCAGGTCTTGACCTTGGTCCTGGGGGTGCAATGTCTAGCTGCGTGGAGGGGGTTGTTGTCGCAATTCAGTGAGCGATTCATCGGAGGGTATGGGGGCAGCCGATACGAGACCGAGGATGGCGATGTCGAGGGGGACGAGGCTCGCCGCCGGTTGCCGCCTTGGTGCTGCGAGTTTCTGCGGTCCAGCGACTGGACCATGGCAAAGATGACCGATTGGACGCGGCAGGCGATCGTGGCTGCCTACGTCGTTTCGGCCTTGAGCAAAATATGGATGACGAAGGGGCTTTGGATCTGGAAAGTACCCCGGCTCGGCGTCCAGTTGCGCAAATCCGCCGATCAGGATTACTACGATACGCTCAGTCATTCAACGACCGCTCATGAGTGGCTGCCCGAATGGTGTCTCACTCATCCCTGGGCCGCGCGGATGGTCTTTGGTCCCTCGCTCTTGATCGAGTTGTTCTTTTTCCTCGCTTTGCGCAATCGGCGCATCGCTGGGGTTTATGCGGCGGTGCTGATCGGTTTTCACCAAAGCGTCTCCCTGCTCATGAGTCTGGATTTCCGTTACAACGTGCAGCTCCTTCTCATTTACTTCGTCAACATTCCGTTCTGGCTTTGGTCAGCCGGGCGATGGCTCCGCATGCGGCCGGACCCGATTCCGGTCGCCGAGGCGGCTGCATCGTGACTTCCGCATCGATGATCGGCAATTAATTCGGGCATGCACCGTGGGCCGCTGGCCCATCGACCATCGATGGCCGGGCCGGCCACGCTTATACTGAACATTCCGTACTGATTCCGAGGTTGAGTTTTTCCGCAGCCGCCGGATGAGTACCGCGCGATGTCCAGGTCAAAGGAACAGAGCCGCGGGGAGGCGGACAACCTGCCGTTTGAAAAAGCCATTACGCGCGTCGAGGAGATCGTCGCGGCGATGGAGAGCGACCAGTTGCCCCTCGAGAATCTTATTCAGTTTTACGAAGAAGGAACCCGGCTGCTGCAGGTCTGCCGGCTGCGACTGGAAGAAGCTCAGAAGAAAGTGGAAATCATCACCCGCAAGGCCAGCGGGGGCGTGGAATTGCGCCCCGTCGAGGCCGACGAAATTCCCGATGCGCAATCCGGTGCGGTTCGTTCCACGCCGCGGGCCGTAACACCCTCTGAGGTTGACGATGAAATCCCGTTCTAGCCCCGACCCCGCTGCGCCTCTGCCCCCCATCCATTCGCCCGCTGATATCAAAAAGCTGGAGGAAAAGGACCTCTTGCGGCTTGCCGAAGAAGTGCGCCGTGTCCTCATCGAGGCGCTCTCGAAAACCGGCGGCCATCTGGGCCCGAATCTCGGTGTTGTCGAGCTGACCATTGCCCTGCATCGGGTCTTCGACACGCCGCGGGACAAGCTGGTTTTTGACGTCTCCCATCAGGGCTATGTGCACAAGATGCTGACCGGCCGTTGGAACCGGATCCAAAGCATGCGAACCTATCAGGGCCTCAACGGTTTCCTGCTGCGAACTGAAAGCGAGCATGATTGCTACGGCGCGGGTCACGCCGGCACTGCGCTCAGCGCAGCGCTGGGACTGGCAGTGGGCCGCGACCTAACCGGCAGCGACGAGCACGTCGTTTGCATCGCCGGTGACGCCGCTTTCACTTGCGGACCAACTTTCGAGGCCCTGAACAATGTCGCCGCCTCCACCCGCCGGCTCATCGTTGTGCTCAACGACAACGAGTGGTCGATTGACCGCAACGTCGGCGCCATCGCAAAATACTTTAATCAGCTCGTAACCAACCCGACCTACGCCCATCTCCACGAGATGGCGTCGAGTCTCGTCGAAAAAGTGGGCGGCAAGGCAGTCAAAATGCTGGCCCGTAAAATCGAGGAGGGCGCGAAAAATTTGCTCCTTCCCAGTGTCATCTTCGAAGAATTCGGATTCCGCTACTACGGGCCAATCGACGGGCATGATTTGCCCACTCTGATTCGTGTGCTCGAGTTTTTGAAGACTCAGAATGAACCGGTGGTTCTGCACATTCTGACCGAGAAGGGCCGCGGCTACAAACCGGCGCTCGCCAACCCCGGAAAATTCCATGGCCTCGGGCCTTACAAAACGGAAACCGGCGAAACCGAGCTGACCTCGACGCCGACCTATTCCCAGATTTATGCCGAGACACTCGTCAGGATGGCGCGCGAGGACCATCGGATCACAGCCATCACCGCAGCCATGCCCGGCGGCACCGGCCTTTCTCTATTCAAAAAGGAAATCCCTGCCAGGTATTTCGATGTCGGGATCGCCGAGGAACACGCCGCCCTTTTTGCCTGCGGCCAGGCCATTCAGGGGCTGCGCCCCTGGCTGACCATCTACTCGACGTTCATGCAGCGCGCCTATGACATGATCATCCACGACATCGCGCTGCAGAACCTTCCCGTGCGTCTGGCCATGGACCGCGCCGGGCTCAGCGGCGATGACGGCCCAACCCATCACGGACTCTTTGATATCGGCTACCTCCGACACGTGCCCAACTTCATTTTTTGTGCCGCGCGTGATGAAGAGGAATTTGTCGATATGTTATGGACGTTGAATCAGCACGACGGCGGACCCAGCGCAATTCGGTATCCCCGCGGCACGGGGACAGGCGCGAAGCCGAAGGCTGATCCCGAGGCTCTCGAAATCGGCAAGGCGGAGGTGGTGCACGACGGAGAGGATGTGGCTCTGATCGCGCTCGGCGGAGTTTTCGACCTGGCCGAGCAGGCCCGTGAACAATTGAGGAAACTCGGTTATAGCGTCGCTCTGATCAATGCGCGGTGGATCAAACCACTCGATGCGGCGGCTTTCGAGGCCTATGCGCGACGATGCAAAGTTCTCTGCACCTTCGAAGACCATGTGCTTTTTAACGGATTCGGTGCGGCGGTCATCGAGACGTTGCATGCCGGTGGCATTAACACACCGGTCGAACGCATCGGCTGGCCGGACAGTTTCATCGAGCACGGCAAGATTTCAATCCTCCGGGAAAAGCATGGTGTCACTCCAGAGGCCGCCGTGGCCAAATGTCTCGCCCATTTGACTCGCAAGCCGGCCGCACGTCCGTCTGCCGGCGCCCAACCCGCAGCCAGGCTTTGAGAAAAGCAGATGTCTGACCGGCCTCAGCGAAGCCGGCTGCTGTAGCCGGGGTCTGCGACCCCGGAGAACGTTAAGGCGCAGCGAACCTATGAACCGACCGTGAGGCGTGAAAGGCGCAACGGAGGCGCAAAAAAACCTTCACAAATTGGCGGGAGGCGACTTATTATCAGAAATTCCCTTCCAAAAATCCCCATGAAAGAACTGAACCCCTTCGTCCTGCGGACTTCGGCCCGCAGCCTCCACTACGTCTTTTTGATCGGGCTGTTGGCCGGCCCCGGCCTGGTCACGGCAGGCACCTACACCCAAAGTTTCGAGTTTGGAGACGGCACCACAAACCTGGGCGATGGCTCGGTTATCAATAGCAATAACGGCACAGCGGCCAACTTTATCGGACGCGTGCATGGCGGGCGTCTTCGGATGAGCGCCCCACCAGTTCAAAGCACCGCCTCCGCGTTCCGACTCCCGGATCTCGATCCCAATAAGGAGATCAGGGAACTCACTATGGATTTCGATCTGACTTTGAACAACACCGCCGGGGCGCGGCCAGCCGATGGCCTGGCGATGACTTTTGGCGCCATTCCTTCGGCGCCCGCTTCGCTGATCGGCAGTCCCAACCTGGGTGAGGAGGGTTTCACCGCGAATAACAGCCTGGCAGTGCTTTTCGATACTTATGATAATGGCGGGCTGGAAGCCCCCAGCATCGATGCCAAGGCCCATGGAGCGATCCTCCGCGCGGTTTACCAGCCAAGTTGGATTCCCGCCGGCAGCGTGAATCCCGCGGGTGGCCAGTTTCCGTTCGATGGGACCGCTCGGCACATCACCATTCACTGGGATTCAGTCAACGGCATAGATGTGACTTACAACGGTGTGGCTATCATGACGGATGTGCCAACCGGCGGCTTTATTCCTGCGGCTGGAAATGTGGCTGTTTTTACGGCCCGCACCGGGGGCGCTTTCGAAGACGTTCTCCTGGATAATCTCGTTGTCAGCACGGTTGCGGTTAACCCAATTGAAACCGGAGGCCCGGTCCTATCCGAATTTATGGCCTTCAACGAGGACACGCGGGAGGATGAAAACTGCGAGCCGGGTGCCTGGATCGAGATCTACAACGGCCAGAACTCGTCGGTGAATCTCAGTGGTTGGTTCTTGACCGATGATCCCGGCAACCTCGGCAAATGGACCATCCCAGCCATTAACATGGCCGCCTATTCCTACCTAACCATTTGGGCGGATGGTAAAAACCGAACCACCGCTCCCAATTATCATACAAACTTCACTTTGAATCCCAGTCCGGGTCCCGGCGGCGCATATCTGGCACTCGTGAAACCCGATAGCACTGTCGCCTCGTCCTTTACTTATAACACCCAGGCCGAAGATATTTCTTTTGGATTGCTCGGGGAGGCCCAGACGCCAGGTTTTTTCGAAACCCCTTCACCAAGAGTCAAGAATTCTGGTGTGCAAGCCGCGGCCCTCCCTCCCACCGACGAGGTGGCGTTCTCCCGCGCCGGTGGTCTGATCACAGGCCCCATTAACCTGGATATCACGGCTCCAGTGCCCCCGGGCGCAGTCGTGCGCTACACGACTGACAACAGTCGGCCGACGGGTTCCTCACCGGCATGGCCCGCGGGAGGCCTGACCATCAGCGATTCAACCACTGTCCGAGCCCGGCTTTACCTTCCGAATTCTCTCGGCGGCCCAATAGACAGTCGCGCCTTTATTCTTTTGGACTCGAGTCTGACCAACTATCGCGGCACAGGCCAGCCATTTTCCTCGAATCTGCCGATCATTGTCTTCCACAGTTTCGGCAACAGGGTTGACACCAGCCAGGTAGGAACGCCCGGGTTGCGCGACTTTTTATATACTTACGGAGTCACCATCGATCCCGATCCTTCCACCGGCAATCGCGCAACGATTACGGGTCCAATTGATTTTCAGGGCCGCGGAGGTGTTCACGTTCGCGGCGAAACCTCTGCGGGGTTCCCACAAAGGCCGTACTCATGGGAACTGTGGGACAACCAGAACAACGACAAGGATGCGTCCCTTTTTGGACTGCCGGCAGATTCGGATTGGGCTCTGATTTCCAATTTTAACGACAAGTCGCTTCTTCGGAACAAGCTGCCGTTCGACACGATGTACGACATCAACGGCGAAGGCAGCGCGATGCGCGAGATCTACGTCGAGGTATTCTTTCGCCAGGATGCGACCGGGCCAATTCGATACAACGATTATCGCGGAGTGTACGTATTCACTGAGCGCATCAAACGACACCAGGACCGTGTCAATATTGACAGGCTGGATTTCTGCGAAGGCGTCTACACCGGTAATCCTGCTGTCGACGACGTTTCGGAGATCAGCGGAGGTTATATCTTCCGAAAAGATAAAAATCCCCAGACCAACCCTTTCACCATCGCAACAGCGGGAACTTTCCAGGTCTACGAGCCGGATCTCCCGTCGCCGGCACAACTCACCTACATTGGCAATTACATGAACCGGTTTAATACCGCATTGAACGGTGCCACTTTTGCGGATCCGGTCGACGGCTACGCCAAATATATCGTGCCGGAAACGTTCATCGACAACCACCTTTGGGTTGAGATATTCAAGCAGATTGATGGCTACCGTCTCAGCACGTACTACACGAAAGACCGTGGTGAACGAGTGACGGCGTTTCCGCTTTGGGACTACAATCTGTCCCTCGGCAATGCGAACTATAATACCGGCGACAACCCCACGGGGTGGTACTACACGGTGTACACCAATTCACCAGCCGAGTATCATTGGTATGCCAGGATGTTCCAGGATCCGAACTTTCTCCTGGACTATTGGGATCGCTATTGGCAACTGCGGCGAAGCAAATTCTCGACCGCCAACATCATGGCCGAGATAGACGCGATGGTCGCTGAGTTGAGCGACAACAACCCGGCGGCATCGGTCACCAATGGGGTTGGGAATGGCTTTGCCAATGGCCGAGGCGAAGGCAATCTCGTCTCTGGGCCGCTGTTTCCTGCCAGCATTCCTTCGGTCGACAACCCTGCTGGACGTCATAACGCGCGCTGGCAGCGGCTGGGCATGTATAACTGGCCCAATGCCAATGGCTATCCCACACGGAACGAATGGAATTCGCCTGTCGACCCGGCGGCGGTCGAAGCTAATCCCACGGCTGTCGCCCATCAGCCGTTCAATGCCCTTTCTGATGTCGCTCACCTGAAGCTGTGGCTTATCCAGCGCTTGTTGTGGATGGACAGCCAGAGCATGAGCTATGGCGCCAATGTCCGCAGCCACCGGGCCCCTGATTTCAGCCAATACGGCGGGGACGTGCCGAGCGGCTATCAGTTGACAATGACCAACCCCAACACCACCGGGACAATTTATTACACCTTGGATGGGTCGGATCCCCAGAGTCCGGGGGCCAGCATTTACAGCACCAAAACCGTCAGCAGCCGCGATCTAATCGCGGAAGGGGCCACGCTCAGTTATCTTGTGCCGAGCACAGCTAATGGCGGGGACCTGCTGACCCGGACCCAGGGTGACTCGAATCAATGGAACGGTGTCGCCGCGCCGCCCAACCAGGCAAGCTGGCTTTCCGGCCCGATGGGCGTGGGATTTGACTACACTGCCACCAATCCCGACTTCTCCCCCTTCATCGCCACCAACGTGCAGTCGGTCATGCAGCCGCCAGGGGCCGAGAACGCTACCATTTACCTGCGGATGCCGTTTGCGATGACTGCGGAGGAGGTGGGCAGCGCCTCTGCTCTTCGCCTGCGGGCCCGTTACGAGGACGCGTACATCGCCTATCTCAACGGCGTCGAGGTCGCCCGCAAAACCGTCAACGCCGCGTTCAACCCGACTTGGAATTCACAAGCCGGGAGCAGCCGGTCAGACGCTTCGGCCATTACTTTTGAGACAGTCGATATCACGTCCTTCAAAAGCCTCCTGCAAACGAACAACATTCTGGCGGTCCATGCCATGAACGCCGTGGCCGCCGGCACCCTGACCGCGGGCAAGGACTTTCTCTTTAATGCAAAGCTGGAAATGGATACCAGCCAGCTCACAGGTCTTAGCTCGATTACCATCAGCAACTCGACCCAGGTCCAGGCTCGCGTGCAGATTGACGGACTTTGGGGTCCGCTGACCGACGCGAACTTTATCGTCAATGGGGTGCCGGCCAGTGCGGCCAACCTCGTCATTTCCGAGATGCATTACAATCCGCTCGATCCCACGCCTGCGGAGACCGCTGCCGGAGCGAATAATGCCAACGATTTCGAGTTCATCGAAATCATGAACATCAGCGGCAGCTCGGTCGATTTGACGAACTGCCGGTTCACCTTGGGGGTGACCTTCAATTGGTTTGATGCGCCCGCGGCGGTGCAAACACTCGCCCCTGGCCAACGCATGGTCATCTGCGAAAACCTCGTCGCGTTCAATCTGCGCTATGGCGCCAGCGGGGCCGTCATCGCAGGGGCTTTTGTTGGAAATCTCGCCAACGCAGGGGAAGCCATTCGCTTTGTCGATGC
>JBPCQC010000014.1:0-19066 GCA_050998515.1 Verrucomicrobiales bacterium
GAACGCCCATGCTCAGATGCTGCGTGTTGTCATTTCCAACCGACAGTGATTTTGCATGCCTGGCCATGCCTCAAAGCTTAACACAAAAAACAACATTACCAAAGTGCTAAGTGAACAGTATTGGGCGTGACGCCTGCATCACCTCACAATTCGATTGCGATCCGCACAAGTCCGACCGCGCGTCCCCGCCGATGCGTACCACAAGTTTGCAGGTTGGGAAACCTGCGACACGGCAGACTGGGAAGTCTGCGGTACGAGTTCGCTTTGCGTCCGCGTGATCTTGCCCTTCACTGCCTTTCCGATACACTCGGCGGTGATGCCAGATGCTGTTATTAATCCGCGAGTTTGCAGTTTCGTTGTCTTCTTTTCTCTGGCGGCAGCTGTGCCTCTGCAAGACGCGTCCGGTGACGGATTGGCGCCCGGTCGCCTGCCGCGCGACCAATTGCTTGTCTACCGCGGGGCATCGAACACGCTCGAACCTGTCCGAACCGTCGAAGATTGGGGGAAGCGCCGCTCTGAGATCATGCGCGGAGTGACTGAGGTCATGGGGCCGCTTCCCTCGGCGGAAAAACGCTGTCCACTCGAAATTAAAACCGAGAGCGAAACCGACTGCGGCACCTATCTGCGGCGACTGATAACGTATGCGAGCGAACCGGGCACGCGCACCCCCGCGTGGCTCCTCTTGCCGAAGGCCGCCCTCGCCAACGAAGGCGGCAACGGCACGCCAGGCGCGCTCTGTCCGCATCCAACCAACGATGTCATCGGGCATGACGTCGTGGTCGGCCTTGGTGAAAAACCAAACCGCGCCTACGCAGCGGAGCTCGCCGAGCGTGGTTACGTCTGCATCGCTCCGAGCTACCCGCACCTGGCAAAGTACCGGCCGGACCTGCGCGCGCTGGGGTACCAGAGCGGCACCATGAAGGCGATCTGGGACAACATCCGCGCGCTCGATGTGATCGAATCACTTCCCTTTGTGGCGCGCGGCCGGCATGGTGCGATTGGTCATTCTCTTGGCGGCCACAATTCAGTCTTCACCGCCGTCTTCGACGACCGCCTTGCCCTGGTGGTATCGAGCTGCGGACTCGATTCCTTTCCCGACTACTATCGGGGCGATCCTGCCCGCTGGCAGCCGGGCCAAGGGTGGTGTCAGGAGCGCTACATGCCCCGACTGGTAAAATACGCCGGGCAGCTCGAACGAATCCCGTTTGACTTCCACGAACTCATCGGGGCGCTCGCGCCGCGCGCGGTTTTCATCAGCGCGCCGCTGCGCGACGAAAACTTCCGGGCGGATTCTGTCGACCGCATCGGCGCTGCCGCCGCGCCGGTTTATCAGCTTTTTGGGAAACGCGATAACTTGATCATCGAACACCCTGACTGCGGGCATGATTTTCCGGATGAAATCCGCCAGCGCGCGTATGCGCTTTTTGACCAGCATCTGAAAAGCGCAAAACCGGCCAGGTAGCAGCGACACTCCTGTCGCTGAGCCAAAAAAAACCAGCGACAAGAGTGTCGCTGCTACGGACGGACCTGCTCGATTAATCGGGCTCGGTCTGCCGGAGTGAGGTTTTGCGCGGCCTCGATACGCTGTCGCGCAATCTGGCGGAGGGATTCAGCAGGCAATGACTTTGCAAAATCGGCTAACTGATCGCTCCACATGATCCGGTCGACGGCGGATTCGACAATGGGGCCATGGTATTTCGCGGGAAGCTTTTCAAAAAGTGGAGCGTAGTCGTCCGGGGCGCGCAAAAACTGGGTGCCGCCGAGCCAGCAGGTCGGATTGCCGAGTTCGCGCGCCACCCGCGATGAGGCGGATTCCGGGAGCGAGTCCAGCCATTTGGGAAGACCATCCAGGTCCGTCTCCGCGAGGTGTCTCGCGGCCATGCCATACTGCCAGGGGTTCCAGGCGTAGCCGGGATTTGCCACCACGAATTGGCTGAACTCGCTGGGCTTTTCTCGATCCAACAATTGGCAATGATATGGACCATCGCTTGTGAGATTTCAGGTTCGTGGCGCAGTGTCTGAAGCCAGGCGACGGAGGTATGGGCCGGTGGCTCCCCAGTCGACATTCAGCGCAACAATGAATTTCAGTTCCTCGTGGTCGGGAGGCGGTGTTTCCGCTAGAATCGGCGCCCGGTTCTCATGTCTCATCACCTGGAAAAAATCCATGCTCACGCGCGCAAAGCGCTGGCTCCGGCTCACAAACCGGATGCCACCCAGGCGGATATCATTCGCTACTATCGAAGTTTTCTCCGCACCGAAGAAATGCGCATTCGACTGCTGCATCGAGCGGGCGGCAGCGCGGGCGGCGGTTTGCGGGTGGGACAATTGCGCGCGGCCCTGCTCGATGTCGTTCTAAAAAGGCTGTTCGATTATGCCCTGAGAGCAGCGGATGTCCCGAAAAACCGTTACCCCTTGACTCTGGTTGCCACCGGGGGTTACGGCCGGGGCATTCTTAACCCGAGCAGCGACATCGATCTTCTGTTCCTGGTGCCGGACCGTTCGGCCCGATCCATTCCCAGGCAAACTGATGAGGTCATTCAGACCCTCTTTTACCTGCTGACCGACATTCGCATCAAGACAACCCCAGCCACCAGATCGATCTCTGATTCGCTCGGTTTGGCTGCGGCGGACAACGAGACGAAGACCTCTTTAATAGAGGCGCGATTTCTGGCCGGTGACGAGGAGCTTTTCAAGAAGCTGATCGAGGGTGTGAGGAAAAAGTGTCTGAAGGGAAAGGAAGCCGCGTATTTGCAAAGTCGGCGGGAGGATGTGCGGTTGCGGCACGAGAAGTTTTCCAACACCGTATACCTCCAGGAGCCGCACGTGAAAAACGGCTGCGGCGCGCTGCGCGATTACCATAACATCCTTTGGGTGGCCTTCGTAAAATCCGGCGCGCGCTCGCTGCACGACCTGGTGAAACAAAAACTGCTTTCACCGATGGCCTACCGCGAAATGGAGAAGGCGTACGATTTTCTGCACCGGGTGCGCAACGAGCTTCATTACCTCGAACGGCGCTCGCAGGACGTGCTGACCCTGCGCTTGCAGGGCCGCGTCGCGACCAATCTGAAATATCCCGGCCGCCGCCTGCTCGCGCGCATCGAAACCTTCATGCGGGATTATTATCATCATACCCGCAATCTCTTTCAGCACGCCGCTTCCCTCATGGAAAGATTCGAGCTCGAACAGGAGGAGAACGAAGCCGGCCCGTTGAGCTTCCTTGCGCGCCGCCAGCCCAAGGTCGACCGCTTTGATGGCTTTGTGAGCCGGGGCGGTCTCATCTATGCGGAACACGAGCGGGTCTTCAAGGAGGATCCCGGGCGCATGATGCGGCTCTACCAACACACGCAGGTTCGCCACCTGCGCCTCAGCCCCCAAATGCGCCAGCTCGTTAAAAGCAATTACAATGCGATCAGCAAGGCCTTCCGCTACCGCAAGACCAACCGGGAAACTTTCGAGGCGATCCTCAGCCGCAAAGGAGACGTCGCCCGTCCGCTCAGGCAAATGCATCGAGTCGGATTCCTCGGACGCTATTTGCCCGAATTTGGCGCCCTCACCGACCTCGTGCAGCACGAATTCTTTCATCGCTATTCGGCCGACGAGCACACGCTGCGCGTCGCCGAGCAACTGGATGCCTTGATCGATCTCAAGCCGCAATCACCCGGCGAGCAGACCCTGCATCAGCTTTTCCATGATCTGGAGGACCCCTTCGTCCTCTACCTGGCGATTCTGCTCCACGACTCGGGCCGGGCGACCGACGCCGAGCACCACGAATATGAGAGCGCCATCCTGGCAGGTCGGGTTTGCGGCCGTCTCAAGCTGCGGCTCGATCGCCGCCGCTTGCTCCTCTTTCTCGTGGACCATCATCTCACGTTCTGGCGAACGGCCACGACCAAAAACATTGAAGATCCCGCGGTCATTCGCGAATTCGCCGCAACGGTCCGGTACAAAAGCTGGCTGGACGCCCTTTATCTGCTCACCTACGCGGATTCCAAAGGGACCAACGAACAGGCCTGGACCGGGTTTAAGGAGTCGTTGCTAATGCAGCTTTATCACAGCACCGCCGCGTTTTTCCACGATGAGACCGCCTTCGCTGCGAAATTGCATCTGTCCGACAACGCAGAGTTCCGGTCTCAAGTGGAAGCCAAACTGGGTGAAGACTGGGAGCCGGAAATCGAAGCTCATTTCAAAGGAATGCCGGAGCGCTATTTCCTTTTTCGCAGCGCCCATCGTGTTTCGAGTCACCTGCGACTGTTCCGGCAATTCTTCAGAAATGAACGCGAGGCTGGCGGTTCGGAGCGCCCCATTCCGACGTTCCGCTGGCGAGCCATTCCCGAGCGGGCGTGC
This sequence comes from Verrucomicrobiales bacterium, assembly GCA_050998515.1. Taxonomy (GTDB): domain Bacteria; phylum Verrucomicrobiota; class Verrucomicrobiia; order Verrucomicrobiales; family V1-33; genus JBPCQC01. The sequence goes on from JBPCQC010000014.1 coordinate 4,345, forward strand.
AGCGAGTTGACTCTGGTTTCGCGAGACCGGCACATGCTGCTCGCGCGCGTTGCGGGCTGCCTCTCGGCCTGTAAATTGAACATCCTGAGCGCCGATTTCTTCCTCCGGCTCGACGGCGTCGTCTTTGACATTTTCAATGTCTGCACCACCAACCTTGAACCGGTCAGCAACGAACGGTTGCTGGCCAAATTCGAGCGCCTTCTGGCTGAAGTTTTCTTAGCCGATGAGCCGGACTTCGATGCGCTTTGCCCTGCCGGCTGGGGAGACGAAGACGATCCCGAGTTTGCCCAGGCCAGAGCTGAATTCCCAACCCGCGTTTTCATCGCCAATGAACCGAGCCCTCTCTACACCGTCGCGGAAATCGATGCGGTGGATCGTCTCGGTCTGCTCTGCGACATCTTCCGTATCATCGGCAAGCATGGCTTCGAAGTCGCGCACGCGCGTATCAATACCGAAAAGGGGGCCGCCCTGGATACCCTTTACCTCACTGATCATGAAGGTCGCAAAATCGTGGATCGCGACGCACTGGCGGCACTGCGACAGGATCTCGGAAGGTCCGCGGCAAAGCGTTGAACGCGCGACCTGGGCCAGTCAGGAAGGCAGACGCGGCGCCCCGTCGCGTTCAATGAATTCGCAACGGCGACGAGGCGTCGCCTCCGCCATCACAGAACCACTCGCGCCTGGCTTAGGGCGCCCGGCGCTAGCCTTTTTGCCAACTCGAGATCGTTCGGCCGTGTGATCTTCAGGTTGAAGTGGGTCGAGGCCACGAGAAAAACCGGGTGGTTGATACCCAGCACCGCCGATACTTCGTCCGTGGGGGAACTCCCCTCAGCACGCACTTTCCGGTACGCGCGCACCAACAAATCCCGTCGAAAAATTTGGGGAGTCTCCATCGCCCATATTCCTTCCCGGGCAATCGACTTGCAGACCCGCTGTTCGCCGTCGGCTCGTTGCAAAGTTTCCACGACTGGATGAGCGAGAGCAGCCGCGCCGCTTTCGCGGGCCCTGGCAACGACGCTCGAGATGTCACCGACCCCTACCAATGGCCGGGCGCCATCGTGCACCGCGATCAATTCGGCCGAGTCAGGCACGGCGTCGAGCCCGGCTGCGACCGACAAGTGCCGTTCTGCGCCGCCTGCTACGACAGCGCTGAATTTCTGCGGCGCTGCCTGGCGGGCCGTCGTTTCCACGAGGCTCATCCGGGCGGGCGACGCCACAACGATGATTGCGCTCACCTCAGCGCACTGCTCGAACGCCGCAATAGCCCACGCCAACACCGGGCGCCCGTGCAGTTCCGCGAACAGCTTGTCGAAACCCATCCGGCGGCTCGAACCAGCGGCAACAATTACGGCGGTCGTCATGCGGTGACTGCGTTGGGATAAAAGAATCGTCTCGAACAAACTGACTGCTACTTCCTCTCGGGTTTTTTAGTCTGCCAGAAGATGACGTCGCCCCGCCGCGCCTGGTTAAGTGTGCCATCGGGTTCCCGAATATTCGAGCCAGTGGCATAAAGCTCGCCCCCGGCACTCAGAGTGTAGGAAATTTGATAGTAGGCGTCGTTTGCCTCCAAAGTGATGAAGTCGAACTGTTGCGACCTGGGATCAAACTCAAGCAGGGCGTTGCAGAAATGATAGGGCTTGCCGTCACAGCCGAGATCTGTTCCGTTGTAGGTGCTGATCGAAAAGTACCAGCGGCGCTGGTGAATCGTCGGCAGACCGATGAATCCGAAACGCTCACCATATTGCGGCACTGCCAGCGGCCGGCACCAGCGCTTCTCCTGGAAGTCAAACGGCACCAGCTTCCCTTCAAGCGTATAAGGAAAAAACAGCGTCGCCGGCGCATCGTGAAACGGGGGAAGGGCCGCGTCTCTGTTCGGGAAAACGTAATGGCCACTGAACTCGTCTTTGCCGAGGTCGAAACGGGCGATGCCAAGGGGAATATATTTACCCCCCGAGAAGTCGTGAATCGAACACCACAGGGCGTTATCGGCCGCCACATGCCGCCCGCCGCCGGGTAAGGGACCTTTGTATGGAAAAGGGATGATGCGGCCAACGTCCGCCTGCGTATCCCATTTGACCAGCCCTGCAGCACGGTCGAAAACGTAGAAATGCCGTCCGTCGACGGCCTCCGTCCCGTACCAGGCATCCACTGTTTCGGAGGGATACTTGACCTCGCTGAATTTTCTCGCGGCCTGGTCGAAAATTATCAGCCGAGGGTAGCTTTGGCCGAGCATGTAAACTTTCTTTCCTACGCAGACACAGGCACTCACGTTCGCATCGTAAGGGAGCGCTATGTTTTCAATCTCTCCGGATCGAGGATCGTAGCGATGCACCAAACGGTGGATCGAACCGCACCAGATAAATCCGTCCTGGTCCACGCTCATCGCCAGCAGCCGGTAGGACTTGATGGGCAGGTGAACCACGTGCCAATCGGCCGCCGTGGATCGAGCAGCCCCCAAAACCGCAAAAAGTATGAATTTTCCTAACAACGCCACAGACGTGCGCCAGAATCCTCCCGAAAAAATGTGTGGTTCTTTGCTCACGAGATGACTTAGGAGGATGCCCAGTAAATGACAAACGAATCGAGAAGTTTTCGCCGCCCCGCCGCAGAGTCATTTTGCCAGGTCCGCCAAAGAGCCAATAAGCTCGGTTGGTGCGGCTATTCGCCCAGCACCAGCACGCGGCCGTCGAAGGTAGCGACGACGATGTCGCTTTTTCCATCTCCGGTGATGTCACTGAGGATGGGCGGACCCAGTGGCGTCCTGAGCTCGAGTTTCCAGAGGAGGCGCGGGGAGCCGGCGCGGTCTCCGATGGCATAAATTGCGCCGTGGCTGGTGCCGAATACGAATTCTCGAGCACCGTCGCCGTCCACATCGCAAGTGGCAACGTCGGTGCACGTGGCTCCCACATCAATTTCCCAACGGGTTGAGCCGTCGATGACATTCACGCAGACGAAGCGGCCGTTTTGACGGCCGAAGCCCATCAGCCAGTGTTCGCCAGGCGAACGTGCTGTAGCCGGACTCTTTGAGTCCGGGCCGGTGTCTGCTGTAGCCGGACTCTTTGAATCCGGGCCGGTGTCCGCTGTAGCCGGACTCTTTGAGTCCGGGCCGGTGTCACAGACACCGGCTACAGAAACTTGCGCAAAACCTTCGTGTCCTGAGCGCGCGAGGCCGACCGCAGGCAACACGTGCCAGAGCGGGGCAGCCTCGAGCGACATGACACCTTGAAAGTAATGTCCGCCTACGAGCGCGACCAGCGGTTTGCCGAATGGCCGTTCCAGGATCGCAGGGAAAGTGTAGAGCCCCTGGCTGGGTTGGTGGAAGATCGTGGCGGGCAGAAAGGGCCCGGCAAGCAGCCTGCCAGCGTCGCCGGCCAGGACACAAAAATAGTCAGGCGCGGTGAAGACAAGGTCCTCTTTTCCGTCGCCATCGTAATCGTAAGCCGCTGCGTGATTCTGCGTCGGGCCCGCCGGGCGGTCGATTTCTTCAAACTCACCGGTGGTCCAAATGGGTTTGCCAGTGACACCATCGAGCATGACGCTCGCGAAGGCGGGCTGTCCGGCGCAAACATAAATGTCCGCTGTCGATTTCCCGGTGAAGCGTCCCGTGCGGATGTAGCCGAGCCGAGGTGCGGGAAAGCTCACCAGCGGCGGGGGGAGCGTGGTCTGCCACAACACCCTGTTTGCGTTGGACGGCGTTATGGCCTGAACCGATGCCGGATGCGTCGGCGCGATATCGGCGAGGATCAGTTCACTTTGCCCATCACCATCGAGGTCGCCGATCGCCGGCTGGCAACTCGATTGGTACTCGCCGGCATTTTCGAGGCGTCCGCTGACCAAGCGCAGCAGCGTCACCTTCGTGCCTTGATGGAGAATCACTTCAAGGCGAGAATCTCCTATAAGATCAGCCGCAAGCAGCTCTGGCGGCGTGGCGACATCGGCGCCGATTGTCGCATCGAAGGAAAACGGTTTCGGAGCAGGGAGCCATGGGGATTCGATCGGCCCGCGATCTTTGCGCAGGTCGATGCTGAATATTTTTTCGCCGCGCTGGATCCGCGGCGGACCGGGACCGCGCACGGGGATTGCAGTCGAATCGGACCATAGAGGCTTGAGTTCACCGTTCCGCGCGAAAAGCACATGGACGCCTCCGCGGCCATCGAGGGCGTGTCCGCCGTCTGGCCGCGCAACTGAGCGATCGGCCGCCGTTCGGGCAAGAATCTCGACGGCTCCATCGCCATTGGCATCGGCCAGTGCTTCGGCCACCATTCCGGTGTGCCGCGCCTCGCACGCGCCGGTTATCGCGTCGTAAACGCACAATGACCAGGCGCCGCTGCGATCGACATCGAAAAGTGACACGACCAGCTCGATGTTACCGTCGCCATCGACGTCGCCGTAGGGCGGCATCGGCCAGGTGATCTCCATTTTGGAAGTCGTCACGCTGTCTTCCCATCCATGGTGCCAGGCCTTTTCGAGCTTGCCGCCATCGTTCAGGAGCACTTCAAAATGCTTGGCGAAATTTGCCAGACAGAGGAAGTCTTTGCGGCCATCGCGGTTGAGATCGACAAACTCGACCAGGCCATAGCTGCGAACGTTGGCCGGCGAGACGTCCCACTCGAGATACTGTTTTACGCTGCCACTGCGCGCATCGAAGAGCCACATGTGGCTGTGGGTCTCGACCGCAATCTCGTCGATGCCGTCCCCATCGAGGTCGGTTTGCAGAAGTGATGGAAAACAGGTGAAAACTTCAAAGTCGTGCCGCCATTTTTGCGTGGGGGGTGAACCGGGAGCGGAACCATCAAAGAGGGCGATGTAGCCTTTGCGTTCGTCAGGCGGATAGCCGTGCATGAGGACGATGAGTTGCGGGTGCGCGGCACCGGGCAGATAACGGCCAACGTGGAGGCGCCAGTCGTAGGACATCGGCTCGACGTCGTAACGCCACAGCATCCGGCCATCGTCGAGTGAGACGAGGCTTGCCGCGCCGAAGGGCTGGGTTGGGCGTTCCGCTTCGACTGCCGCCTCCGGAGCGCCGTCGCCGTCAAAGTCATCACACGCGATGATCTTTGTGAAATTCAATCCTGGCGGGTGAATCTTCCAGCGCATCGAACCGTCGGCATCATAACAGCGCAGTTCGCCGTTCACGGCCGACAGCCCCACGACGTTCCCACCGGGCAGTTTTGCGGGGGTGATGGCGGGGCGAGTGCGAGGGGTTTCATATACAGCCACCACCGACGGCGCGTCTTTCATCCTCCCCGGGATGGGCTGGATAGCCGTCAGCCGCGAATTTTGCCGCGGCTCCGGCCACGCGCCCGGTGGCGCACCCGCCGACATTCCGGCAGTACAGGGTACTCCAATTATGATCAAAAGGTTGACTAGCGCCCTTCTCAGGAGTGCGATGCCGTTAGAAGCTTTGCACGAAGAATTGCGAGGGCTCATTGCAACCGGCGGGCGGGACAAAACGTCATGACCAGTTTGCCCGCCACGTCATCGCAGGCCTGCTCGGCTTTTGGACCTCCCATGTTGGTGGCGACGGCGAGGCCGAAATCACGATTGGGGGCGAGCCAAATAACTGCATAGAACATGGTGTTACTGCCGTTGTGGTAAAGGGCTTGTCCGCCCGCCCACTCGCGGCTGTGGCGTTCCCAGCCAAAATGATAACCGTCGCGCTGGCCCGCACCATGGAGCAATTGCACGGTCTCCGGCCGCAAGAGCGGTGGCTTGAGTGGACCGCGCTCGCGCAAATGCCATTGGCCATAACGCGCCAGATCGGGCAGTGACATGTGCACGGTGCCCGCCGGGCCAATGGCGGAAACGTTGTCGGCCAACGGCCCTGGCGCGACCGGCTGGCCGCTGGAATCATGGCCCCACGGCTGGTCAATTTTGCGCGGATCTTTCGCTGGGGCACCAAAGCCCGCCGATTTCATCCCAAGCGGGTTGAAGATTTTTTCCATCATCAGTTTTTCCCAGGGCTGACCAATCCGGCGCTCGATCATCAGACCGGCGAAGGTGTAGCCGGCATTGGAATACTCATAAGCCGCTTCAGGCGCGGATTTCGGCGGACGCTTCAATAACTCGCGGGCGAGCTTTTCCCGTTGCCTCGTTGGCCGCTCGCGCCCCAAACGGAGTTGATTGAAAAGATCATCCGGGATGTCTCGCTCGAGTCCGCTTCGGTGCCGCAGCAACTGCCCGAGCGTCACCGATCGGACTTCCGCATGCATGCGCAGGTCATCAAGCGCTTCGCCCAGGGTTGTATCCCAGCGCAGACGGCCGCTCTCGACCCCGATCGCCGCCAGGGTCGCAGTCATCGATTTGGTGATGGAGCCGACATGATACTTGTCATCGAGCGTGACTGGCGTCCCAGCACCGGTCTTGCGTTGGCCGACTACACCTTGACCGAGCATCTTCTCCGAAGAAAACGCAACCGCCGCGACCGACGGGACGCCCCATTGTCGTTGCGCACCTTCCAAGGTTTCCCGCAATTCGACGGGCGCCGCCCAGGTGGGACCATTCCCGAGCAGCATGCAGATCACGAACTTCGACAGTCGCTGCATGAATTTCTTTCCGTTCTTCCTGTTCAACAATGTCTCAGTCATTCAAGCGGCGCATATTGTTCTGCATCTGCTCGACGAAAGGAAGGAGTTGCAGCTTGGCCTCAGGCGGAAGGCGTTTATAAAGAACCCCGAGGCCTTCCTTCGCCAGGAGATTCAACATTTGAGAATCAGCCTGTTCGAGAAGAACTCTGGCCGGCGAATCCGGCAGCTCCTCGATCAACTCTCTTTTGCTGCGCTGCAATACTTTAACCCGGTCCGCCTCTGGCAATTTCGAGAAACCTTCCAGCAGTTGCTGGAATTGCGGTGGCATAACGCGTTGAACGAACCATTCTTTTTCCTCAGGCCCAAGTTCCGAGAGGAACCCTTCGAATAGACCGCCGGCTTCGCGCGCGCGAAGGGCACGCTTGTCCACAAAGCTCAATTTGTTGTAGTCACTCGCGACACGCGCGATCACCGCGCTTCTCGCTTCCCCGCCCAACGGGCGGCCGCGCAAATAATCAAGCACTTTGCGCGTCGACGGCATGGCCGCGTCCGCTGCTTGCGAAACAATCCATACCAACGACCAGATTACAGCCAGCGCGGCAATCGCTTGCATCATGAACTTCCGTTTCATCAGTGCATCAGGTAAACGCTCAGGCGCCTGCAAGCAAACGCAGTGGCAGCGACACTCCTGTCGCTGGATGAATCCTGGCCGTTCAACCACGCGCGATCACTTCCCAAAGAGACCGTCCGGCGGCCACCCAGACGGCTGTGCTCGAGCTGCAGCGACGGGATTCCCCCGGTTTGCGCGCGCCCTCTCGAGCGAATGCTGCGCATCACTTTTGCCTGCCAAAACGACGCCGGACCAGGCTGGCAAAATCAGATGCCTCCTCGACCCCGAGCCGGGCCGTCAGCATGAAATAGGAGGCACCCGCCACCCCAATGGTGAGGGTCAAAAACGTGAGCCGCCGCGCAAAGCCCATGGCATCCCAGCCATTGAGCAGCCAGAATCTGGCTGCTAGGCAGATCGCGCCGAGCACAAAAACCGCGAGGCCGATGCGCCCCAGCGTTTTTCCCAACCGGCGCGTCTCGAGGCCGGCTGCAAATCTCCGCATCGCCAGATAGAGGGCGGAGAAATTCAAGGCCAGCCCGAGCGCCGTAGCCCAGGCCAGAGCGGAATGGTCCCACCCGAGCAAAAAAACGGTTGTCGAGTTGAGCGCGGCGTTGAGCACAATGACACCCAGGCTCACCGTCATCGGCAGAAATCTTTTATCGATCGCGTAAAAGGCCGGCTGCAGCACTTTAATGCCGGCATAAAAAACCAGTCCGAACGCGTAAGCCTGGAGGGGGGCAGCCGTCTGTGCCACATCAAACGCGGTGAATTTCCCGTGCTCGAAAATCACGGAGAGGATCGGTTGGGCGAGCAGCGACAAGCCCACCGCACACGGCAGAGTCAGAAAAAAAACCAGCCGGAGCCCGCGTGCGAGCACTTCGCGAAACTGCGGCGTCATGCCATTCGAGGCCACTCTCGAAAGCATGGGGAGCGTGACGGTGGCCACCGCGACACCGAAAAGGCCGAGCGGGAGTTGTTGCAGGCGCTGTGCATTTGTAAGCCAGGCTTGAGCGCTCTCTTCTCCCCAGGTAAACGAAGCAAAAATGCTGTTGAGGAGGACGTTGATTTGGGTGCCTCCGGCCGCGATGAGCGAGGGCCACATCAAGCGCAAGACTTCGCGTACACCAGGATCACGCCAGCGAAAATCCGGCCGGAAGCGAAACCCAATCCGGTGCAGGGCCGGCAATTGCACGCCCAATTGGCAGGCGCCGCCGATGAGCGTCCCGATGGCAAACGCGGTGAGTCCGCGATGGGTGATCTCGCCTGTGCGCAGGCCGGGATCCATGAACCAGGCCAGGACCAGGCCGCCCAGAATGCACCCAAGGTTAAAGAAGGCCGACGCCAGCGCGGGGATAAAGAAAACCCGCTTGGCATTGAGCATCCCCATCACTAATGCCGTCAGTGATACCAGGATGATGAACGGGTACATGATCTGGGCCAGCCAGGTGCAAAGCACCTTGGCCGGCTCCTGCCATCCCGGCACGAGCAGCCGGATGATCCACGGCGCCAGCGCCACCCCCGCAATCGAAACAAGAACCATAAAACACGCCGTGAGCGTCGCCATTTTGCGCGCCAGCGCCCAAGCAGCCTCGTCCCCTTCGTTTTTGATCTTCCTGGAAAAGGTGGTCACGAATGCCGTCGAGAGCGCGCCTTCGGCAAAGAGATCGCGCAGCATGTTCGGGGTCCCAAACGCCCGCCCGAAAATGCCCGCGTAAGCCGAACCAAAAAGACCATTGATTAATTGATCTCGCACCAGCCCAAGCACGCGGCTGCACATGATCGCGATGGCCACAACGCCAGTGGCCCGAGCCTGCGAGCCTTCCTCGGGACCCGGCGGCAAAGGCGCAGGAGTCGAGGTGAGAGGATTCGGAGGAGACGGCATGATCAGAACTTCCCCGGCAAACCCCTGGCTGCGCTGCCACTTGGCCTCATTTTTTCCCAAAAAAGGCCGCCAGTGCTTGCAGCGATGAGACGTCGGCAGGTTCTTGTGTCGCCGCCAGCGCGACCCGCTGCGCTTCGACCAATTGAACAATTCCGCCGCGCGCCAATTCAGTCATGGCGGCTAGCTGGTCGCTCGAAAACGTTGATTCTTCCCCGCTGCCCTGGATTTCGACGAAGTCGCCACTTTCGGTCATCACGACGTTGAAGTCGACGCTCGCATCCTTGTCTTCTTCGTAAGAGAGATCGAGCACCGCCTCACCCTGACAAACGCCTGCACTCACCGCCGCTACGTGCTGCTTCAATGGGTGGCGGATGATTTTCTTTTCATCGATGAGTTTCTGGCAGGCGAGCGCAATGGCGACGCTCGCCCCGGTAATGGCGGCCGTGCGGGTGCCGCCGTCCGCCTGCAACACATCGCAGTCGACCCAGAGTGTACGCGGCCCGAGGGCATCGAGATCGACCACTGCCCGCAACGACCTGCCGATGAGCCGCTGAATTTCCTGGCTGCGCCCGTCGAGCTTACCTGAAGTGATGTCGCGCCGTTTTCGCTCGTGGGTTGAATAGGGCAGAAGCGAATATTCGGCGGTCAGCCACCCGCCGGGCACTCCCTGATATTTCATCCACGGCGGCACGCCCTCTTCAATTGTCGCCGCGCAAATCACGCGCGTATTTCCAAACGCCACCAAGACCGACCCCGAGGCATGCGGTGCCACCCCGGGGAAAAACGAAACCGGTCGAAGTTGATCGTGAGCTCGAGCGTCAGGGCGAGGCATGCGCGAACAAAGCGGCGAGCCATCGGCGCGTCAATGGCTGCCGCAGATCAGAGAATCCGGTTCGCCACTGGTTTGCCCTGGCTGTGCCGGAATCAATTCCCCCCGGAACTGAAAATAAATCGGTGTCGGGAGGGGAGGGACCAACGTATCTTCAGCGAGACAATCAAAAACCAGCCATGAATCAAGATTCCACCAATCCCACCCCCGGTGACCAAACCAGTGAACCGCGGCGCTCGTTTTTTCGAGCTGCAACCGATGGCTTTCGCAACGCCCGCAAGGACGCCGAGCATTCGGCGAAGGAGGCAATGCCAAAACTGCAATCCCTCTGCGGTCAGGCGGCGTATGATGTCAGCTATCTGGCCGGATTTGGCACCTTCTTTTCGCTTACCGTCCTCAAAGAATTGTTGCCAGAACGCGTGAAAACCGGGTTCGCGACGGGGGCTCGACGCGGCGAGCAAAGCGCGCAAAATATTTCGCAAGCCGTGCCGGGCAGCAGCGAAAATGCGTCTGCGGCCGCGATTTAATTCGCGCATTCGAGCAGAATGGCCAGCTCAGCCCGCCTTGCTCGCCCAGGATGGCGCGACCATCATGGCGACACTCGACACAGGGCTGCGAAGCGCCCAGCACAGCGAATTCGTCAAGGCACTGCAATCCGCTTCGCCTTTATGAAGAGCCCGGAAGGGTCACGCCAGCAATTCGCGCTGCACCTTCCACCCGCTCTGCGGGCCGATCAGCCGCTGGTTGAGACCCTGGAAGGGGAAACTCAGGCGCTCGGCATCGATGCCCAGTAAATGCAGGATGGTGGCCTGGAGGTCGTGCACGTGGACTTTGTTTTCGGCGACGTTGTAGCCGAGTTCGTCAGTCGAGCCGTAGGTGATGCCGGGCTTCACTCCGCCGCCGGCCATCCAGATGGTAAAACAGCCAGGATGGTGATCGCGGCCCAGGAACTTCGAGCCGTCACGGGCCTCGTTCATCGATGTGCGGCCGAATTCGCCGCCCCAAATGACGAGGGTTTCATCGAGCAGGCCGCGCTGGCGCAAGTCCTTCAACAACGCGGTCACCGGGCGGTCCATTTCCTTCATCTTTTTCGGCAAGGCAGTGATCAGGTCGTCGCCGCTGCCCGTGCCGTGAATATCCCAGCCCCAATCAAAAAGCTGTACGAAGCGGACACCCTGCTCGACGAGTCGGCGCGCAAGCAGACAGTTGTTGGCAAGGCTCATCTGCCCGGGCGTAGCGCCATAGCTCTCGAGCACGTGAGCCGGCTCTTTCGTGATATCCATCACTTCCGGCACGGACATTTGCATGCGGTAAGCGAGCTCGAACTGATTGATCCGCGTGAGCGTTTCCGGATCGCCGACGGTCTCGAGTTCGTATTCGTTGAGCTTGCGCAGGGCATCGAGCGTGGCGCGGCGGGTGGCGCGGCTCATTCCTGGCGGGTTGTTTACGTAAAGGATCGGCTCGCCCACGCTGCGGCACTGGACCCCCTGGTAGACGCTGGGCAAAAATCCGCTTCCCCAGACCGATTTGCCAGCGCTGGGGTCGCTGGGGCCACTGATCAATACCACGAAGCCGGGCAGATTCTGATTCTCCGTCCCCAAACCGTAAGTGACCCACGAACCCATCGAGGCGCCGCCAAAAAACTGCGTCCCGGTTTGCAGAAGCAACTGCGCCGGCGCGTGGTTAAACTGGTCAGTGAACATCGACTTGATGATCGCGACTTCATCGACGACTTGCGGGAAGTGCTCGAAGAGCTCGCTCAACCAGACGCCGCTGCGCCCGCACTGACGGAATTTGTAAGGGGAGGCCAAAAGATTCGGGTGACCTTTGGTAAAGGCGAGGATCTTGCCCTCGAAGAATTCCTTTGGGCACGGCTGCATGTGCCGCTTGTTCAGCTCGGGTTTGTAATCGAGGAGATCGTGCTGGGGAGGACTCCCCTCCATGTGAAGATAGATCACCCGCTTGGCCCGCGCGGTAAGAGCCGAAAGTTTGGGCTCGAGCAGATTACCGCCGGAAACGAGGGTCCGGGCGCCTGAGCGTGGGCCGACCATGTCGCTCAAGGCCAGTGCGCCCAAGCCAGCGAGGCCGCGCCGCAGAAACGCGCGGCGGGTGTGGGCCAATGCAGAGCTGATATCAACTGGACTCATGACTTGAACGCTACCGGCATGAAATCATACTCGCACCTCGCTGCAAGGCGAGCATTCTCGGTTGCGCGGGTGGGAATGCTCCCAACCCGGGGCGACTCCGAAGCGGCGTGGCCCCATAGGCAGGGGCGTTGACACAGCGCCCCTGCATTTTTTGTGACATAAAACAGGCGATCCAATCAAGCGGCCGACGCACGATTCCCTGGCGAGCGTTCAAGGAACGTGTCGGCCCATTTGTCGGTCAGTCCGCAAGTGAGCTTTTTCACCTGTCCGGTGCCGACTTCCTGCAAGGTATACCTCGCTTGATCAAGCCGCGGGACGATTTCGCCTTCCGTTACAGACACAAAGGTGGGTTCGACCTGAAGGATAATCCAGTCACTCATATTTTTGGGAGGGTTTGGGTTGGGCGGGGTTTCGGCGGATATGACGAGGTGAGGGCACAATACTCGGCCAAGACTCGACGGTTTGACCGCCCGAAGGTTCGTGGCTCGTTTGCCTTAGGGCATTAAGGCAAACCCCTGCCACCAGTGGATCAGCTGTCATTCGACTTTGCATTCCTTCCGGAGACAGGCCTTTAATCCAGCAATGAAAAGCTGCGCCCTGGGCATCGATTTTGGGACCAATTCGTGTCGCGCCCTTGTGATTGATCTCCGCGCCGGAACCGAGCTTGGCTCGGCGGTGTTCAATTACCCATCGGGCGAGATGGGGATTCTGCTGGATGCCAAAGACCCCAATCTGGCGCGCCAAAATCCTCAGGATTATATCGAGGGTTTAGCGGCCAGTGTCACCGGCGCTCTGGCCATGGCACAACAAAGCGACGCCTCTTTTGATCCTTCGATCGTGGCGGGCATCGGCGTCGACACTACCGGCAGCACTCCCATTCCGGTGGATGCCGCTGGCGTGCCGCTGGCGTTGCACGCCGATTTTTCCCGCAACCTCGCGGCCCAGGTCTGGTTGTGGAAAGATCACACCGCGCATGCCGAAGCGGCGGAAATTACCGAACTTGCCCGTAAGATGCGCCCCCACTTCCTCGCCCGCTGTGGAGGTATTTACTCGAGCGAGTGGTGGTGGTCGAAAATCCTCAAGCTCAAACGCAGTGCCCCAGATGTGTTTGCGGCGGCGCACAGCTTTGTCGAGCATTGCGACTGGATTCCGGCACTGCTGACGGGAAACACGCGCCCCGATTCGATCAAGCGCGGCATTTGCGCGGCCGGCCACAAAGCAATGTTCAACCCCGCCTGGGGCGGGCTGCCCGACAAGGAATTCCTCGCCGCACTCGATCCCGATCTGGCGCCTCTGCGGGATCGTCTCTACGACACAGCTTGCACCGCAGACCAGCCGGCCGGCGCGCTGAATGCCGAATGGGCGGCGAAACTGGGGCTGCGCGAGGGCATTCCGGTCGCGGTGGGCGCTTTCGACGTCCATATGGGAGCGGTTGCTGCCGGTATCCGGGAGAGCGTTTTAGTAAAAGTATTAGGCACAAGCACTTGCGACGTCATGGTGGCCCGCAATTCGGCACCTCTGCCCGACATTCCCGGGCTGTGCGGCATCGTCGATGGATCAATTCTGCCGGGATTTTTTGGACTCGAGGCCGGTCAAAGCGCGGTTGGTGACATTTTTCTTTGGTTCGTAAATCAACTGGTGCCGGAAAATTACGGGCGGACACAGGAGGAAAAGTTTCGGAATCTCGAGAAATGCCTTTCGGAATTGAAGCCGGGAGAAAGCGGCCTGCTCGCGCTCGATTGGAACAACGGCAACCGGACGATTTTGGTCGATGCCCGGCTGAGCGGCCTACTGCTGGGCCAGACGCTGCATACGACCCCGCCGGAAATTTATCGCGCTTTGATCGAGGCCACAGCTTTTGGGGCGTTGACCATCATTAATCGCTTCGAGGAGTACGGAGTGGCTGTGCGCGAAGTGATCACCACCGGCGGCCTGGCGGTGAAGAATGCCGCCCTGATGCAGATTTACGCAGATGTGCTGGGCCGGCCGATGAAAGTCGCCCGCAGCGACCAGACGTGTGCTCTCGGTGCTGCCATGTTCGGTGCGGTCGCGGGCGGCGTTTTCCAGACCATCGAGGCTGCGCAAACTGCCTTATGTGCGGTTCGCTCCAAGGTGTTCCATCCCAATCCTGACCATCAACTCATCTATGACCGGCTCTACCACTTGTACCGCACTCTTCACGACGCCTTCGGCACGATGGACTGGTCGGGCCGACTCAATCACGTAATGAAGAACCTGATCGCCGTGCGCGCGGCAACACGGATTTGACCAGCATCATTCGGCACAAATCATCTCGTTAGCCCTTGAGTGGTCCTCCCAAAATTCTGATTCGATCATTCGCAGACCCGGGATGCTCGCTAGATTTCTCCATGAAGCAGGTGAACACATCACGCGGGTCACGATCTCGAAGATCGTGGGAGTGCCCGCTGCCGCGGCTTCCTCGATCGCGATCGCGCGAGTCTTCACTGTCGCGGTCAACTTCCCAACGTGGGCAGTACCTGTCCAACATGTTGCTGGCTCCCTCTGAGCAGCGATTCGATATGCTTGCCTGGGGTGACCACGCAAGGCTGCGGATGGCAGTATGGCGGCAGGTGGTCACGCCTTCAATTCACCTTCCGGTGTGTTCGGGCGTTGTTGGGCGGTGTCTGTTCGGTTGACACTACGTCCAATGCCGCAGACGCCGGAACATCGGACATGGCTCGGGCGCATCAAGCCCTGCCGCTGAAT
>JBPCQC010000088.1:0-25619 GCA_050998515.1 Verrucomicrobiales bacterium
GTTAACAATAACCCCTCGGCTCAGATGAGGAATCAGAGCCAGGATCACGATGGCGAGCGCTGTTTTGATGCCCCAAGACTGGTGCGACTTCTTTTTACCCGAATTCGAATGCGCTGAGCCAGGTGGCCCTTCTATGAGTTGGGGAGGCATGACGAGATCAACGTGCGGCGACTGTTTCACGGATTTTTTTGGCGATGCTTTGTTCAATTCTCTCAGTCAGAATCGCTTCGAGGCGGTGAAGCTCTCCGTGACGCCCCCCGCCCCACCGGGACGCCCTTCAAGCGCCGGTCAATGAATCCTGCGGCGAGTTGCCGGCGTGATTTTGTCGAGGCGCACGTCGCCGAGATACGCCCGCCACGCGTCAAGCGTGAGCCGCTCAAGCGCCTGGGTGCCGGGCTTCTTGAGCAGATATTTTTCGGACGAGAGATACGTCTCCGCGAAATCCTTGAACTTCGGCTTGGTGCCTCCTGTCGGCAGCCGGTCCGTCATGCGCTCGGCTTTGAGCCGCAGCATTGCTTCTTTGGCTTCCGTGAGCGTCTCGACGGGCGTCCGGCCGTCTTCGAGCGTGAGCGGAAATCTCCGCGCCTGCTTGCGGCCGTCAGGTCGCTCACTCCACAATGCGCCGTAGAAGCGGGAGCCGCGTTTCCACAATCCGGGCACGCGCCGGTTGCGACTGTCCCCGACCGCGATAAACTGCCGCCCGTGCAAGGAAGTTGTGCAAGCAGTGGCGGATGGCATCTCCCCGTGAGGGGCCGTCTGGTGGAGGGAGTCGACGTTAACGGCGTCGCTCCCCTCGGGTGTGTCTTTGCATTTCACGGCATTACTCTTGCACAATTCCTTGCACAGGTTCAGTACAAATCTGCAACTCCTGACATAACTCGCTCATTTTCAGCACTTGCCGGCGTGGCGGAACGGTAGACGCGCTAGATTCAAAATCTGGTGTCCGCAAGGGCGTGTGGGTTCGATTCCCTCCGCCGGCATCAGTTCGAAGGGGCCTCAGCGTATTTTTGGGGCGATCCTTTGACGGCTGTCCAACCCGGCCGAGAAAGCCCGGTGCGTGATAGCGGTCGTTCTTGCCTTTTAGCGCGGCCCTTTTACCTTCGGCGCTCGTTCCCGGCTCGGGGCTCAACACAGAGCCCGCTCTCGCGTCATGTCGCTCTCGCACACTCGGAATTTCTCGATCATCGCTCACATCGATCACGGCAAAACAACTTTGTCGGACCGGTTGCTTGAATCGACAAAAACTATTTCCGACCGCGAACGGCAGGATCAACACCTCGATTCGATGGATCTTGAACGCGAGCGCGGCATCACGATCAAAGCACATCCGGTGACCATGCGTTACCGCGCAAAAAATGGTGAGAGCTACAAACTGAACCTTCTTGATACGCCTGGGCATGTTGACTTTTCCTATGAGGTGAGCCGGTCGCTCGCCGCTTGCGAAGGAGCGTTGCTTCTTGTCGATGCGGCGCAAGGCGTCGAGGCGCAAACCGTGGCCAACCTGCATCTCGCGCTGCAGCAAAACCTCGCCATCATTCCCATCATCAACAAAATAGACTTGCCGGCCGCAAATCTGCCCGCCGTCCATAAACAGCTTGAAGATATTCTTGCCATACCGGCAGAGGAAGCGATTCCGACCAGCGCCAAAATGGGTCTGGGGATCGAGGAGGTTCTGGAGGCAATCATTTCGCGCATTCCGCCGCCCAAAAACGCGGACTACAAACATCTGCGAGCCTCAGTTTTTGATTCCGTTTTCGACAGTTTCCGCGGGGTCATCATGTACGTGCGCGTTTTTAGCGGCTCGCTCAGGCGGGGCACGCCGATCAAAATGATGTTCGCGGGAGAACATTACGACGTAAAGGAAGTCGGAATTTTCACGCCGAAAAAACAAACCATCGACGTGCTCGAGGCCGGCGATGTGGGGTACGTGGTCGCAAACATGAAGTCCTCTTCTGAGGTAAAGATCGGCGACACGATGACCGACGCGCGGAACCCTGCGCCGGACGCCCTCCCAGGGTTCAAGGAAATCCAGCCGATGGTTTTTGCCGGCATCTATCCAGTGAGCACGGATGAATTCGAACAGCTCAAGGCGGGAATGGGAAAGCTCCAAATCAATGACAGCGCGTTTCGCTTTCAAGCCGAGTCAAGCGCGGCGCTTGGTTTCGGATTTCGCTGCGGTTTTCTTGGCCTCTTGCACATGGAAATCGTGCAGGAACGTTTGAGACGCGAATTCAACATGGACGTGATCTCGACCTATCCTGGCGTCGTTTATGAGGTGAGGCTCACCGATGGGACCGAACTAACGATCGACAACCCAACCTTTCTGCCACCGGTTTCGACCATCGAGGCAATACGTGAACCAATGGTGCAGGCGTTCATTCTGATCCCGAACGAGTACATAGGTGAGATGATGGGCCTGATCATGGACAAGCGCGGACAACTGTTGCATACCGAGACCCTTGATGAAAAGCGCGTCATGCTCACCTGCCGCCTGCCACTCAATGAGATTCTGGTCGACTTCAATGACAAGCTGAAGTCATTGACCCGAGGTTATGGATCGATGGATTACGAACATGCCGGCTTCGAGGTTTCCGATCTCGTTAAGATGGATATCCTCATCAATGCCGAGCCCGTCGATGCCTTTTCCACCATTGTGCACCGCGAAAAGGCGGAGTTCCGGGGACGTGCCCTCTGTGAGAAACTAAAGGAGGTCATCCCCCCGCAACTTTTTCAAGTTCCAGTTCAGGCCGCCATCGGCGGAAAGATCATCGCCCGTGAAACCATTCGCGCCATGCGCAAAGACGTCACCGCGAAGTGTTACGGCGGAGACATCACGCGCAAACGCAAACTGCTGGAAAAGCAGAAAGAAGGCAAAAAAAAGATGAAGTCGATCGGCAAGGTGAACATCCCGCAGGAGGCATTTATTCAGGTGCTCAAAACGAGCCAGTGAGCGAGGCCATGGTACGGGAGAAAGGTTAGGCTTAATCTCCAGGCCGGTGGGGTCGGTGTGCGGTCCGGGCGAGCCAAAAACCGCTGGATTCGCCGATACTGCCGGCTGCAAGCCGGCAGAATGGCGGGCTCTTAAGCCTGCCGTACAATTCTCATGGCACCCGAAATATCTTTTTCGAATAGGGGCACCGCGCCTTCGATCCCGATGGCATTCCTTTTACGTCAACATAACCATCGTTCGAAAAAGGGCTGTAAACGAGGCCGTCTTTTTCAGGCACCGGCACGCCGTAAGGCAGGCTGCTCTCATCTTCGGTGGAGTCCATCTCAGCGGGGGCCTCGCTCGATCCGCTCGCTCCCCATTGTTCGCTTTTAGATTCGCCTTTCTTCGACTCGCCAGGGCTCTTTTCACGGGAGGCGAGGCGTTTCTTGGTCTGGGAATTGGAACCCGTCGATTGCCTCGAGGCCGCTGGTTGGTCGGCCGCGGGTTTCGGTATGGCCAGATTCTCACGCTCGTTCCCACTCGCCTCGGGGTTATCCATCGTTCGGATGGCTGGCGGCGGCTCGGCAAATGCCATGTGGGCGTCTGGAGCGGCTTGGGGGGCGAAGTTATGCCGTGCTGGGGCAGGATGCCCCTCCCGTCTCACGGTCGTCCGGGTGCTCACCACAGTTTCCCGCCCATTGCGATCCCTTTCGATCCAAACCGTGGGCTGCTCGGCGGCACGCTGTGCTCCGTGACGATTGCGGCGCTGGCGGGTCTCAATGGGCCTTTCGCGATCCCAGGACTCCCATTCCCAATCGCGGGCCATCCTTTCAGGGGACACGTGGAGGATTTTTCGAATGGTGTCATGGACGTTGCGGCGCTGGCCGACCAGATATTGGGTGACGCCACGCGGAGCGATAACCCACCTTCCGTCCCTCCATTCCCTCCTGGGCTCGGGTTCAGCCCGGAGCAGGGGTATGGTCGAGCCGGCGAGAAGAAATGCGGCGAGGGCAAAAAGAAATGGTTTCATGGTTCGAGCGTTTGCCGGACAGTATTCCCGGCGTCGGGGCGCGCCAGCCACCAATGCATTTATCGGCGATGGGGATCAGCCGTAACGGCGTAGAATATTGGTCACCGCACTAGGGTTGCGCCCCCTAATCGCTACATGGCCAGCAGTTTTTGGTGGATGCCGTCGAACCCGCCGTTGCTGAAGACAACCACCAAGTCTCCCGATTTTACTAATGGCTGCAAACGTGCCACGACGGCATCTGAATCGGCTTCCAGAAAACAGGGTATATCACGGACACGTTGCAGATCGCTGAGCAACTGCTCGACGTCCAGGCGCTCGGCCTCGGGGACTTTGTGAGCGTCGGGGATCGGGGTCAATACGGCCCCGTCCGCAGCACTCAAGGCGTGCACAAGGTCGTTCTGAAATACTTTTCTCCGTGTCGTATTCGAACGTGGCTCGAATACTGCCCACAAGCTTCCGCCATTTTTCAGATGGCGGCCGCGCAGAGCGTCGGCGGTCTGCCGGATGGCGGTGGGATGATGGCCGAAATCATCGATGATCCTCACACCGCCCGCGGTCACACCGCGAACTTCCTGTCGCCGGGACACACCCTGAAATGTGGCGAGGCCTTCTCTTATGCTGGTGTCAGGCAGCCCGGCAAACCGGGCTGCCGCGATCGTCATGGCCGCGTTGCGGACATTGAACTCGCCGTCCAGCGAGACCGAGAACGGCTCACCGTTGAGCCGGAATGAGAATCCGGAAGCTTCGCTCGCGAGGTCGGAAATCCGCCATTCGCACTCGGGTCCCAAACCAACCAGCTTCAGGGGGGCCGGGCATTCCCTGGCGGCATCCAGTGAGTTGACATCATCGCCGTTGACCAACACAAGGCCATTCTTAGGCACAATCCGCAGCAGCCGGCTGAAGCTCAGCTTGATCTCTTCTATGTTCTTGTAGATGTCGGCGTGATCAAACTCGATATTGTTCACGACGACCAGCTCAGGGAGGTAGTGAACGAACTTGCTTCGCTTGTCGAAAAACGCGGTGTCGTATTCATCCCCCTCGAGCACGAAGAACTCGGAGTCCGTGAAACGCGCACCAGTTCCGAAATTGCGCGTGAGGCCTCCAATCATGAAGGAGGGATTGTGTCCAGCGCACTCGAAAACCCACGCCAGCAAGCTGGCAGTCGTTGTTTTGCCGTGGGTTCCGGCGACGACATAATTGCGCCGGCCAGGAAGAAAATGGTGCTTCAATAACTCGGGGAGCGAAGTATAAAGAAGCCTCCGATTGAGGACCTCTTCGCATTCCTCGTTCCCGCGGCTAATGGCATTCCCAATGACAATTACGTCAGCCGCAGCCGGGATGTTCGAGGCTTGGTAGCCCTGCAACACCTCGATGCCTTGCTGTTGAAGAAACGAGAGCATCGGTTCATAGGTCTTCGCGTCCGATCCGCTGATTTGATATCCCCGTTTTCTCAGGGCGGCCGCCACCGGACCCATTGCGCTGCCAGAGATGCCGATAAAATGAAAGTGCCTGCCTGGTGATGCCATGAATTCGAGGGGAAAGAGGACGCGCAAGATAAAGGCGGCTCACCAACTTCAAAGCTCAAACTCGTCATCGTTCGATCACACAGGTTTGCCGCGGAAGCGTGACCATGGGACGGCCTCATCGAGGCCCGCCACCAGCTCAAAAGCGCATCAGGCGCGCCAGGCCGCCCCCCCGAGTTTCGCCTAAGCGTTCCAACTTCGTCGCCAGAGATCCACCTCGCCCGGCAAACCCAATTGGTGAAGTTGGCTCGCTATTTCCTCAGAACCGGGTTCGACCACATTCTCTTCGAGGAGTTGCTTCTCGTCGGCCGGAAAAGTTGGGAAAATCATGCGCGCCAGGTGCCAGCAGGCCCACGCGCGCCACCTGCGCAATTCCCGGCGGGGCGCATTCATCCGCGTGGCCAGATGTTGGTAATGACGCCGCGGGTTCCCAATGAATTGCTCTTCCCTGCGGGAACGCATCACCCATGCCACAGCCCGATATGGAAGTGGCCAGGCCGACAGAAGAGGCTCCCCGCCTCCCAACTCAGCGCTAAGCGCACGATTGATCAACAAGAGCGACTGCGCCGGCAGCCCCTGCAGCCAGAGGGACTGCGCACATTCAAGGGCGCGATGGTAAAACAGCTCGCCGCGTTCCTCCCCGACGTCCCGAAGGGATGCCGCGGAGAGCAATCGCGGGGGGACAGGCAGAAACGGACACGGTGGCTCCATTCGATCAACCTGCCGCCACCTTGGATGCCACGGTGGCGATAACCGTGAAGAGTACAGATAAAAGATAAAGAAGACTCGCCAGACCACTCAGGGCCAACACCCGGCCACCGATCTTTGCCGCCGAACGAATGTCCGCAAAATCGCCTGTGCGCGATGCGCGCGACAGCCTAAACAGCCATGCGATAAGCAAACAGGCAATCGCGACCAGAAAGCCAATCCGCACCAGGATGCCCGCCGCTGCGGGGGTATCGCTGGTCAATCTAATCCAAGCCTGGGGTGTCTGAGTGCCGGCGGCCGCCAAAAGCGCAATGGCGAGCGGCAAAATCCAGCCGCGCAGCGAAAGCAAAGGATCCATGGAAAGCCTGGCCAGCGGAGCGTCTGCCCCGCCCGCCGGCGTGGGGCGATGGGCCGCAAAAAGCTCCGGCATCAATTCCCCTGCCGCCGCCCAGTCCGCGCGGCCTTCATGCCACACCAGCGTATTCGAACGGAGCAAGCCGCTGCGGACCAGAGACGGAAGTTCCGCGTCCTCGGCAGCAAGGCGCTCCTGCGCATCATTGACATAATACCAACGCATAACTCTGCACTCGTAGCCCTCCCCGGCCGTCCTTCAACCATCTCGACGAAAAACCTCGCCCTCAGCGTGAATTACTGGAATCCTGGTCACACCTGCGTTCAGTTGGATGCGCACACCAAATTCACCATGAAAAACCCTATCCTAGCTCCGTTGTTCGTCGCCCTCTTTGCCGGATTCACTTTTGCCGCGGATGAAAAAAAAGCCGCCGCGCCAGCGACGTCGCCGCCTCCGAGCAATCCCAGCGTCGAAATGAAAACCTCGAAAGGACTCATTACCATCGAGCTGAACAGGGAGAAAGCTCCCGTAACCGTCGAGAATTTCTTGAAATATGTCGAGAAGAAACACTATGACGGCACGGTATTTCACCGGGTGATCAACGATTTCATGATCCAGGGCGGAGGATTTGCCAAGGATGGGGAAAAGTTGGTCGAAAAAGAAACCGCTCCACCGATCAAAAACGAGGCCGCCAATGGCTTGAAAAACGAAACGGGAACCATCGCCATGGCTCGAACCGCGGATCCCAACAGCGCCACCGCCCAGTTTTACATCAATGTGAAAAACAATGACAATCTCAACCAGGCCGCGGGCAGCGTGGGCTATGCCGTCTTCGGCAAGGTTACCAAGGGGATGGACGTCATCAGTCAGATGAAGGCGGTGAAGACGGGTCTGCGCCCCTTGACCAGCCGGGTCGGAAAGAATCAGTTCCAAGCCGGACCCCACCCGAACGTTCCACTTGAAGACGTCATTATTGAAAGCGTGCGCGTCATCGAGTCGGCAGCAGCAGTTCCGACTAAAAAGAGCGAGTAGTCGTACCGTGGCCGCATGGCTGGGTTTTCTCGCCCGCCGCGACCCTGAATCCATGATCCTCCCGCGCTTTTTCCTCATCGGCCCGCTGCTGATCTGCCAGGTCGTCGCCGAGCCGGTGCTAAAATATCCGGCCACCCAGCGGCTTGATCTAATTGAAAAACTTCACGGTGTGGACGTGCCAGACCCGTATCGCTGGCTCGAAGAGACCGATTCGGCGCCGGCGCGACAGTGGATCGAAGCTCAGGCCGAATTGGCGCGCGGCTACCTTTCGAAATTGCCTGGCCGCCCCGCGCTTCGAAAAAGGATCGAGGAGCTTTGGAACTACGACAAACACGGCTTGCCGGACAAAATCAAAGGGCGGCTCTTTTATTCGAAAAGGCAGGGCCTCCAAAACCAATCGGTCTATTACTGGCGCGACACCGCACCAAACGCCCCGGAGCATATGCTCATCGACGCCAACACGCTCTCGCCCGATGGCACCATCGCTGTTTCGGGCGCATCCCCGAGCCACCACGGACGTTACTTCGCTTATGCTTTGTCCCGCTCAGGCTCCGATTGGGAGGAATGGTTTGTCATCGATGTCGAACAGGGTCGCAAGACGACGGATGAATTGAAGTGGGTTAAATTTTCCAGCGCCGACTGGGCGGCGGATGACTCCGGGTTTTATTACTCACGGTATGACGAGCCGGCCAAAGGCGCAGAGTTAAAAGCGACCAACCTCAATCAAAAGGTATTCTTTCATCGAGTCTCAACCAACCAGAGCGAGGACAAGTTGGTCTACGCCAAGCCCGATCAGCCGCAATGGATGTTTGGCGCAGGGGAGACCGAAGATGGCAGCTACCTGATCATTGACGTTCATCACGGCGCGGCAGCAAAGAATGCGTATTTTTACAAGTCGCTCAAATCGCCCGAGGCCAAAGTTGTCGAATTGCTGAACAAATTTGACGCCCATTACGAGTTTGTAGGACACGAGCGAGACCGGTTCTTTTTTCTCACCGACAAGGATGCGCCGCGCGGCCGCCTTGTGGCAATTGATCTGGCGCGACCGGGTCCGGAGTCCTGGCAGACCCTTATCTCCGAATCAAATTCAGTCTTGCAGTCGGTAAGCCACCTCGGAGGCCGCTTCATCGCGCAAATGCTGGTCGATGCGCACGATGAAGTGCAGGTCTTTGATGGCTCGGGCAAGCAAATGTCCCGGATCACGCTGCCGAACCTTGGCGCTGTCAGCGGTTTTGGAGGCAGGCAATCCGATTCCGAAACCTTCTATATCGTTACCGGCTATGCCATCCCGCAGAGAATTTACCATTACGATGCGGCCACAGCCAAAAGCACGCCGTGGTGGGAACCAAAAGTGTCCTTCAATCCGGAGGACTACGTCACTGACCAGCTCTTTTACAAAAGCAAGGATGGGTCGCGTGTCCCGATTTTCGTATCCAACAAGAAAGGTCTGGTGAGGAACGGAGAGAACCCCGCCATCCTCTACGGGTACGGTGGTTTCAATATCGCGCTCGGCCCCAGCTTTTCGCCCTCGACCATCGCCTGGCTGGAACGCGGCGGAGTCTACGCAGTGGCCAACCTGCGTGGCGGCGGCGAATACGGTGAGGAATGGCACAAGGCCGGTCAGCGCCTTAACAAACAGAACGTCTTTGATGACTTCATCGCCGCGGCGGAGTTTCTGATCGCGGAAAAAATCACCTCATCGCAGCGGCTCGCCATCAGCGGTGGCAGCAATGGCGGGCTGCTGGTGGCGGCCTCCCTGTTGCAGCGGCCGGAACTTTTTGCCGCCGCCGCGCCGTCCGTCGGCGTTCACGATTTGCTGCGTTTCCACAAGTGGACCATCGGCTGGGCATGGCAGGACGAATTCGGGTTTCCGGAGAGAGAGCCGCAGGATTTCAGGAACCTTTTCAAGCTGTCCCCTTACCACAATGTGAAGCCAGGAGTAAAATATCCGCCCACTCTCATCGCCACCGCCGACCACGATGATCGCGTCTTTCCCGCCCACAGCTTTAAGTTTGGCGCGGCACTTCAAGCGGCTCAGGCCGGCGCCGCTCCAATTGTCCTGCGCATCGAAACCAAAGCCGGACACGGGGCTGGCACGCCCACCTCAAAAATAATCGACCGCTCCGCTGACGAACTAGCCTTCTTTGCCAAGGCGCTTGGACTGGCGTTGTAAAGCCTAGTCGTCGCTCTCGTCGTCCGCTTCGTAATCGTCGGTCGAGCGGCGGTCGTCGTAACGGTCGCGCCGGTCGCGTGAAAATGTATCGCCATTCCGGCCGGCGCGGCCTCCGCGGGAACCGCGACTGACTTCCGGTATTTGCGATTCAAATTTGCGCAGACATTGTTCGAAGGCGTTGCGGATCCTTTGCTCACGCCGGAAGAGCGTCCGCGCTCCCCCGGCTCGGGCATAGGCCCGCGCGACTTCCCGGCGGCCCTGAAGCAAATTCATCGAGACGTCGGCATTGATGGGGCCGACTTCGACTGAAAACTCGAGGTAGTATTCGGCGCCTCCGCCGGAAGTGGTTCGATAACCCGCATCCTCGAGCACATCCGCAATTTCCGAGAGCAAACGATGCTCGTCCCTGTCTAAATCCATGGGCAGAGAAACGCGCGGCACGTAAGGACGCGAGTAGCCATAGCTGTCGTCGACCGTGGTGCAGCCCACGAAAAACGTCACAACCAGAAATGCGGAGAGCGTGAGGATGGCGCGAAGCATGGGGCGCAGATTACCGAGAATGAATTCGAGTGCAAGTCCGCGCCGATGGGCGTGAATCGTAAAGTGCAGCGGTACAGGCCGCGGCTCTGGGTCATTGCCGCAATACCGCCTCAGTATCCCGGCCGAGCTGCGTCGCCACCGAGCGTAACACGTCAATCTCCGCTTTATCCCATTCGTGGTAGGCGGTTTTAGCCAGTCCAAGCACACCGCACAAACGGCCATCGACGATGATGGGTATCGCGATGCTGGCCTGAACCGGAACCGCCTTTGCCCCAGGGCGAATGTCGCTGCTGGGATCGGTTTGAAGATTACAGGTCTGCACCGGCTCGCGGCGCTCGGCCGCCAGACCCGCCATGCCCTTCCCTACCGGCACCGTCTCGACGATTTTGGCGACCTCTTCGGGCAGACCGGTGTGCCCTTTGAGCCTGAGCAGTCCACTCTTGGAATCAAGCCAATGAAGGGTGCCTGTCTGACACGCGGAGGCAGCCAATGCCTTCGCCAAAAGCCGCGGATAGTCGCTCATAGTGTCCGCTTAGCCGTCAAACCTTTTTATCACTACCGTGGCGTTGTGTCCGCCGAATCCGAAACTGTTGCTCATGGCGGCAGTGATTCTGACTTCGCGGGCCACGTTCGGCACGTAGTCGAGGTCGCACTCAGGATCGGGCGAATCGAGATTGATGGTGGGAGGAGCAAGGTGGTTCTGCATAGCGAGAACGGTGGCGGCGATTTCGATGCCACCTGCAGCGCCCAGGAGATGTCCGGTCATCGATTTCGTGGATGAAATCAACAGCCCGTTTTTGCAGTGATTGCCGAAGACCCGCTTGAGCGCCTTGGTTTCGCAAACGTCCCCCAAACCAGTCGAAGTGGCGTGTGCATTGACGTACTGCAATTGATCAGGGTTCAGAGCGGCATGTTTTAGCGCCATGGCCATCGCTGCAGCCGCACCTTTGCCTTCCGGATCCGGCGCACTCAGGTGATGGGCGTCAGCACTGATGCCATAGCCGACCAATTCGCAATAAATGCGGGCGCCACGGCGCTTCGCATGCGCCAGTTCCTCGAGAATAACCACCCCGGCTCCTTCGCCCATGACGAAGCCGTCACGGTCCTTGTCGAATGGCCGGCTCGCCTTCTCCGGCTCATCGTTGCGCGTCGAGAGAGCGCGCATATTGGCGAATCCTGCCAGTCCCATCGGCAGAATGCTCGCTTCCGCTCCGCCGGCGAGCATGGCATCAGCATCGCCAAATTTAATAATGCGCCAGGCTTCGCCAATGTTGTGGTTGGAGGTCGCGCAGGCAGTGACAATGGCCATGTTGGGTCCAAGGAAGCCCAGGTCCATCGAGATCATGCCGCTCGCGATGTTCGAGATCAGCATCGGAATGGTAAACGGACTTAATCGAGCGGGATTTTTTTGGAGCAACGTGGTGTGCTGCTCTTCAAAAGTCCCCAAGCCACCGATCCCGCTGCCGACCATGACACCCACCCGCGTGGGGTCCAGGGCAGACCCGGCCAGACCCCCGTCCTTGACGGCAAGTTTCGCGCCAGCCATGGCCAGTTGAGCGTAGCGGTCGGCCCGGCGCGCGTCCTTCGGGTCATTGAAAAATTCCCGCGGCTCAAAAGTGGATTCCCCAGCAATCTGGCACGGATAAGGGGTTGGATCGAGGCGTGTAATTCGGCGAACTCCGCTGCGTCCACGCGCAAGATTATCCCAGAACGTGCCCGGATCGTTGCCCAACGGACTGATGATGCCCATGCCTGTAATGACCACGCGCCGTTCGCTGCTCATGGTTTTCTCTTAGTCTCGCGGCTTTAGTGTGTCAAATGCCCGGGCGACCAGGCCGGCGGCAGATTTGGAAAACGTTAGGCAAACTAAATTTCCCGCGGCCGGCGCCGTTCGTTGAGCGCCTGACAGGAGGGACACACCACCAGCCGTTCATCAGTCAGATCGCGAAAAGTCCCCCCACAGAGCCGGCAGGCCACCTCTCCCCGCCGTTCGCGCCGCCAGCAGCGCAAGCGCCGCCATTCTCCCACGAGCCAAATGAGGCCGACCAGAGCGAGCAGCGCCCAGACGTAATGCGAAAGGAGATCGGAAAAAGTTGTCTCGAACATTTTGGGGTTAATTCTGCTCCCGCAGTGGAACGGATCGCATCATGCCGGAAATATCAGGCCAGGCCAGCAGCGACGGCTTATCCGGCCATGATTCCAACTTAAGCGTGTGTCCTTTGTAGCTCGGAGCATAGCCCGTCGCCCTATCGAGTGGAGGAAGCTCGAGACCCGCCGCGGGCACGGGTACGGCCAAAGGAAACAATCTCGTATGGTCATCGACATTGCGCGCTGGAGTTTCCTCTGCCAGCACAATGGTGAAGGGCAAAGGAACCGCGCGGGACGGCGGCGGAATGCGCACCGAAATGAAATAAAAGCACGCGGCATGAACCACGAACGCCGCCAGCAGAAAAATTGACATTTTCGACTTTCGGCCTGAACGACGGCGCCATTCAAAAATCAGGGGGAAGGGCTTGGCTGCCTCTTTCATGGATGATCCTGCAGCTTAAGTTTCAAGGGTGTTCGACGCAGCAAAATTTCATGGCGAGACAGAGGCACCCAGTTCCGGCATCGTGGCCTGGACCACATCGTAACCGCTTTTCAAGGCGAGCTGGCTGACCTTGGCCACGGAACCATAGGCCGCGAGTTCATCCGCACGCACAAGCACCACTGGCCGCGATTTCTCGCGCTCCGCGTTGAGAACACGCTCAAGCTCCCCAAGTGTGACAGGGCGGTCGTTCCAATAAATCTGCGGCTCACGCCCGGAAGTAATTGTAATCACATGGGCATGCGGCATCGGCTCGAGCAGCGAGGACGACGCCGGAGGCTGCACGCGAATTCCCGATTGCATAACCATGCTCGAACCGAGCAAAAAGAAGCTCAGCAAAAGGATAACTACGCCCAGGAATGGGACCACATGCAGGAAGCGGGGGGTCAGGGCGAGATGGGTCTCCAATTTCATCGCCGGGAAGCAAAGTCATTCACCAGCTTTGGGCGCTCGGCAAGCCCAACCGCGGCAAGGCACGTCCCTTGCTAACGGTCGGCCCTATCGTCCCGCATGACCGGCCTCGCGGTTGAAAGCGATGATTTGTCCATCGGCTTCAGCAACCGCAGGGATGGCCGGCCTATTATCCGCGACAATGTTCACAATTTCGATGCCGGCGCGTTCCATGTCGTGCATAAGGCTTTTTACAAAAGCCGCGAGATAGGCATAGAGCAAATAGGCGGGAATTGCCACTGCAAGCCCGGCAGCCGATGTCAAAAGACTCTTGTAAACCCCGCCCGAAAGCTCAGCCGGCGTCGCAAACCCGTTGCCGGTCTCGAGTTTTATAAAGGTGTCTGTGAGTCCCAGCACCGTCCCCAGCAGCCCAACCAGGGGCGCTACGTAGCAAATACTGAGCAACACCGGAAGGTATCGCTCGAGTTTGGGCACTTCAAGCTGCCCTGCCTCCTGCACGATCTGTTTCAAGTCGGCGCGCGAAACCTCGTGCCGCACCAACCCAGCCTTAATGACTCGAGCCACCGGCCCCGGCGTGCCCGCCGCTTCGTGCAGCGCCTCGGCGTAATTCTGTTTCTTGACCAGGTTGGAAAGGCCCTGGAGCAGCTCGCCGACATCAATCACCGACCGGTGCAAGTGGAAGAAGCGCTCCACAAAAATGCCCAGGGCTACAAAACTGCATCCCAGAAGCAACCAGATGAGCGGTCCGCCTTTACTGATGAGCTCAATCATGCGGGTAATTTTATTTAACTTAACCTGATAATACAACCCAAATGACGATGTGGGTCAGGATTTCTCTGAGCGGACCTTAGCATCGAAGTTTAAGGGGCGGCGTCAAGCCTTTCTGCACGTGGTTTTTTGAGCAGGTGAAAGGGTAGGTACAGGAGGGAAAACAGACAAAGGGCGAGGCCCACGAGGGAGAGTACGTACCAGGGCCAGGGGCCAAGAACGTCGATCAGGCTGGGGGTGGGAGGAGGAGCGGCTAGAAAACCGTAATTTGTTCCGAGCAACCAATTAACCATTCCAGCGAGCGCGGCGTACCCGACGGTCCAAATGAACACCCGCCTGACGGCGCCCGGACGTGGCCACAAGCCGGCACCAGCTACCAGGTAAGCCGCGGTCAGGACAATCCCGCCGTGCAGCCAAAAGAACAACAGAAAGGCGGGGTGGGGAAAATCGACCGTTAGGGTCGGGGTGATGAGGCCATTAAAAGTGCCGGCGATGCCCCAGAAATAGGTGAGTTCCGCACAACGCAGGTCGTGCTTTAGCAATGCGAAGCCGCCAGTCCAGGCCGCGATGTCGCAGAGATGCATGGGCAGAAAAGATTCGTGATCGAGCCACCCCCAGCGCCAAGCCACCAGCAACCCGACAGGAAACCTGCTGAACAATAGTACGCTCAACACGACTTCAACAGCACGCAGGGGTTGCGGCTTGGTGCCGCTCCGTGCGGTCCAGATCATCCAAGCCGTGAGGGCCACGATCAGTCCCAGCGCGCTCAAGTGGGCCGCTCCGAAATGTTGAAATGCGGTTCCCTGCTCGGCCGGTGACTGCGACACTGACATCTTAATACAACGGCCAGCCGGGAAGGTTTCGCACGATCCAAAAGCTCAGGATCGCCACCACCGAGGCGATGGCCAGGCGTGTGGTGCGGCGCCACTGCTCGGGGGGCGGCTGAATCTCCCGCCACACCCGCCACAGCCATCGTATCGCAACCCAGGCCATCAAGGGCAGGGTAACAACGTACAAGCAGTTGTAACGAAAGGCCGCTGCGACGTTGCCGTGAAGCAACTGATGGGTCGCGCGCGTCGTTCCACAGCCCGGGCAACGCAAGCCGGTCAACTCATAGAAACGGCACTGTGGGTAAAACGATGTCACGTTAGGATCAAAATGGCGCAGGATTGCCAGCCCCAGGCCCAGAGCGATCAATACCAACAGCGCAGCCAAGCCAATGATCCAAAATTGCTTTCCCCTGCTCATTCGCTGGTTGGAATCTTTATTCGTTTATCGGTAATTGGTTTATCGATTCAACCATGTACCTGCTCAGTTAACCGATAAACTCATACCGCCTTTTCCCTTCGCTGAATAAACGGATATGCCATTACGGACAACAAAATGACCGAAGTCCCGGCATAAAAATGCAGGCTAAGGTCATGATGTTCGCGCAAAATGAGTGCGGCGAGGACGATTCCATATAGCGGCTCCAGATTGTACACGAGATTGATGGTAAACACCGACAGCCGCCGAAGCAATTCCACGTAGGCCGTGTAGGCATAAACGGTGCAAATCAGTGCCAGCACCAGCAGCCAGCCCAGGTCGCTCCAGGCAGGCCACTTCACGCCCTCGAAGAATGGCAAGGCGCAGAGCGAGGCGATGCAGCCGCCCCCCATCTGGTAGAACGAGATGACGGAAAAATGGTGGCGCTGGGCAAACTGAGCGTTGAGAACGGCGAAGAGCGAACCAACGAGGGCGGACAGAAGCGAGAGGATGAAGCCAAGGGAATAGCGAACCTCAAACCGGAGAATCAGCCATACCGCGCCCACCATCAAAATGCCCATCCCGATTTCGAACCAACGGAGCCGCTTTCCGGGCAGCAGCACGCGTTCGAGCAAACAGCACCAGACGATGGTGGTCGGCAACCCGGCTACGCTGATGGTCGCATTGGAAACCTTGCCGGCCAGAAAAAAAAGCAGCCAATGCCCGCCGATTAAAAACCCAGTCGCGAGGAGCTGGACGGCGATGCGCCAGTCTACTTTCACGCTGACCCGAAGCAGGGCGGCCAGGCCCCAAAGGCCCAGAGTCGCAAAGAACGTCCTCCAGACGACAACTTCGGCGGCCGGCAAATTGATCAGCTTGCCAAGAATCGCCGTGAATCCCCACGCCAGCACCACAAGATGCAGTTTGAGATGGTCACGCACCGGCCCCGGTAATAAGCTACACTCGATGTCGATGAAAGGGCTGCTTGTTTTTGTCCTGGGCCTTTCTGCAGGCGCGGGCGTGATGTTCGTCTTGAAACCTGATCGTTCCGCCGAGGCGACTTCCGCCGAACGGCGAGTTAAGGTGGCTGCGGGCCAACTCGAGGAAGCGCAACACGCCATGGCCCGCGCCCGCGCAGAAACCGCCGCTTTGCGCCAGGAGTTGCAGGCCACCCAGGCGGCCGCCGCGAAACCATCCGAGCCATCGCCTGCTGGTCCCGAACCGGTGCCAGCTCCCGCTTCATCGGAAAAAGAAGGTGAAAGCAAAAAGTTCGGGGAAATGATCAAAGCCGTAGGCCAAAGTCAGACCAAGGCGCAGATGGATGCCAAGATCGCGCGTTTAAAAGAGCGGCTAAAGCTCACGCCCGAACAGGAAGCGAATCTGACGAATGTGATCACTGAGCGCACCGCCGAAATGTGGAAGTCGCTCGAGAGGATGTTCGAGGGAAATGGGGAACCGGCAGACTTCGGTAAGTTGGTCCGCTTGCAGCTCGGCACGCTGCCGGAAGAAGTCGAAGGACTGCTGACCGCGGAGCAGAAAATCGAATACGATCACTTCAAGCAGGAGGAACGCGGCAATCGCATCGAGATGCGCGCCAGTGCCGAGTTGCTCGGCTTGCAGGGCGCCGGCGGCCTGACCCCCGACCAAAAGGATCAAGCCTTCGCCCAACTGAGTGAATTCGCGGCCACGGAAGAAGATGTCGACTGGAACAAAATCCAGTCAGCCGATGAAGTGCGCACATTTTTCGATCAATCAATCGCCAAGCGGCTTGATGGGATGCGTTCAATCCTAACCGAGCCACAAATGAAGACTTATGAGTCCCAGATGCAGATGCAGCGAGATGTGATCACCCGACTCGTTCCTTCCCTCGCCTCACCGAAGGAAAAATAACGCCCCGCCGACAGATTCCGCCTGCCTCGGGCTCCGCCTCGGTGGCGACCAAACTGTGAAAGACGTTATCCGACCAGCTTGAGCGCCTCCGGCGCGGATTTTCCTCCGTGCACGACGGCCATGAGGGCGCGGGTGATGCCCCGTGGGTTCGGATGCTGGATGACATTGCGCCCGTAGACGATCCCGGCCACGCCTTGCTGCATCAATCCTTCGGTGCGCCGCAGAATTTCCTCGTCGCTCACTCGTCCACCACCCCGGACCAGGACCGGGATACCGCAAGCGACCTCGACCACCTTATGATAAAGCGAGACGTCGTCCGTGGGGTCGGCCTTGATGATGTCGGCGCCGAGTTCGACGGCCTGACGGACCAGCGGCATGATCTTTTTCTCGTCGCCATCGACCATATAGCCGCCGGCTTGTTCGTTCGGTCGAAAGACCAGCGGCTCGACCATCATGGGCATGCCATAGTGATCGCATTCGACTTTGAGCCGGCAGACGTTTTGCACGCAGTGCTCGTGCACGATGCTGGCGCCGGGGATTTGAAAAAGATTCACGCACACGCAGGCAGCATCGAGTTGCACGGCCTGGAGCGCCGCTTCTTCGATCATGCGGGAAAATGGATTCGCCGGCAACGCCTTGCCGTAAATGTTCGCCACGTCCACGCGCAACACCAACGATGGCTTGTCTCTCCCGGGAATGCGCTGAAGCAGCCGCGCCTGGCCGGTGGCCACTTGAATGGCGTCGGGACCCGCCTCGACCACCGTCCTCACCGCCGCGCCGAGGTCCTCAATGGCAGGTAGAAATTCGTGTTGATTAAAAAATCCGTGGTCTATGGCAACGTCGAAACATTTCCCGTCCTTTCCGAACAAACGGTGAAATCGCGATTTGGCATTCATAAGCGCCTTGCTCTAGCTCGCCCTTGCGTGGATTCAATAAAGACATTTCCCATTGTGGCCTTTTTGTCACAATGGTATAAGCTCGTCGCCCCCCCAGTTTTTTCATTATGAAATCCCCCCTTTGCCCGCGCTTGCTGGCGGCAGTCGTTTTGCTTGTGAGTGTACAGCCGGCATTGGCGCAGTTTCAGACCGTGTTTTTGATCGGCGCCGAGCCTGACAACAACTCGCAGGCCGAGTTCGAGCAGGAAAACGCCAGTCTCGCCAACTACTATTGGGAGAATGGTGACTATTCGGTGGCGGGCCTCGGCGGAGTGAACTGGACAACGGGCATGGAGCCTTGGATCAATGCCGCAGCCGACCTTGGGTTTCCCAGGGCGCTCACCAGCGGCCACCTGCAGACCAACATTTTCTTTCAGCTTGACGCCACCGAAGCCGGTCCAAATCAGCCCTTGCGGCTGACGCTGGATCTCATCGGCTTAAAGGCCAACACGACCCATGACCTCGAGGCCCGGCTCAACACCAACGCCACCCCATTTTGGACGGCGACGGGGATCGCGACAAACACTCTAGTGACCATAGACACCACCGGCGGTGCGGCGGGCGCGCGGACGGGCGCCAACAAACTCATCCTCCGCCGCACGGGCGGCCAGCTCGATGCAGGCAGCGCCTGGATACAATTCGATGACCTGAAGCTCGAAGCGGACCCATCGGCGCAATTCATCCAGTCATTCACTTCAAGTGACTGGCTGGTTCGTCCCGGTGAAACCCCGACGCTGTCATGGACCGTGTTTGACCAGACTGTCAGTCTCTCGATTACCCCCGGAATTGGAAATGTGGACGCTCTAACCGTCAATGGCGCCGGGTCGATCGTGCTCGATCCAGCTCCGGCCAGCACCACGATTTACACTTTAACGGCCACTAAAGCAGCCGTAACCCAGACGCGCACGACCACCGTGCAGGTGAGCCCCTGGGACGGACTGTTCGAAGCAGGAAGTGATAACAATTCACATTCCGATTTCAGCCACGAAGTGGCGGCTGACGATAATTATTATTTTGCGGGAGATTACACATCGGTCGGCGGGCCCAACCAGGTGCAGAATGAGATTTTAAATGACGATACCAATACCGACACGCCAGCCGGACGGACTGGCAACCCGTCCATCGGATTCGAACGCGCTCTGACCGATGCCGACCCCGAGTTCACTATTTGGTTCATCGTGCCCGCCGCGAAAGCGACACCGATTTCGCGGCTGCGCGTCACCGTCGATCTTTTGAACGCGGTTGCGAGTGGAGGAGTCACCGGCTCGACTCCCCCCGCGATCGAGATCAGCTTGAACGGCCGGTTGGTGCGCACCGAAACCAACGTGACGACTCCGCGATTGATACAGTTCGAAACCACTGGCGCCCTCGGAGAGATCCAGGCCGGACCGAACGTTTTAAAACTTCGCCGCATTGCCACAACCCTTAATAGTTACGTCACCTTCGATTACCTGATGCTCGAGTGGCTGCCGGGCTCGCTGCCCGCGGTGACGAGTATCGTCGACGATCCAATTCTCGGCACCCATACCGTTTTCTGGGATGCGAGTCCCGGCAAAATGTATCGCGTGCAGAAATCCGCGGACGGCACGACGTGGGAAAACCTGGTCATCAACTTCCCCACCGGCGGCTCTCCGGGCACGACTTTGTTCTACGAAGACCGTGCGACCCCCTTTGCCGATCCGCGACCGCAATATCGTGCCGTCACCGAATAACCCCCAAGAATTTCGAGTCCCCTGCCCCCAAACGACTCATGAAGACTGCGCCCCTAAAATTTCTCACCGTTCTCACTCTGGCAATCGCCGCGCCTGTAACCTACGCCGTTCCGGTCATCTCCGAATTTCTGGCCGACAACGACCTTGGGCTGCGCGATGAGGACGGCGACGATGAAGACTGGATCGAGATCCACAATCCCGACACGAGCGCAATCAACCTCGCCGGGTGGCGGCTCACTGACGACTCGCTCGATCTGGCAAAATGGACGTTCCCCTCCCGCGTGCTCGCGCCCAACGGACGCCTCGTTGTTTTTGCCTCGAACAAAAATCGCAAACCTGCCACCGGTAACCTTCACACCAACTTCCGCCTCGATCAGGATGGTGATTTTCTCTCGCTGATTTCGCCCTCGGGGACGCCATCGACAACCTTCAGCCCGGTTTATCATTTCCAAACCAAGAACAGGTCGTTCGGCACTGGCTTTGCCGGCACGGTGGCCACCACCGATGCAACTCCGGCGGCCTTTATCGCCGGCACCCATTACAATCGCGTCAAACTCAGCGGCATTGGCAGCGCTCAATTCGACGGCTCGCTTAACTCCTTTGATGATTCGGCGCCCCAGCAAGGGCATCAGCAGTACCTTTGGTATGACTATAGCAGCAGGCTTGGAGCCGTTCCTGCCGGGCAGACTGTTGTGGAAGCGACACTCGAATGGAGCGGAACGGCCCGGATCTTCGCCGGTGTGTCGGGACTGTCGACAGTGGCCGGTTCAGTAGGTGTTTTCCCAGCGCCGGACGCGGCCAAAGGCGTGACGACCATCGCGACCGGCGCGGACGGAGACGATTTGGTGGACTTTTACTCGAGCCACAGCCCCGTCTCGACCGTCGGCCACGAGCCGGGTCAGACGCAAAGCTTCGTCTGGGACGTCACAGCGCTCGTTCGTCAATGGATCGCCAATCCCGCTGATCCCACCCGCGGCCAGTTTATTCTCGTAACCAGCAGCCAGCCAGTCTGGATCGCATGGGACCAGAACCGCCCGGGACCGAAGCTCACCGTTCGCACGGTCAACAGTCCCACGCCGGTCTCGGCGGTTGGCTTCATGAGCCCGACTCCCGGCGCAGACAACACTGGTGTGACGGCCGCAGGCCCACTGGTGCGCGGAGTCACACAAAACCCCGCCGCGCCGCCGGTGGGGGGATCACTGGTGGTCTCGGCGCGAATCCTGCCGGCTCAGGGCGGCGCCGTCAGTACGGTCACCCTGGGCCATCGAAAAATGTATGAGGCCGAGCAGCCCGTGCCGATGACTGATGATGGCCTGAACGGCGATGTCCTTGCTGGCGACGGTGTTTTCAGCGCGTCAATCAGCGGCGCCGCCATCGAGGCGGGCAAGATGCTGCGCTGGAAAGTCACCGCCACCGACGCCGCGGGTTACCAGACAAAAATCCCCCCCTTTCGCGATCCCCTCGATGCACCGGAATATTTCGGCACCGTGCCCGTCGATCCGAGTGTGACCACCAATCTGCCGCTCCTTGAGTGGTTCATTCAAAATCCGTCAGCCGCCAATACCACTTCCGGCACGCGATGCTCGATCGCTTTCAAAGGAGAATTCTATGACAACGTCGGGATCAACATTCATGGGCAGTCGACTCAGGGTGGTACTTTCCCCAAAAAGTCCTACGATATTGACGGCAACCGCGGTTACCGCTTCAAGTGGAGCGATGATCCCGCGGAAATTCGAGCGAAGGACATCAACCTGCTGACCGTCTTTGGTGATAAAACCAAAGCCCGTCATTGTCTGGCGTACGAAATGAACATCGAAGCCGGCGTGCCGGCGCACTACTGTTTCCCGGTGCGGGTCCAGCAGAACGGGCTGTTTTTCGGGCTGCTCGATTTCGTCGAGGATGCCGACGACGTCTATCTTGAACGGGCTGGACTTAACAAGGATGGCGCGCTCTACAAAATGTATAATAACATGACGGATGCGGCGACCCATGCCGTGGCCGGTGCGGAAAAGAAAAACCGCAAAGAGGAAAATAATACCGACCTTCAGGCGTTCCTCAATGGCTTGACCTTGACCGATGCGACCGCGCGCAAGAATTTTCTCTACGATCACGTTGATCTGCCCAAGATGGTCAACTTCATGGCGGCGAACACCGCCACGGCGAATATCGACCTCCATTCGAAAAACTACTATATCTACCGGGACACCGGAAAAACCAACCTCTGGACGCTGCTGCCATGGGACTTGGACCTCTCGTTTGGCCGCTTGTGGACAGCGGCCAACAATTATTTCGACGATGGCATCTACATCAACGCTGGCGGTTTTAGGAGCGGCACCGGTCAAAATCTCGTTTCCAAATTGTGGGCGATCGCCGAATTCGACGTCATGGTTCGCCGCCGCATCCGCACCCTTCACGAACAGTTTTGGAAACAGAGTGCCGTCTCGCCGGACCCAACGCGCTGGGTGGACCGCCGCTTTCAGGAAATGCTCGCCCTGGTCGGAGACGACGCCGCCCTCGATCATGCAAAATACACCCCTGGGCCGTGGCATAATCCCGCTCCCGCTGTTACGGAATCGCCCTTTCGACACAACACGATGTCTCAGGAGATCAGCCGGCTCTTCTCCAACTTCATTGTTCAGCGTGTAAATGCGATGTACGGCGACGCCCTGATGCCGCCGACACAAAACGTCGATGCTCTCCAGCCACTGGTCTTCAGCCAAATTGACGTCTCGCCGGCCTCAGGAAATCAGAACGAGGAATTTGTGCGGATTCAAAACCCCAACTCGGTGGCTATTGACATTTCCGGATGGAGGCTGGCCGAGGCGATTGATTTCACCTTCGAGCCCGGAACGGTTCTGCCCGCCAGCGGGTCGATCTATGTTTCGCCTGATGTCGTGGCTTTCAAGGCGCGCGCCACAGCGCCGCGGGGCGGCCAGGGTTTGGTGGTAGTGGGCGAATATTCGGGGCGGCTCAGCAACCTCGGCGAAACCGTTCGACTGCTCGACGCTGCCGGCACGCAACGCGCAATCACGACCTATCCCGGTGCCCCCACTGTCTGGCAGGAGTCACTCGTAATCACCGAAATAATGTATAACCCCGGTGGGGACGGGCTTGCGGAATACCTCGAATTGATGAACATCGGCGATGCCGCACTTCCGCTTGCTGATGTGCGCTTCACTCAGGGCATCGAATTTGATTTCACGGGGAGTACTGTCACCTCATTGGCGCCCGGGAGCCGGGTACTTTTAGTGAGAAGTCTGGCGGCGTTTCAGGCCGTTCATGGCACCGGCCATTCAGTCGCAGGGGAGTTTGCCGCCGGTTCGGCCCTCGATAACGGCGGCGAGGGAATCAAGCTGGAAGACCCGGAGAACAACACGATCAAGGAATTCAACTACGACGACGTACCGCCCTGGCCGATGCTTCCGGATGGCGGTGGCTACAGTCTGGTGCTGATTCATCCGGCATCGAACCCGGACCCGGCGATCCCGGCCAACTGGCGCTCGAGCGTCGCCATCAATGGTTCACCCGGCGGAGGCGACAGCACTGCGTTCTCCGGCGATCCGCTTGCTGATCTCGACGGGGACGGCCTCTCCGCGCTGCTCGAATACGCGCTCGGTTCGGACGCCGCCAGCGTAACCGCTTTTAATCATCTCACCACCGGGACCGAATCCAGTGGTCACCTGGACGTCGATATCGTGCATGCGCTCGCCGCTGACGATGTGGCTTTGCATCTCGAATGGTCACAATCTCTGGGCTCGTGGTCGGAACCCCCGGCCGAACTCGTTGCGGAATTGCGCCTTCCTGGCGGTCTGACCCGCCAAACCTGGCGTCTCACTTTGTCCAACCCAACCGCTCTTCGCCATTTTCTGAGATTGCGCGCGGTACTGCGATAGAAAGGCGATCCTCGCTCGGCGGGATATTCCGCCACCACCGTATGACGAAACGCCTGTAAAAATCAAGATTCTTCACCGTCAAAACCTCAAAAGTTGCACTGCAATTTTGCCTCCCAGCAGTTCCTTCCAGATTCAGACCTCTGGAAAAACCCTTCAAACTATCGAAGATGGGTTTCAAACGATCAACGCTCGTAAGTCAATAAACCGCTTCCCGGCAGTCGTTGAACGGGGGTCATTGTGGCTTGAAGCGGCGGGACGGCGGCGGAAGATTCCTGAAGATTTATCTCGACAGCGCAGCCAATTTCCAGCATGAAGTAGTGTGCCATGAAGAAGTCGCCTAATTCAAATGGTGGAGAGACCGGGTTGGCAAGCCTCACGCAGCGCCTGTTCTAATTCGCTGTCACCTAGCCCTTTACTATGGAATAATCGGCTTACCCGCCGGCGGTTTCTGCGCACAACAGGTGCGGCAACCGCCGGCGTGGTTTTGGTGGGAGCAACCACCTTGCAAGTGCTAGCAAACGGAAGTGGC
Source organism: Verrucomicrobiales bacterium (assembly GCA_050998515.1). GTDB lineage: Bacteria > Verrucomicrobiota > Verrucomicrobiia > Verrucomicrobiales > V1-33 > JBPCQC01. The sequence goes on from JBPCQC010000088.1 coordinate 24,258, forward strand.
CAGAAAGAAAAGTTACGAAGCGGAACGATCACAGAGGCAAACAAGATACGTATTTCAGGGACTGGCTCAACCGAGTCCGCAGCCGAAGCGAACTGTTCTCAAAATGCTCTCTTAAACATCGCTTCGACTGGGGCTTGGAGCTACTGGCCTGCCGGCCAGCCTTCACCTGCCGCATGGAGCGGTGCGTGCACCGGAAGTCTATCCAGCCTGCTTGTCTCATCGCAGCAGACGCCTGGGCCGGGGTTGCCGCCGTTTTGGCCGTGGGTAGTGACGCGCGATTTTTGGGGCACTGCGTCACAGGAAGGTTACATTCAGGGTTAGGTGCTGAAATCACGCTGTTAATGGAATTGCTCCGAGGTGCCATGTGGCGGATAGTCGCTCTGTGTATAATCAGTGCGGCATGTGGCGTAGCAATAGGATACAAACTGCGGCCTGCAAGCGCTGCGGCTAAGCCGCTCGTAGCAGGACTGAGTATAGATTCTGATGAGCGATCGGGCAATGCGCAGTTGATACAATTACCTAGTGCGGAACCAATCGCAGCCCGCCTCGAACCGGCCGCTCCTACTGTGCGAGAAGGATTCGTGGCCGTGCCAAAGCGGTTGATGAACTTTTTCTACTTTAACCCATTTAACCTGGACTTCAAACTCGAACCAGAGATCGTGGACTTTCTCCAACTCGATTCCAGTCAGAGGAATGAATTACAGGCGGCACTATTTGAATTGAAAGAAAAGATCGATGACACCGAGGCAGATAGAATCAGGGGGCTGAAATCAGATCCCACCTCCAGTATTTTTCTTTTGGAAGGAGACGCCGCCCAGGCACGTAAGTTGAAGGAAGACTTTGAACAAGAAGTCAGACACGTCCTGCCCGCGCCACAATGTGACACATTTCTCAGTATGTGTACTCACGCGTTTACCGTGACGACCGGTGATTTTGGAAGCAAAAGCAAGATTTGCAGAGTTGCGCCGCGAAACGCCGCGGATGTCAGAGTGGTTCCAGGAACTTACGGGATCGATACGATTATTGTTGACTCATCCAAGTTGAAGAGCGTCATCGAGAGTCCCGATCCATTCGAGGCCGCGGCAATGGTGTCTGTAGGGCGATCGTTCGACATATTCGACGAGTTGCCGCCACGATATCAACACATCATCTCAGCCGAGAAAAGGGAATAGTTGTTCCGCGTATTCCCGGTATTCGCATGGTTAGCGATGCAACGATTTGTGATGCAGGAGAATCCGCCGGGGGTCAGTCCTTGAATCTCGCTCATGGCTCGACGGCTTGATGAAGTTTTTAGAACCAGGGATTCTGGCAGAACGGGCTTCCGAATGGCACTTCACACAATTTCGGGTCAAGCTAAAATTC
>JBPCQC010000120.1:0-4881 GCA_050998515.1 Verrucomicrobiales bacterium
CGTCAAGGGTTGCGGTTGATTTCTCCGGCCTCACAGAGGCCGGCTACAACGCTGTAGCCGGGGTCTGAGACCCCGGTCGGATGGGCAGGATTGGAAACCTGAAGTACCATGAAAAAATCAGCCCTGGGTTTTTTCTGAGGACAGGATTTTTTACTTCCGTATGCTTTTCACCTTGGAGGAGTCGACAACAATTGTATCGAGCCCGTAAGTTCCCACGGTTGATTTTTGCATGTGAGTCAAGGGGAACGGCCGTGGAAGAGGTGCCACGCTTTGGTTAGGCGTTGGTTGCGCATGGCGTCGTGGAAGTCGGCGAGGGTTGAATGGCGAGCGCTCTGCTGTTTTTGGCCGCCAGCGGTAGTAAAAGACCCATGACCGTGCGCCGAGCCATTCCCAGCGCGAGGAGGCTTGTGCAATGTCAGCGGACGGTCAAAGTGCACCACTGAAAGGTCGAATTAGGCGGGTCAAAGTGCACCACTTTTTGTTAGGGCGAAGAGTTTGAGTGAAAGGCGCAGGCGCGGCTTCACTGGAGCGTGTCCAAGTGAGTTCACAATAAGCCATCAAGAGCCTGAGCGAGCGGGGCTGGTCGCAGCGGCGGATGGCGGCGGAACTCCGCCTCAAGCGGCGCAGCGTAAGGCGTTATGCGGGCGAGCAGAACGCAAAGTGCACCATTTCGACCCCCTGGTCGGCGGAGGCGAGTGGGGCTGCGGCGGGAGCGCCAGTCGGGGGGGGCGCAGCAGTTGCGAGCCGCTGGCCGAAGCGATTGCCGGCAAGCTGGAAAAAGGGCTCAGCGCGCAACGCATTTATCAGGACCTGGTCAGCGACAACGCATTCAGCGGTTCCTACCAGGCGGTCAAACGCCATGTGCGGGGCCTCAAGGCGAAAGACCCGGAGCGGATCTGGCGGGTCGAATGCCTGATGGGGAAGAGGGGCAGGTCGATTTCGGCCCAGGCGCGCCGATTGACGACGGCCAGGGCGGCAGCCGTCGCACGTGGGTCTTTCGCGTCGTTTTGAGTTACTCGCAAAGCCTACAGCGAAGCGGTGCTGCGACAAGACACGGAGACCTTTCTGCGTTGTCTGGAAAACACCTTTCGCCACTTTGGCGGAACGCCCCTGCTCTCAACCTTGACAACCTGAAGGCGGCGGTGCTGCGAGCGGACTGGTTTGATCCCGAGATCAATCCGAAGCTGGCCGAGTTCTGCCGGCATTATAAGATGAATGTCCTGCCGTGCCGGCCGCGCACCCCGCAGCACAAGGGCAAAGTGGAACGCGGCATCGGTTACGTGCGCGGCAACGCGCTCAAGGGCCGGCGCTTTGCTTCCCTCGGGGCGCAGAACCTCCACCTTCTGGAGTGGGAAAAGAGCGTCGCCGACACCCGCATCCACGGCACCACCCGCCGGCAGGTGGCCGCCTGCTTCGCCGAAGAGCGGCCGCATTTGCAGCCGCTGCCAGCGATGATTTTTCCCTGCTCTCATATAACCAGCGGGGCCGGTGGATGAAACCTGTGGCGAGGGCGCCTGGCCTTTTGCCGCGCTGACGGCCCGCGGGAGATTGCTTACCGCCCCCCTCTCTGAAAGCAGCTCCGCTAAACCCGTTTGTGTTACGTAACGGTGTTACTTGCACAGATTGACCTGGGTTTATCGATCTAACCCGTTGATTTAAAATAACTGGCGGACAGAGAGGGATTCGAACCCTCGGCTCCATCTGTATAATTCTCACTGTGTCTCAAAGAGATCGCCAGTTTCGCGGGTGCAATCGGCAATGACTTCGGCTTGGTGATAATGACAAGCTGCGCGTCGTGACGCTCCTCGACAGCATGGTTACCAACAATACTCCTGTGTCCTGTGTCGGCTGAGTTCGCCATAATCGAGCAACCGCTCAGCGTGACCGTTCCACTGTGGTTGAAGATCCCACCGCCAACCCGGCCATCATTTTGGCGCACGGTGCAGTTGCTCAGGCCGAGCGTCGCCTGATTATTGTAAACGCCCGCGCCCGCGTATGCCGGTGAACTGCCGCTGACCTTTCCGTTAGCTAGGGTTAGGCCAGTGACGTTAACGGCCGCGCCGGTGCCGACCTGCAAAATCCTGAATTCAGGCGTGCCGACGGTGGTGCTGCGCTGAATGATCGCGCCGTTGCCGTTGAGGGTGAGATCAAGACCGGCCACTTCATTGTTGATGACTGGCAGACCATTGGAGCCATTTGCCAGACTGTCGACGGTGTCGAGCGTGTAGCTGCCGCCCGCGGCGAGGTTGATGGTGTCGCCTGCGCCGTTGCTGTTCGCCGCGGCCATGGCGGCTTTAAGCGCAGCGACATCGCCGTCGGCGACGTTGAACGTGGCGGCGGAAACGAGCTGCGCCAAGACAAATAACACGAGGGAGCGCGACTGGATCGCTCGCCACCGCACGCGGTGGTCATACCGCCGCCCTGTTGCCCGATGGTAGAGTGCTCGTCGTCGGGGGCGCTACCCCTGGATACCCTGCGAGCGCGGAGGTTTACGAGCGGCGCACAGACGTGGTTCGCGTGGTTCGAGGACTTCCTGATCCGCGGAAACAACAGCACATCGCACGAAAAGAACGGCAAGCTCACTTTCCTTGCTTCCGACATGCGCCGGGAGTTGGGAACGATCCGCTTGTCCAATCTAGGCATCTTCCGGCTGCGAGCCGGGCCCGGGCCCACTGACGGCATCCGCAAACTCACGGCGGAGCTCTACTGCCAGAGAATGGAGCTGAGGCTGCCCGGAGCAGGACGCCCGTTGCCCGCCCGATGAAGTAGTCAGCAAAAGCTATTTTTACAGCTTATCAGGCCGGCACGTGGGTCACTCAGCGCGAGACGGATGGAAAATCTGAGAGCGCGATGGACGAAAACATATCCGCGCGTTATAATTTTGACAGATACCACATGAAATTCGGCATTTGTCTTCTTATCGGCGTGGGTCTTCTTCCTTTGGCGGCGGAGCCGACACGCCCTAAAGACGGACCGTCGAGAGTGGCGGAGCGAATTCTGAAAGCTCAGGAAGAGGAAAAGCTCCGCGCCGCCGAGCAAGAACTGAAACCCGAAGAGTCGAAGAGCGAGCCAGTTTCTCAAAATTCCGAGTCTGGTAACAGCGCGGAAGCTCCCCCGAGTGCGCGCGCCAGGAACCCCGCCGTTTTCAGAATCCCGGGAGCTGATGCCTGGTCGGTGGCGAGCCAGGCTGGCTGGAAGTTTTTCCCGCGAGGGGCCGCAGGCCCCCGAAATGGGGAGTCCACCACCGCACAGAGGCATCCGGGCTTGAATACGTCACTGGTTCAAGGCTCACGCATGACCCAGCTGCGCACGCCCGCGGGTTGGAACTTGCTCTCGGAAAATGTATTCCTCATGTTTGCGGACGCACAGGGTCAACCCAAAACGTTCGCGCCCGGCTGGCGCCTGCGGGAGGTCGAGCTGCGCGGGACCAATTGGGAGTGGGTCTCGCCTCCGCGGGCTGGCGCTGTCTCTCCGTTTTTTGCCGTCAAAATCACCGGCTTGAAGCGGACGATCGATTCCGTTGTCGAAATTGATTCGATCAGTATCGAAGGCCCAAATGGGGCACGGGACTGGCGGGCCGCGTTTGTGGCACCATGAGGTTGAAGTGCCCTGGGTGATTCCAGGATTGGAGATTGTCTAGCTTGCCTGTCCCCATCCATGAAGACGGCAGGTCTGCGACACAGCAGACTGTTTGCGGTACAAGGCTTGAATTTCGTATTCGCTGAATCCTGAACTCGCCAGCTATCCTGCACTACTGCCTTTGCCGGGCCGCCAGGGCACGGCCTTGAATTGGCGGGTGAGATCGGTCAGCGATTCCTCGACCCCCATGCGTTCAAGAGAACTGGCGCCGACGAAACCGACGGCGCTTGTATTTTCCAGAACCTGCCGGACGTCATCCGGGGTGTTGACCGGACCGCCGTGTGTGAGGAAAAACACGTCCTTTCGATGCAGGCTGACTGCGCTGATGATTTCCTGCGTGCGTTTGATCGCGAAGTCCATCGTGACCACTGCCTGTTTTACGCCGACCGAGCCTCCAACCGTGGTGCCGACGTGGGCGATGATGGCGTCAGCACCGGCCTGAGCCATGGCGACTGCTTCCTCGACGGTTGCGACATACACGATGCTGAAAAGGTCCATGCGGCGCGCGAGCGCCACCATTTCGTATTCCTTCTGCACGCTCATGCCGGTTTCCTCGAGAACCTGGCGAAAATGCCCATCGACGATCGTATGCGTGGGAAAATTGTTCACACCGCTGAACCCCATTTCCTTTACCTGGAGCAGCCAGTGCCACATGCGGCGCCGCGGATCGGTCGCATGCACGCCGCAAATGACCGGCGTCTCCTGCACCACTGGCAGAACTTCGTATTCGCCGATTTCCATGGCGATGGCGTTGGCGTCGCCATAAGACATCAAACCGCAGGTGGAGCCGTGGCCCATCATGCGGAAGCGCCCGGAATTGTAGATAATGATGAGGTCGGCGCCGCCCTTTTCGATAAACTTGGCGCTGATGCCGGTGCCGGCACCCGCCGCAATGATGGCCTGGCCTTTCTTGAGCGTTTCGTTAAGGCGCTCACGAACTTCTTCGCGGGTATAAGGATTTCCTATTCCGGTCCAGGGATTTGGCATGGTGATGAAAAATCAGAGTTCAGAATGCAGATGGGACGCGACGCGGTTGCCCGTCACGCCCGATGCTAAGATGCCTCGCCGCCAGTGGCAACTTTTAGCGAAGAGCGGGCGGAATTCATGCGGCACCTAGAGCCTGTCATGCACTTTGACTGCACGGCAAGGTGTGTTCTGGAGGGACAGTAGAGATTAGCCGGTAGTGGAGCCCGCCAAAGGTAGGGCGCGATGACACATCGCGCCGCCCATTGAAAACGGACG
>JBPCQC010000072.1:0-16921 GCA_050998515.1 Verrucomicrobiales bacterium
ATGGCTCACCACTTCGGAACGCATCTATGACATCGAATCGACGACCACGCTGACTCCACCCTGGCTGCCGATTCCCGGTTCGCCGCGCACTGCCACCGGCCCGGAGGAATTCATCGATTTCACCGAGACCGGCCCGTCCGCCGCTTCGAGACGCTTTTTCCGGGTGCGAGAGCGGCCCTGAGCGCTAGGAAGTCGGTGCAGTGGCCACATCATCCCTGCGCTGAATGCTGCCGCCATCAATGGCGAGAGCGCCGCCGGCGGCTTCACCTCGACCGATCCCCGGGGGAGTTCTTTCTCTGGGTGCCCCAGTCGTCGTTGCGGCAGGTGTTGCCCTCGACACGCACCTGGTCAAACTTGACACAAATTTCCGCGCCGCCGGCAGCGCCTCGCCCATGATTCGATTTAATGGAAACGTTGAACCTAAAAAGGAAAATGACCGAGGCAAATTGAGCAGGTTGGAGGGTAATCCGCCGCCCGGGCGGGGATGAGCTGCCGCTGGAAGTGTTGGCTTGGAGAGATTGCTCACCCGCTGAGCAGTGGGGCGGCCTCCGGTGGCACCCCTGGGAGCCATTTTCCACCCAGCCAGCGACGCAAAAGGCGCGTCAGCAGCAGCGCCCAGCGCGCGGCGGCGGTCCATCGCTCCGTGATGCGTCGCATCAGTTGTAACTGACTACTAATGAGGGTGACGGCCCGGGCGATGATACCGCCTTTTTCATGCAGCAGGCTCACGCGCACGGTGCGCTGGCCGCCGCTTTGCACCTGCCGCGCCACTCCCTGCATCATCGCAGGCCGACTGGTGATGGCCTCACGATGATGCTCCTCGTCATAGAAGCGCACATAGAGGTTCCACCAGTTGTAAAAGAGCGCGATGAGGTTGGCCATCAGTCGGCAGGGGGCCAGTTTCTGCGTCGTGTAACCGTTCCAGCCCCATTGGTTTTTGAGTTCGTCATAACAGTTTTCGGCGTCAGCCCGTTCGCGGTAAAGCCGGGGCATGCACAGCGTGGGAAAGACCTGGAGGTCGAGCGACGTCACCAGGACCGCGATCTTTCCACTCCACGGTGCGGCGTGCGCGTCCCAGCCTTCGCCTGAGGCGTTGGGCAGGCAGACCGGGTGGTCGCGGCGGCGGCGCCCTTTCTCTGCCACTGGAGCCTGCGCGGGCGCTTCACGCACCAGGACCACCCGGCGCTCGCGCGTCCAGCCGCTGAGCCGGATCGTGGCTTCCATGGCTTCCCAGCCCCCGCCGCTATCCTGCCACGCCGCTCCCGCGTGCATCATCTGCCGCACGAGGCTTTTGACCTTCGGAGTGTGCCGCAGCTTGAAGAGATAGGGCAGCTGCCGCGACTCAAAGTCCTGCATGATCTTTTCATTGCCATAGCCGCAATCACCGCGTCCGAAGGTGGGCCATGAGGAGCGCGGCAGTCCCTCGAGCATTTGCCAGAGTCCCGGCAGTCCCTGCCCGGCGGCGTGTTCTTTGCCGGGGCGCACTTCCACGCCAAGAGAGATGCGCAAATTCGCCACGAAGTAACTGTGATAAACATGGCTGGGACGGCCGGGCTTGTGCGGATTGTAGCCGATCTGCGCACCCTGCTGGTGGCCGTAAAGAGGCTTCACCGTGGTGTCGATGTCCAAGATCCACGGCTGCCCGAGCACAGGCGAAATGGACTCGCGCAACTGCCTGCCCACCCAGTCGAGTCCTTCCTTTTCAACAATGCGCTTCATGGCGGCGCGCACGGCATCTTCACTGATCGTGCGCTCCATGCCCAGCAGCTGCGGATTGATGCCATCGCCGCGCACCCCGTTGATGTGGGCATAACGCCAGTGCCCGCTGAGCACACTCAGCAATACCGTCCCCATTACGTTGTGCCCGCCGCTCCCGCGGTTGCCAGTGTACCGCAACGGGCACTTCCGCATGAACTCATCCCATCGACCACCAGCATGGAGAAACTGGAAAAAGAAGATCAACTGCCCTTCCCGCGTGACAGGCGCATCGGGATCCCATTCCGCAAAAAACCGTCCGCCAGGCGTGTCCAGAGGCCACGATCCAATAGGAAATTTGATCTCATTTTTACCCTCACCCGCAGGGTGAGTGGTTTCAGACCTCAACGCCAGGCTCATACCCTTGGCATTACGCCACTTGACTACGAAATATCAAGTCCCCCATTTCCCCTTTTAGGTTGAAAGGAAGGAAAATCCGAAGAAAGGTTTGTGATGAAGCCTTTCCAACCGATCCGACACTCCCCTTTCTTCGTGGCCGCGAACCTCGTGGCACTTACGTGTTTTGCTTTTTCGCAAGGCAACTTGACGCCTCCCGGCCCGCCCGCGCCTACGATGAAGACGCTCCAGCAGATCGAGCCGCGCACCGATCTCGCCGCGGTGGCTGGCGAGGCGGACTACCACCATGTCATCACGACGGCTGGCAGCTACTATCTGACCGGCAACCTCGACGTCACACGGACCAACGGCATCGACGTGCGAGTCGAGGGCGTGACGCTCGACCTCAATGGCTTTGAGATTGGCCGCACCGCAGGCGCCGGCGGCAACGGTATTGAAGTCGATGCCACGGCCCATCGCTGCACGATTAAAAACGGCTCGCTCAAGGGCTTCGCCTACGGGCTGCAGTGCGTTGGCCCAACTCTCAACTTCGCGCGCGGCGGACGTTGCCTTCACCTTTCAGTGTCAGGATGTTCGGAGTCAGGGCTTTTTGCCGGTGAAGGCTGGCAGCTCGACGGCTGCACCGCGCACGACAACACGGGAGACAACGGTAGCAGGGGGATTTCCGCCGGCAGCGGCAGCACGCTCACGAATTGCAGCGCCGTAAATAACGTCGGCACCGGCATCTTCGTTAACAGCGGCAGCACGCTCACCAACTGCAGCGCCGTGGCTAATACGGGCAGCAATGGCATTTTCGCCTCCCGCGGCAGCACGCTGACGAATTGCAGCGCTTCCAGCAACACCGTCTTCTTTGGCATCTACACCTACGAAGGCTGCACGCTAAAGAACTGCGCCGCGCTCTCGAACATCGGGTCTGCCACGACGTCAGGCGGCATCTTTACGGGAGATGGATGCACGCTCATTGGGTGCTCCGCCCGAAGCAACACCAACACCAACGCAACCGATGCCCCGGAGGCTGGCTTCGGTATCCGCATCGGCACGGGCTCGACGGTTCGAGACTGCACGAGCGAAGACAACGAAGGCTCCGGCATCCAGGTCGGCTTCAAATGCCACATCGTCGGCAATACCTGCACAAGCAACACCACGGGCGGCGAGGGAGCGGGCATCCACCTCACCGGCCCGATCAACGCCTGCCGCATCGATGGCAACCATTGCGTCGGGGGCACACGCGGCATCTGGGTGCAGGGAACGGACAACCTCATCGTCCGCAACAGCGTGCAAGGCACTACCCTGCAAGGCTACGGCATCGTCGCCGGCAACCACAGCGCGGAGATCATCAGCAGCCCCGGTCTTTCCTTCGCCAGCACCAGCCCGTGGGCGAACTTCAGGTTCTGAGTCGCACAAAAATCAAACCGATCCATGAGGACTCTGCTCCGTCTCGCCACACTTTTCGCCATCACCGGGCTCGCCGCAGTCTTCGCCCAGGGGCCACTCACTCCGCCCGGCCCGCCGGCGCCGACAATGAAGACGCTCCAGCAGGTCGAGCCGCGCACCGACTTGCAGTCGACTCCAGCGCCGGCCGGCGTCGATACAACCAACGCAGACTACCATTTCATCATCAACCAACCCGGCTCGTATTACCTTTCGGCCGAAATCGCCGCGTAGAACGTTTACGGCGCTATCATCAATTGCACCCCCATCGCCACCGCCGCGGTCTCAGGCAACAGCGCGCCGACCGCCCGCCGCCACCGCCGATCCGTGGGCAAATTTCGCCTATTGAAGAATCGTGCTCCCTGTTTTCGCATCTCTCGTTCTTTCCGCCATGAAATATCCTGCCTTCTTCGCCGTGCTGCTCAGCCTGCTCGCTTCGGCCCCAGTGGCCCGCGCGCAATCCACCATCGATCCTGCGAAAGCCTTCGCCTGGGGGGGCAATGTTGGCTGGACAAACTGGCGGCCGAGCGCCGTCGATGGCGTCGTGATCGGCGAATACGTCTGCTCCGGTTTCATCTATTGCGCGAATGTCGGCTGGGTGAGTCTGGGCGACGGCACGCCGGCGGACGGCATTCGATACGCCAACGATGCCGCGAACGATTACGGCGTGATCTTCGTGTTTACCGGCACCCCAGGGTCCGGGGCACTGCGCGGGTTGGCCTACGGCGCGAACATCGGCTGGATCAACTTCGAGAATACCGGCAACGCGCGGCTCAACCTCGTCACCGGCGAACTCTCCGGTTACGCGTGGAGCGCGAACTGCGGTTGGATCAATCTCGGCAGCGGGACGCAATACGGCGTCGCCACCGACACCATCACGCCCGGGGCCGACACCGACAGCGATGGCATTGCCGATGCTTACGAGCTGGAAAATTTCGGCGATCTCGCCACGGCCTCCGCGAGCAGCGACGCCGACGCCGATGGCAGCAGCGACCTCGTCGAAGCCCAGAACGCCACCGACCCGCTCGACCCTGCCGTCGCGCTTCGCATCCTGAACTTGAGCCTAGCCAGAACCACCACATCGGACGCCTTCACGATCACGTTCACCAGCACCACCGCCCGGCTTTACCGCATCGAGCAAAACGAAGACCTCGCCCCCGGCGCATGGATCGACAGCGGCCTCGGCCTCTTTGCCCCCGACAGCGGCTCCGCCACCACACGCACGGCGGAGGACCAACCCGCCCAGCGCCGTTTCTACCGCGTGCTCGCGATTCGGCCTCTCGCGCCGTAGTCGCAGGCTTCCGCGTGAACTATGGCGCCGGCACCAATAATTCTCACCTCAGGGCTGAAACCTTTCACGGCATTTTCCTTTGGAAAGAGTGATGAATCATTCCGCCTCCATCCGACGCTTCCTTTTCCTCGCTGCCGCGAGCCTGGTGGCACTCATGTGTTTTGCTTTTTCACAAGGCACCCTCACACCGCCCGGCGCACCCGCCCCGACCATGAAGACGCTCCAGCAGATTGAGCCGCGCATCGATCTCGCCACTGTGGCTGGCGATGCGGACTACCACCATGTCATCGCCCAGGCTGGTTCCTATTACCTCACGGGCAATCTCGTCGTCAGCAAGACCCACGGCATTCTCATCGGACGGGCCGGCGTCACGCTCGACCTGAACGGCTTTCAGATCGTGCGCAGCTCCGGAACCGGGGGCAACGCGATCACCGTCAGCTCTCTCGCCCACCGCTGCACGGTGAAGAACGGCACCATCGGCGAAGCCGCCACACCGTCCTTTGGCTACGGCGTCCAAGGCGTGAATACGCCCAGCACACCCCGAGGCGGAACGCTTCTGCAACTCGCGGTGTTTGGCTGCTCGATCACCGGGTTGCGGGCGGGGATCGGCTGGGAAATCACCGGCTGCGAAGTGCACGACAATGCTGACGGTATCTCCAGCCCTGGCGGCTCGACCATCACCCGCTGCACTGCTTCGACCAACAGCGGTCGCGGGATCTCCGTCAGCAGTTCCACGATCCATGACTGCACGGCTTACGACAACGGCGGTGATGGCATCGCCGGACTCTTTGGCTCGACCATCACCGGCTGCACAGCTCGACTTAACGGCGACGACGGCATCGTCTCGCAAGAGTCCTCCACCATCATCGGCTGCACCGCGTTTCAAAACACCGGCGACGGGATCGAGTTTGACGACTCCTGCTTCGTCCAAGGCAACAATTGCTCCAGAAACGGCTCCAATGGCGATGGCGCAGGCATCCACTCCACCGGGACGGGCAACCGAATCGAAGGCAATCTCGTTTACCAAAATGACCGCGGGATCGATGCCGATGTTGGCCAAAGCCTAATCATCAAAAACAGCGCGACCGGCAATGTGATCAACTACGCCCTCGCCGCGAACAACAAAGTTGGCGTGATCGTGATCGCGCCGAACAGCGCCTTGATCAACGGCAACACGGGCGGCGCCGGCGTCGGCAGCACCGATCCCTGGGCGAACTTTTCGTATTAGCCTCTGTCACCCAGCCCGCGCTCGCGGTAAGAATTTCCCATACTTAAACAGATGAAAAAAACGATTCCCATATTGGCGGGGCGCGTCGGTATCCTGATGACGCTGATTTGTTTCATAGCCTTGGCGCTGCCGGCGATGGCTCAGCGTTATTTGGTGGTGGGTGATCCGGGCAACCCGGCTGCACCGGCGAATTCTGGGGGAGCGGCGGGTCGGGGAAGTGCGGCCAGGAGTTATCGAATCGCAAACTGGGAGGTCACCAATCGCGACTGGGTGAACTTTCTCAACGTGGTCGCCACCGGGCGTGTTGACATGGCTGACCCGCATGGGCTTTTTGACAGCCGCATGGCCAGTGACCCGCGAGGCGGAATTACCCGTCAGCAGGAAGGGACTACCATCACCGGTTATGAGTACAAAACGTCCATGAGCAGCAAACCCGTGAACTTTGTCTCGTATTACGATGCGCTGCGCTATTGCAACTTTCACCACAATGAACAGCGAGACTACCCTGGTGTCACCGAAGATGGCGCTTATTGGATCAAATCGCCGACTGGCGAGGCGAACAACGAACGGTTTCCGCGGCGCGCCGGAGCGCGGTTCTGGCTGCCCAACCTCGACGAATGGGTCAAGGCCGCGTATTACAATCCAACCACCAATACCTATTCGGAATTTCCGATGGTTCCCGCCGCGCCGGCGGTGCCAGAATTCGCTTCCGCCACTGGGATCGGCCAGTGTGCGAACCCAGGCCCCACCATAATGAACTTCGGCTCGAGCGCGGATTGGAACGAGCAGAATGGCCACGTCCTCACCGTCGGATCCTGTGAGAGCCCCAGCGTATTCGGCGCTTACGACATGGGTGGAAATCTCCGGGAACTGACGGAAACACAGGCCGCCACGTCGACAAATGTGCATGTCTGCGGCGGATCTTTCACCAGTGCCATCGACGCCTTGAAACTGGAATCCCTGACCGACGGTTCGGTCATCCGCTCTGACGCTGGCGTGACCGTGGGTTTCCGGCTGGCCTCGACGAATCCGCCGCCTCCGTGGCAGTTGGAACTGTCCTTCGAAGCCGGTGCCAGCAGCCCCGTCCATCTCAGCTTTCCCGGCCACGTTGGTTACTTCTACAGGATCGAACGCTCCGCCAACCTGAAGGATTGGACTACGTGGCTAAACCCCATTTTTGGGAGCGGGATTCGGGAGACATTTGATGATACCCCCCTTAACGGCGCACCAGCAGGTTTTTACCGGGCAATCGAGACACCGATGCTTTCGACTACGCCAGGATAATCCAACCAAAGCCGCAGGGCGGTTCTAATCCGACTTCGTCCCCGGCAGGGCATTCGAACCAAGTCCCTGGCCTGTGCAGGACTTACTGGCCGCCGCTTTATGCCTTCATTCGTCGCGAAGGATACGACGAGAGCGAGGCCAAAGACCTCACGCAGGAATTCTTTCTCAAGTTGATCGAGCGCGATTACCTCCGGCATCTCCGCCATCAGCGCGGCAAGTTCCGCTCATTCATCCTGACCGTGCTGAAGCACTTTCTCCAGGAACAGCGGGGCAAGGCGGGAGCGAACGCGGGGGCGGGAAGGTCATTATCTCTCTCGGCCAGTTCGATGAGCAGGGGCCTTACGCAGCGGAACTGGTGGATCACTTTTCACCAGACCGCGCCTTCGAACGCCCATGGGCCCAGACCGTGCTGCAGACGGTGTTGAACCGGCTGCGCGAAGAATTTTCCGGGCTGGGATTACGTTGAAGGACGAACCCTCGCCGATCTCGGGTGGGAAATGCCTCTGCCGGCGCCACGCGCCGCGTCGCCGGCGGCAAAGTCATCCTCTGCTGCGACCAACAGGGCGGCAAATCATTCCTTCTGGCCGCGGACCCTGCCACTGGCGCGACCGTCTGGCAGACGCCCCGCCCGCAGGCCGTAAGCGCCTACACCACGCCCGTAATCTGGCGTCGTAAAAGCGGGGAAGAGGTCGTGGTCGTCGGCAGCCTGCGCGTGACCGCGTACGGTCTGGTGGACGGCAAGGAGCGCTGGACTGTCGGCGGCTTGGAAGCCGTCAGCGTGTGCCCCACGCCGGTCATCGGCGATGGGCAGCTTTACGTCATGTCCCGCAGCTTCGGAGGCTCGGCGATGCCGGCCGGCATGGAGGCCATGATGCTTCTCGCAGACAAGGACAAGAATGGCAAACTCACGCGTGAGGAAGCTCCATTTCTGATGAAAGATGGCGCGTTTGATTTCATCGACAGCGACCGCGACGGCTCGATCACAGCAGGAGAATCAAAGGCAGCGAGCGAACATCTGCCGACACGCTGAAGATCGTCCTGCAAACAAACCTCGGCGCCCCCATCCAAGCGACCCCTGCTCTGGCCGGCGAACGCCTCTTCATTCGTACGGCCCAGGATCTTAACGCGTTTGGGAAGTGACGCGCGCGCGCAGCCGCTAACCGAGCAAGGATAAGGTCATGCTTTCAGGCATCACGACAAGGTGCTCCCGGATTCAATCAACCCTCCGCCTGTGGGAGTCAGGAAGGCCAGGGAAGTGCGCCGCGTCGCCAGACCACGGTGGTCTGAGACGTGCCCTACCCGTTGGTTATCTTGAAGCGCGCGGCGTAAAAGGTGTCCAGCATGTTGTACCAGCGCGGATTCACGTCCTTACCCCAGCCCATGTTGCATTTGAGGTAGCGGATGGTGAGGACCATGTTCGACGAAGCCTCTATTTTCTCGTAGGCGTAGCCGTAAGCCAGGACGTAATGCCACATCCAGCCGAGCCCGGCCACGGCGGGATAACCATTTTTGATGGCATCGCGGCAGCGCAGGGCCCCGGCTTCCGGCCAGGTGCCGGTGGTGGCATTGATGGTCCAGCTTCGGTTGATAAGATCGGCGAGCGCGGGTGGGTACGTATAATCCTTGATGGCGTCGCTCATATCGGGCGGCCAGGTGGCGCCTTGATCGCTGAATTCGCCGAAGCAAATGACGTCACACAGCTCGTGCAAGTCATCGTAGGCGGGGATGACCTTCGCCTGATTGGAGCTGCCGGTTGTGTCGGGCGGGGGCGAGGTGCCCTGACCTTCATCACGGAAACTGTACTCGACGCCCCACTCTCGATCGAACCACGCCAGGAGCATCGCCCAGGCGACCGGGCCACAACCGACGCGGGGACACCAGCGTTCGCGACTGATCTGATGGTACTTCGGTTGGTCACCCCAGTTGCCTGCATACCAGAAATCCGACTCGATCACGTCGCCGACATTGCGCGGCGCGAGGGCGGGGACGATCCGCACCAGCAAAGCAAACTCCTGCCCGCCGGATCGGACGCGCAGCACTCCGTCGCCCAAGGCGAGGCCGTAAATTTTCAAGCCACCGGATGTGAGTGGCGAAACGCGCACCAGCTGGTTCTCATCCTCAGCGATGAAGGAAAACTCCGGCGCGGGCGAAGGCGGGAGGTTGGTCAGCACGTCGACGTTGCTCCCCACCACAACCACCGTGCTCTGAATGGGCCGCCCCAGCGCGAGATCCCACTCGAGTTTCGCGCGTTGTTTTTTAATTTCCCGCAACTTGATGTACGTGTCGTTGCGGGCGAAGTCGAGCTTGAATTCCTCGTAAGTCCGGTACGCTGCGGGCGTCAGTTCAGGAACAGTGCGCGGGCTTTGATCCAGCCCGGTCAGGTCATCCCCGCTCCATTCCAGCCCGTCAAGAGCAAGCACATCGGGGTCGAGTTGAAAAGGCATCGCGCCTAGCGAGGCGAGCAGCCTGCCTGACTCATCTTCCGCCACGGCGAAGGTGGGCCCGTAACGCATGATTTTGACACATGGAATCGGTACAGCGGCGTCTCGTATTTTGGCGAGCTTCACGAGCGACTCGCGCAACGTTTCGCCCCGGGTGGCGAACTCGGCGATCGGGAAATCTTCCTCGCTGGCAGAGACGAGAATGTAACCCGCCTCCTCCGAGATCAGATCCTCCGGCGCAGTGCCCAGCCAGCCCTTGCCAGGCAGAACGGGAGCGGGACCCAGCACCTTGAACTCGAAGTAACCGGGGCGAACCGAGCCATCCGCCATCACAGAGTGCATCGGGTAAACGTGCGGCCCGAGGCGGGCACCTTCCGGCCACGCTTCCGGGTCAAGCACCCTTCCGCCAGCATCCGTGGCGAGTCGCCGCTCGAGCAATTGACGAGCCCGAGTGGTAAATGCGACCGGCACTTCTTCCAACGGGATGGGGTCGCCGGGTTGAGTGGATGGGGACAATTCGATTCGAGTCCGGTAAAACTCGTCCGGCTTGTCCACCGGCAGACGCGGGTTGCCATCCGCGTCGCGCGGGGCAGTGGCCAGATCGATGCGAGTCCATGGCCCACCGAGCGTGGGAGCACGTTCAATGGAAAGGGTCACCGAATTTGCGGCCAGAGCATCGGTTGCCGCGAGAATGGTGAAGGCGCCGGCGAGCGCACAACGGAGAAGGAGGAGGTTTTTCATGGATAAGCTGGAGGTTCGAGCTGCCAACGGTTCGGCGGCGAGGGGTGTCGAGTGAGCAGTCATCCCCTTTTCAAAGGAAACGGCGGCGAAAGGTTTCAGGAAATTCGGACGTTTTCCCGTTTTCTTTGGGTCGAGCGGCATTTCCGCATCGAGTGTCATCAACTCCGCGGCTGCGGCGAACGACGGTGTGGGTATTAGCGCCTTTGGCGGCAGCGTCACCAACTGCCGGGCCGCCAACAACGAAGGAAGCGGCATTTCCGCCACTCAGGGCAGCGTTACCAACTGCACCGCCAGGTTTAACGGTAATGATGGCATTTCCGCCAACGCCGGCGTTGTGGCCTTTTGCAGTGCCTCGGGAAATGACGCCAACAACGGCAACGGCTCAAACATTGCCGCCGGGGCCACCCGCACCGGCAACAATCCCTCGCCGTGACCCGGCTCCCCAATGCATCATCACACAAGCAGGGGCCGTTTCATTTCTTTACGGCGGCTGTTCCGCCGCCTGAAGACGCAACGCAACGCGCAAGCCGATATAGTTGAGCCGGATGGTGGGGATTTCCTCGAAACGCCGTGCGGCGCGGGACATGGTCGCGAGGTGATTCCATGAGCCCCCGCGGAAGATTCGCTTCCCGCCATTGGGCGGTCCTCGCGGATCCACGACGTCACGCTGCGGGTAATAGCCCGAGTAATCCTCGACCCACTCATAGAGATTGCCCAGCATGTCGCGGAGTTGCCATGGATTGGGCTGTTTTTGTCCTACGCGGCGCGGGCCGGCTATTTTCCCTGGGAATGCCTGGTTCGGCCAGTTCTGCGTCGTCCACCCCCGGCCCTTGTAACCAACACTGCTGTTGCCGCCGTAAAAGGCGATTTCATTGAGCACGGGAGCGTTGTTTTCCCCAAGGACGATCATATCGCCCGAGTAAGTCGTGGTGGTGGTTCCGGCACGGCAGGCGTGTTCCCACTGGGACTCGGTCGGAAGGCCGTAGATGGCATCCGGCGGCAGGCGTTTTGCGGCGCGTTCCTTCGCTGTCAGCTTGCGGCAAAATTCGACCGCATCCTCCCAGCTCACATAGTAGATCGGCACGTTCGGCGCCTCAGCAGCACAGACGCTGGAGATTTCATTTCCTTTCAATGCCTTGGAGGCCTGTCGCAGGGTGACTTCCTTTCCACCCATGAGGTAGAGCTTGGGATCATCGAGCATCTTGCGGGCCTGATAACGCAGCGTTTGGCCCATCACCGCGGCCCATTGCCCCTGTGTGACCTCCGTTTCTCCCAGCCAGAAGCCTTGCGTCAACCGCACCGTGTGCTGCCCCTCGTCATCGTCGCGCCCCGGCTCATCCACGGGCGATCCCATGACAAACTCCCCCGGCGGACACCAGTGAAACGCCATCTTCAGAGCATTGTCAGATCGTGCTTCGCCCGCCTGTTGTCCCTCGAAGAATCCCTGCGCCCGCAGGCTGCCGGCGAGCGCCGAGGCCGCGATCACAGGGATGATCCATTTCATATGGGAAAAATGCCCGCGCGCCGGTAATCCGCAACCCCGCTCCCATCGGGAGGAGAGGCATGTGTCTGATTGACGGACAACGGCGGGATGACCCGCGCCTTTGGCGCTTCCGGGTTCATTGGTTCCCTGCCTGGCCTTCAACCCTATAGGAAATAAAGGGACCGGCAATTTAGAGATTCGAGCACCCGTCCGGGGCAGCGTCCATGGCGCGAAAGCCGCCTCCAAGGCGCCAGCCGTGCGGGCGGGCAGCCCGTCACGGATTACACCCTCACCTCCGCGAGCGGAGTGGACTGGACACAACCGATCCCGGAGCCGGCAACCGCGCTGCTACTAGGCAGCCTAACGGTCATGGGAGCATGCAGGCGCCGCCGTGGACTCTGAAAATGGACTGCAAGCGCTACGAGTGTTCGCGGTCAGCGGGGAGGCGAAGCTCATCACGCAGACACTCGACTTTGCCAACAGCAGCGAGACGCGGCTCCTCAGCGACCTTCGCATCTCCGGTGCTGCGACCGTCGCGCCAGGCGCCCTCTTCAACGGCAGCGGCACTTTGATCGTCGACGCCACGGGCACTCTTCGGGCGAAGGCGTGATCGGCGTGAACTTCCTGAACGAAGGGTCAGTCGCGCCCGGTTCCTCGGCAGGTTTACCCTGCGGCCCCCGCGCCCTCCAGCCCGCTTGCCAGCGCCGTCCCCTGCGCCTAGGCTCTCACGTCAGCTTGTGCTGCCATGCATGAGACGCAAAGTCACAATTGCCACCCTCGAACGATTCATGCAGGAACTCGCCGCGGCGGCACGAAGCCCTGGCAAAGTGTACTTTGCCGGAGGCGCCACAGCATTGCTGCTCGGCTTTCGGGAACAAACGATCGATGTTGATCTCAAGTTAGACCCGGAGCCCGAAGGGGCTTTCGAGGCGATCGCGGTGCTGAAGGATCGGCTGGAGCTTAATGTCGAGTTGGCATCACCGGATGATTTTATCCCTCGTGTGGAAGATTGGCGCGAGCGCAGCAGCCACATCGCCTCGATCGGTCGGTTGGAGTTCTTCCACTACGATTTCTCGCTCCAGGCGCTGGCCAAGCTCGAACGAGGCCATGCACAGGATGTCGAGGACGTGACCAGCCTGGTGCGGGGGGGTTATGTGACCAGCCACGAGTTGAAAACACGTTTTGCGCAGATTGAACCCAAGCTCTTGCGCTATCCCGCGCTCGATCCCGCCCAATTCAAGAAAAAGGTCGACGACTTCCTCTCCGCCCTCGAGTCATGAACAAAAACGATCGTGACTGCTCGTTGCCAGGCGAAGACCTCGTCGCACAGGGTTTAGTGGATTTAGCGCAGGATCGGATGACCGATTCCTCGCTGCTGGTGCTGATTGCGGCCCCGCGGCTGAAACGCCTCGGAATTCAGGTCCCCGACACGGACTTTCCGAAACCATACGAACACCAACTTTATGCACGGCTGGATCACCGCCTCGGCGCCGCCGCCCATTCACATTACAACGGTCTAATCCGGCGCATCGTCAGTTATGCACATGCTCTGGAGCAGCAACAGCGAACTTAGAAAAGTGAACAGGAGAGCGCTGAGGGCACCGGATATGGGTACAACTCGGGGTTCGGTGGGGGCTTGCGCGCTGGCGAACTCAACCAAATTGAGGATGCCGTGCTGATCCGGATCCGCCTATTCTTCGCCATCGCCGTTATTCTCCGGGCTGCCGAAGTGCTGAGTGCGCCAGAGATCGAGTGCGGAAACGCCCACACCCTTAAAAATATAGGCCGCGCCGGATCCAGAGGCGCTGTTGTCGCTCTGATTGCCGTTCCCCCCGGTGGCGATGCTGTCTTCCACCCATTTCGCTGAAGCTTGAAGCGACACTTGCTGGAAAGGGAATGTTCAGTTATGCGGGGCAGAAATGAATGAGCAGTCCAACCAGCCGCGTCGTCGGAGATTGGACCCTCAGAGTACTTCGCTCTTATCGCGCATGCTGGTCTTCTTCCTCTTTACTAACATGACCACTCACTCCGCCGACTGGAAATTCCCTGTTCCCGAAAGCGAGATTGCTCGCTACACCGCCTGCCGCATTCGCGAGCCGATCCAGATCGATGGCCGCCTCGATGAATCGGTATGGCAGCGCGCCGAGTTTTCTTCGCGCTTTATCGACATCATATCCGGACAGCCAACCATCCATGACACGCGCGCTTGCGTGGTGTGGGACGACGAGAATCTCTATGTGGCTTATCGCATCGAAGAACCGTTTGTGCACGCCAAGTACAAGAACCGCAATGATCCGATTTATTATGACAACGACGTCGAGTTGTTCATTGCGGGGCGGGACGCCTATTACGAGTTCGAGGTTAATGCCTTCAACACCTGCTATGAAGCATTTTTTATTTGGGAAGAGGCGTATGAAAAGGGCGGGTTTGCCGATGTGCCTGAGTTTGCGCGCTCGAAACTAAAACCATTCAATGGGGTCGGGTTCAAAAATCACCCCCGCGGCGGGCGCCTGGGCCATTTTGACTGGGCTTTTCCCGGCCTGCGAACGGCGGTCGCCGTTGATGGCACCATCAATGACGACAGCGACCGTGACCGCGGGTGGACAGTCGAACTCGCTTTTCCGTGGAAGGGATTGGAATGGCTGGCAAAGGCGGACAACCGTTCGCTGCCACCGAAGGATGGCGATATCTGGCGAATGGATTTTTCCAGGTTCAATACTTACAAGGAAGCGCCCCCCGCCAAAGATTCTGGCGGATGGGTTTGGACCCGCCATGGCATCTGGGATTCCCACCTGCCGGAATGCTTCGTTCAGGTTCTTTTCACCACCAAAGAAGTGGGCACCACGAAGCGGTGATTATTCAGTCAACCGCCAATGTACACGAATAAACACGAATTGAGACACTCTTTTGCAGCGCGATGACTACGAAGTGCAGACGCTCACCATTGGGGAAGGTGCCCAAAGCGAAGAAAGCTTACAACTGCCGTGCGATTCGTGTCTATTAGCGTTTATTCGCGGCTTTCACGCCATCGGCGAAGGCGCCGATTACTACACGCGATGGCGCGTGTGCTCCCCGGGCGGTCGATTCAATGTTCGGTGCCGTTCATGGCGACGAGTACTCGAACGTAGCGATAACGCTGATCGTAACGGCCGCGGTTGTGGCTCTGGCAGCAATCGTAACACGCCGAATTGCGGGAGAGGACTTTTACCCGTTTGAGAAGGCGGCCGCAATGAAGACAGCGATAAGTGTACTTGTGTTTTACGCGGCGTCCCTGGAAGGGAAGGTTGTGACAGCGAGGTTCGCCCGGAATGCCAAGGTCGATGCAGGCCTCCCGCCACTCCGCGCCATGCGCGTCAATTTTTCGGCGGCCGGCGCGATAAACGGATACCAGGTGCGCGAGTTCGTGGCGCAAAATCCGTTCCGTGATTGCGGGGCCATGTTCCTTGAGGCGGGGATTGAGCTCGACTTCCCAGGCTCGCGGATTGGCCGTTCCGGCCGTGGTCTGCAGACGCGGATTCCACACCACGCGAACCTTCTCGCCGAGTCCGCGAAGCCCGCGCAACCGCCTGACCATGCCGCGCGCGAATTCGGTGAGTGACGGATCCGGCCCGCGCGGCAAAAAGCGCGAGACTCCATTTTGCGAGCCGACGGGGCGTGGGCTCACCGGAGTGCGGAGCGGCGCATCTTCAAAAAGCGCAGTCAGCTTCAGCAAAAGTTGTTGGGGGAATTTCATCAAGGTCGCCTCACGGCGGAATGGGAGACGCAACAGCTTTGGGTCGCAAGCGTTTGTCGAGAATTTTGTGTTCCTGCTCGCCCGGGGACACCACTTGGAAAGGGGCTACACTGCTGGAAATGAAGGCGTTAGCCCCAATGGTACTGTTTCGACCGATGACGGTTTGTCCTCCCAGGATGGTGGCGTTGGGGTATATCGTGACGTTCTCCTCGACCTGCGGGTGTCGTTGTCCGCCTTTCTTGATCCGTCCGGCTTCGTCCTTGGCAAAACTTAGCGCGCCCAGCGTCACGCCATGATAGAGCTTCACATGCGAGCCGATGACGCAGGTCTCGCCAATGACCACGCCAGTGCCGTGATCGATAAAAAAATGGGATCCGATCTGGGCGCCGGGATGAATGTCGATGCCAGTCCGCGCGTGGGCCCACTCGGTCATCATGCGCGGCAAGAGCGGCACCTCCTCCTGGTAAAGGATGTGCGCCACACGCTGAATCGCAATGGCTTCGATGCACGGGTAGGACAGAATGATCTCTTCATAACTTCGCGCCGCCGGATCGCCTTCATACGCCGCCTCGACGTCGGTGCGCAGCAGGCCACGAACTTCCGGCAGGGCGTCAAGGAGCCGGCAGCCGATAGTCTGGGCACGCTCATCGCATTCGGGACCAGCGACGAGCTGGCAACGCAGACTGCGGGCAATTTCCACCGCCAGTCTTTGCAGCAGACGCGCCACTCGTTCATGGGTTATGTTCTCGACACACGCCATGCTCGGCGCTTCTTCGGTTAGGAAGCCCGGGAACAAAAGTTCGAGCAGATCCTCGCAAATCGCCGGAATCGCACGCTTCGAGGGAAGATTGGTACCGTCGATATGATTGATTCCACCCACATCCTGATAGGATTTCAGGAGGTGCCTCACAATTTCATCGTGGTCGCTGGCCATGAACGCGTCCCTCGCCACTTATAGCGGAGTGGGGCAGGCGACAAGTTTTTCGTGATGATTAGTCGCAAATCGCTTGTTCTCTGTACTTCTGTGACAGAATCCTGCCACAGGCCTAACCCGGATAAATCACAAAGCGATTTGATGTGTGCGGCGGCTGGGATTTTTTTGCGGCGCGAAGTTAGGAAACGCGGGCCTTGGACAGTAAATGAAGGGTTTCGAATAGCCGGCAGCCGTTGTGCACCG
>JBPCQC010000073.1:0-25052 GCA_050998515.1 Verrucomicrobiales bacterium
GCCAATGCCGCCGATCATCATCATTGAGAAAAATGTCGCCTCCGCCGTTGCCACGGCTCATGACGTGATAAAAAGCTCCCGCAAACTCCACTCGCAATGGCCGTGCCATCGCTGAGAGCCTATCGCCGACACTGCCGTCGTCGCAACACCAAAATCCTCAACCTGACCCCAGCCGTTCCACATGCCAATCCGCGCTTAAGCGCGCCAGACACAAGCCCAGCACACGGCTGGCGAGATTCGGACAATCCACTCCCGGCAGGATGAGAAAGCGGCTGTTGTTGGCCACCAACGCCAGACGCCGGCGCTTTTGCGCCACCGACCAGCCGATCCACGCCTCGCGTGGCGCAAGTTGATAGGAAGCCGCGCTCCAAGCCAGCAAAGCCAGCCATTGGCCCTCGACCTCCGCAACGTAGCGCAACTGTTCGCCCGACTGCGAAAATCAGCCGTGAAGACAGACTCAGATTTTATTCTCAATGTGATCAGTGCGCTGGCAGGTCGTGCCGTTTCTCATTTCGAAAACGCTCGAGGCGCGAGCCGTGTGGCCCAAACTTTTAGCTGCGCGCCGATCCCTCGCACATGGTCCCAACGGCGCAGCATGACCTCGACTAGGAAAACGCCGACAAAAACCTGCAACAGCCATGGACGCCATTCCACATAGCCGGCGACTTCAGTGCCCTCGAGCGCCAGCGTCCCGGGGACGTCGCCTGGCGGGAAATAGCTTCCGCCGGTAATTTTGGCGGCGCGTTCCAGCAGGCTGGCATTGACCCGTCCGGTTGCTGCTTCGCTCGAAAGATTAAAGACGTCGCCCGCGGAAACCATCTGCGCTCCGGAGCGCGCACGAACCAGATAGACGCCAGCCTGTTGGGGTCGAAAGCTGCCTCGATAGAATCCGGGACCCACCTGTTGCAGTGTTTCCGTCGTAAGAAGTTTCATGCTCGAGCCCAATGTGCTGGCGGCTACAAAAAAAACGTCGACTTGCACGTCGGCGTCGTTTTTGAATGTGCCAGCATCTTCGAGCAACTGAACCTCACACACGGTTTCTTCTCCTTTGTGCCGGAGGCTAAGATCGATGTTTTGGCCTTGGGGGGCGCGGGCGGTTTCACGCAAGAGTTGCGCCCAAAACTGACTGTAGCCGCTCCAGCCGCCAATCCATGACGCCGCCCACCGGCTTTTGCAGTCCGAAGTAAAGGCTGTCACTTTTCCCAAATCATACCGCCAGAACGCCAGCAGCGGATCCCCAAGATCGGTCACCAGCGGGACTTGCGCCGTCGCCTTTCGGTTCGTTTTAACGTAGCCAAGAAGAGCAGGCGAGTCGAACGCCGTCAGGTTTTTCAGGATCGGATGACGCTCGACCATGTGCGGTTGGAAAGCTTCTTCGCGGATTAGCCGCCCGGTATGGATCATCGTGTCCTGAGTAAAAATGCGCGTAATCGAGGCGGGATCCCTGGCCTGGTAGGTTTGCCCGCCGCCGGCCGCAGCGATTGATTGCAAAAGCGTTAGTGCGGCATCGTCGCCAACGGCGACAGTCGAAATGGTGATGCCTTCGGCGCGGCAGGCGGCAGCCAGCGCCTCATAGCCCTGGCCTTCAGACTGTCCATCAGTCAGCACGATCATGTGTTTGATTTTCGCTTTGGTCCCGCTCAAAGCGCCCCGAGCCTCGACCATCCCGGGATAAATGTTTGTTCCGCCGCCCGGGGTCAGACCACTAATCGGCGCCACGAGCGAGCCGCCACCGGCACTTGGAACCCGGGCCATCGCCACTACGACCATCACCTGACTGTCAAAAGCATACACTCCGAGATAATCTTTTGCGGTCAGCAGTTCCGCGGTGGCAATGGCGGCGCTCTTGCAGAACTCGAGTTTCTCACCGGACATCGATCCTGACCGGTCAACCACCAGCGCCAGCGCGCTGGATTGCTGCTCCTCCTGATCCGGGGCTTTCAGCTTCACGGGCAGGAGCTCTTCGACCGGCGTGCGATAATAGCCGCCGACACCAAATGAATTCATTCCGCCGATCATCACGAATCCCCCGCCCAGTTTTCCCACGTAGTCGCGCAGGGCGGCCATCCAGGGATCACCGAGTTTGTGCGCGGGGACATCGGAAAGGATGGCCCCGTCGTAGCCTGAGAGTTCACGCAGCGTCTGCGGCATGTTCGCTGGCGTGCGCACCTGCAACCGGATGCCCTCCTTCTCCATGGCGCCGGTCAAATAATGCGCCTCGCTTTCTTCGCCCTCGACGTATAACCAGATCGGGCGCCCGCGCACGTCGACTAAAGCGAGGGCCTCGTCGTTGGCTGGCATGGCATCCCCGGTGAAACCATCGAGCACCGCACGGTAGTTGTACGTATTGCGGATTTCCGGTGCGCGGGAAAAGGTCACGGTGCGGGTTTCACCAACGGCGAGTTGCAGCGCGCGTTCCTCGACCTGAATCCCGTTTTCAAAAAGCCGAAGCCGCCCTTGTCCTTCGAGCGAACTCTCGATGGTCGCCGTCAAATCCACCGAGGCTCCTTCGGTGATGCGAACCTGGCTGGCAGCCAGTTGCGTGACACGCGCGTCAGGCCTGGCTTCACCGGCCAGGGCCAGGGCGTGCAGCCGCAGGCCCGACAGCGCAGCCTCCCGCGCCTTTTCCTCGAGGCTTCCGCGCGTTTCCTGGCCGTCAGTAATCAACACCACATGGCGGGAAACTCCGGCGGGAAAAATGCCCTCAGCCAGGGAAACCGCCGCCGCCAGGTTCGTCTGAGCGGCATCCGGTGAAAAATCCCCGTCCCATTTCCAGTCACCACTTCGCTTCTCAGGCGGCGAAATCACACGTCCCATGATGCCGGCCGAAACCGCGCCCACAAAGACATCGTTTGGCACTGTGCGCTTCAACTGCGCGGCCAGCCGGCGCGCCGCGGCCGTGCCCTGTTCGCCCATGCTCTGGGAGTGATCGATGACAAAAACCAGGGCGCGCTCACTGCTCCGGATGACTCGCGCCGGGGACGCAATCGCCAGCAAGGCCAGGAGCAACAGGAGGCATCGCACCACAAAGAGGGCCCGTTTGCGCGCGGGCGGCAACGGCTGCACCGACCGGCTATCAAACCACAACAACAGCGCCAACCCCGGCAGCGCCAACAGCAAGACATATGGTTGCTCCCAATCCAAACCGCGCGGACGCTAACTTCGGCCTGACCGTGCGTCCACCTGCGAGTCGAACTTTGACCATGGGGAGCGCGCACCCACCTTCGCGTGCGCCAACTGCGCCCTCGCAGTCGGCTGAGATCAAAATGAGCCATCGGCAACGCGCATCAGGCCCCTTTGGCCCTTGCCGGTTGTCGAGGCGCGCCCCGAGCACTACACTCCGCGCGATCCATCCAGTCATGTTGATTTGCGTGCCCAGCTTTCAAAAAAACTTTCTGTCTGGACTGACGAGACTGGCGCCAGTGCGTTGTCTCCTGCAACTGACGTACGTTGCCGGAATGCTGGCCGGATTTTCGGCCCATGCTGAGAATCCACATTGGGCTTTCGTTGCGCCCAGCAAGGCTTCCCTTCCCGCCGGCAATTCCGCTGGTGGCTCGGTGGCAAATCCCATAGATTCTTTCCTGGACGCTCAACACGCTGAACACCACCTGCGGCCGCAACCGGCGGTCGAAAAGCATCTGCTTTTGCGCCGGGTATATTTAGACCTCATCGGTCTGCCGCCCACTCGCGCGGATCTCGCGGCATTCCTGGCCGATCCTTCACCAGCCGCGTTCGAACGAGTGGTCGACCGTCTCCTCCTTTCGCCCCAACACGCTGAACGATGGGCCCGCCACTGGATGGATGTCTGGCGCTACTGCGACTGGTACGGCCTTGAAGGCCAGTTGCGTTACTCCCAGAAACATCTGTGGCATTGGCGGGATTGGATCATCGACGCCCTTCGCGACGACAAAGGATACGACCAGATGATCCGCGAAATGCTCGCCGGCGATGAAATCGCTCCTGCCGATCCACAAGTCTTTCGCGCCACCGGTTTTCTCGCCCGCAATTATTATCTCTTCAATCGCGATACCTGGCTGGAAAATACCATCGAACACACCGTTAAGGCGTTTCTCGGCCTCACCTTCAATTGTGCCAAGTGCCACGATCACAAAACCGACCCAATCACACAACGGGACTACTACTCCTTCCGCGCGTTTTTTGAACCTCACCAGGTGCGGCTCGATTCAGTCCCCGGCCAGGGCGACCTCGAGATAGATGGCATCCCGCGCGTCTTCGACGCCGACCTTTCCGCACCAACCCATTTGTTTGTGCGGGGCGATGAACGTACCCCCGACAAATCGAAAGCGTTGTCGCCGTCGCTCCCCGCGGCGCTGGGATTTGCACCACTTGAGTTGGCGCCTCTGGATCTGCCGCGCGAAGCCTGGGCGCCCAACCTGCGCCCGTTCGTCGAGCACGACCTCATTCGCCACGCAAAACAACAACACGAGAATTTTCGGCAGGCGCTGGCACAAAAGCGCTCCCAGCTCGCTGAAGCTCCCCACGGCAAACGCGTCGCCGCCGCGGAAGCCCTCCTGAAGTCGGCCACAGAGCTGATCGAATCGGCTCAACGGCCGCGGCAAATTGGCGACGCTCTCGACGCTGAGCGCTCGGGCAAGGCCAGCACCGGCTTCCCGTTGTCCGCGCGCAAGGCGCTTACCGGTCCAAACGAAAAACCCGACTCGCTCTCTTCCCAGTTTCCCAAAACCAGCACCGGACGCCGCCTGGCCCTGGCACAATGGATCACCGATGGCAGAAATCCCCTCACCGCCCGCGTCGCCGTCAATCATGTGTGGATGCGGCATTTCGGCGAACCATTGGTGCCCTCGGTGTTCGACTTCGGGTTGCGCTCTCCTCAGCCGCCAAATCACGCGCTGCTCGACTGGCTTGCGGTCGAGTTCATCGAGCATGGCTGGAGTCTGCGCCACCTCCACCGGCTGGTGGTCACTTCGCAGGCTTATCAGCGTTCCTCATCACTCGCCGGTGCAGACCCGACCAACCTCGCAGCGGATCCGGATAACCGCTTTTTCTGGCGCTACCCCGGCCGCCGCATGGAAGCCGAAGTCATCCGCGACACCGTGCTCTATCTCGCCGGTGAGCTCGACTTATCGGAAATCGGTGGCCCAACCGTCCCTTCGGCAGCGCAGGACGCCTCCCGCCGGCGCAGTCTCTATTTTGCCCGCAGCCAGGAAGACGAAAACCAGTTCCTCCTCGTGTTTGATCAGGCCAAGGTCCTGGAATGCTATCGACGCGAGGAGAGCATTGTGCCGCAGCAGGCGCTCGCAGCCGCCAACAGCCGGCTCCTGCTCGACGCGGCAACGCGAATCGCCCTTCGTGTGCAAAATGACGGTGGGGATTTCATCGGCAACGCTTTTCAAATCATTCTTTGCCGCGAACCGACTCCCGATGAGCACCGCGAATGCCAAACGGCATTAGTCAAGCTGACGAGAGCCAGGGCGGCAGCCGCGCCTGCAGGCCTCATGCACGTACTACTCAATCACAATGACTTCGTGTCGATCCGCTGAAACGGCGCCTCCCCGGCCGCCCCAATGGAATGCGTTGTTGCCGGGAACCGATTTCCGTTGGCAGATGTCGCTCAGGCCGGGCGATGGAGGCCATTTTTTCACACCGACGCCGGACACCGATCTCTTTCTCGAAGAGCGGCGGCGCTGGCTCATGACCCACCCGCGGGAATTTGTGGCGGCCCTGCCGGAGTCTTTCGCACTCGTCGAGGAAGCTGTCGCAATGATCTCTCGCTGGCTGGGTGAGAATCGGCGCCCCGCGGCTTGCAGTGATGTCACTGAAGCCGAGGCGCTCTGTTTTGCGGGCGGAATCAAGTGGGAGCCAGACTGGGTTCTGCTTCGACCCGATGAGGCCGGCACATTCCGCCTGGTCGCGGGTGTCGTCTGTTTCCCATCGATGTGGTCGTTGCGCGAAAAGCTCGGTGGCACGATAGCGGAAATTCACAATCCAGTCGCAGGCTTGAACGCAAACCTGGGAGCGAAAATCGACACCTTTCTCGCTCGTGTGAAGGCCGGACAGGATTGGGAACGGGAGAACTGGGGCTTGAGCGCGAACAACGACCTCAATCACCACCCGCGCTTCCGCCCGGCAGGACTGACCGGGGATTCGAGGGTCGACGGCGTTTGGATTCGCCTGGAATGGCAGCTCTTTTCGAGGCTGCCCGAAACCAGCGGACTGCTCTTCGGCATTCGCGTGCTCCATTATCCCCTGGCTGATATTGCCTCACAGCCCGGAATAGCCCACCGTCTCGCGCAAGCCCTAACCTCAATGCCTAACGATGTTGCGGACTACAAGGGCTTGAGTGCCGCGCGGGAAAACTTGATTCGGGAATTGGAGCGGCTCTGAGAGCATGGCAGCGACGCTCCTGTCGCTGATACGAGAGCTTTCTTGCCGGTGTGCAACCCCTGTCATAGGCTTCCACGATGCCCCCCCTGCAAATGACCGCCTCAGCCACGCGCCGCCTGTTTTTGCGCGATCTCGGCGGCATGGCGTTGGGTTCATTGTTGGCACGCGACGGGTTTGGCTCGGAAATTCCGTGGCTGCCACCAACTGGCCGGCCGCATGCTCGTCCGCGGGCAAAGTCGGTCATCTGGCTGTTCATGCGTGGCGGTGTCAGTCATCTCGAAAGTTTCGATCCCAAGCCTGAGCTCGACAAATTTGCCGGCAAAAGCATCGCGGAGACGCCTTTTAAAACCGCGCAGGACCCGGCCCGCTTGAAAAAGAATCAGCGCGTCGTGGTGGTCAACGACGCCAACGGCCAGCAGCGCTCGACGCTGTTCCCCACGCAGGTGGGCTTCAAACAGTACGGCCAAAGCGGCATCGCCGTCAGTGATTGGTTCCCGCACATCGGCGCGTGCATGGATGATATTGCACTGATCCGCTCGATGTGGACAACCGACGACAACCACGGCGCGCAGGTGCAGTTCAACTCAGGCCGCCACATGCTCGACGGACTTTTTCCTACCATCGGCGCCTGGGTGAACTATGGCCTCGGTTCGCTCAACGATAACCTGCCGCAGTTCATTTCCATGGGTCCGCGGTATTTTGAAAAGCGCGATGCCCATTATCTCGGACCGGCATTCGAAGCGGTGGATATCAAGGTCGATCCCGCAAACCCGCTGGCCTACGCGCGTCCCGATGGCCAGGTCACCGGCGACGAACAGAGCCTTAAGTTTTCCCTCATCAACCGGCTCAATCGCTTGAGCGAACATCGCTATCCGGGAGATGAAAAACTAGCCGCGCGCATCAAGAGCTATGAACTCGCGTTTCGCATGCAGACCAGCGTGCCGGAAATCATGCGGCTCGATGAGGAATCAGAGAACGTCCGGCGGCTGTACGGACTCGATCGTGATGTGACCCGCCCCTTTGGCCAACAGTTGCTCGCCGCCCGCCGGTTCGTCGAACGCGGCGTTCGCTTTGTTCAGATTTTTCATGGTGCTGGCGCCGCCGGTGCGTGGGACGCGCATTCGGGTTTAAAAGGAAATCACGCCGGGCTGTCGGCCCAGGTCGACCAGCCGGTCGCTGGGCTGCTCAGAGATTTGAAACAGCGCGGCCTCCTCGACGAAACCATAGTCGTGTTCGCCACCGAGTTTGGCCGAACACCTGGCGCGCAGGGCGGCGATGGCCGGGATCACCACATTTATGGGTTCTCAGTGTGGATGGCCGGCGGCGGGTTGAAGGGCGGTGTCGTGCACGGCGCCACCGACGAAATTGGTTTCCACGCCGTGGAAAATCGCCATTACGTCACCGACATCCACGCGACGTTGATGGAGCGGTTGGGCCTCGAGGCCCGCCGCCTGGAAATCCCCAGCCGCCGGCGTCTGGAAATCGATTTCGGCGATCCGATCCGCGAGATCATGGCGTAGTGGAACGGTTTTCTCAATCCGGCGCTTCGTCCTCGTTCTCGACTTCGGTTGGATGGCGAGGAACGTGGCATGGACGGCCCGTCCATGTGTCCCCGCGGCGGCTCGCCGCTGGTTCGATGAGGCGCGGGCCGCACCTGAGACTTCATCGGCGAGCGCAGCCTGTCGGACTTACGGATTGGTCGGATTTAAAGTGACGCAGGCGTCCCGCCAGCGCGTACCTCGGGCATCTGAGAGCAATGCCGCCCGACGGCGGCCGGCCAGGATGGCCGGGGTACGCACAGGCAAGTTGCCCTCTACCACCCTGTGTGAACGCTGAGGTGGTTGAAGCGGGGCCGAAGGACGATAAAGTCCTCCGTCGTGAGCGCGCGAAACTTCAGCAACCCTGATCGAGCCGTGAGAGACAGCTTTTTCCGCCATCCGTGGTTCGTGTGGGCGCTGCTCGCCGGCGTCATTTCGTTTCCGGCGCGGCTCGCAGCCGAAGAAGCGCCGTTGCCTCG
Source organism: Verrucomicrobiales bacterium (assembly GCA_050998515.1). GTDB lineage: Bacteria > Verrucomicrobiota > Verrucomicrobiia > Verrucomicrobiales > V1-33 > JBPCQC01. The sequence goes on from JBPCQC010000073.1 coordinate 8,384, forward strand.
AGTGCAGACTCGACTGGTGGTATCGGGCCAGGGCTTTTTTTCCGTCGCTCAGAAACTCGATGACGGCCGCACCTGGAGCGAGCCCAGGCAACTCACCGAGCCGATGACCCACCCGGCCGACATGGTGCTTCTTGCCGACGGACGAGTCCTGCTGGTCACCGGCTGTCGCGTCGAACGCTTTGGAGTCCGCGGCGTACTCGGTGATGCAGACGGTTCATTTGATTGGCAAAAGCGTTTCGTTATCGCCCAGGACTCGACCAATACCGACACTGGCTACCCAAGCAGTGTTGCGCTCGAGGCTGGCCGGGTGCTCACCTTCGATTATGCCGTCGGCAGCAAATCCCATCCGGAATGGGGCGTCCACTGTGCCGTGGCGGATTTTCGGGTTGAGGCAGCGCCATGAAGGTCTGGGTCGCCGCCTTCCCAGTGCTGGTCCTGTGCCAACCGCCGGCACGTGCCGCTGCGGTCGACTTTGCGCGCGAGATCCAGCCGATCCTTTCCGAGAATTGCTTTCAGTGTCACGGGCCGGACAGCAAAGAACGGAAAGCAGATTTGCGGTTCGATACCAGGGAGGGTGCGTTTCGCATCAAGGATGGGCGCGCGGTTATTGTTGCTGGCAGGAGCGCAGAATCGGAATTGCTGCGCCGCTTGCTGTCACAGGACGAGGACGAACAGATGCCTCCTCCGAATTCAAACCGCCACCTTACGCCGGCGCAGATCGCGCTGATCAAACAATGGGTCGATGAAGGCGCGGTGTGGGCGGAACACTGGGCATTCACGCGGCCCCAGCGCCCGGCATTGCCTGGGAATCTAAAAGAGGGGTCCAGTCAGTCGCGGCTCGGGCTCAGCCTCGCCCCACCTTGCCATCCGATTGACGCCTTTATCGGCCAGCGACTGGGCCAGGAAGGCCTTGCTTTTTCACTGGAAGCTCCGCGAGCAACGCTAATTCGCCGGGTGACGCTGGACCTGACCGGCCTCCCTCCGACGCCGGAGGAGGTCGATGGTTTCCTCAACGATTCGTCGCCGCAATCCTATCGCAAGCTGGTCGACCGACTGCTGAAATCGCCGCGCTACGGAGAACGAATGGTGTGGGAATGGCTCGAGGCGGCCCGATATGCGGACACCAATGGATACCAAGGCGACCCCACGCGCTCGATGCATTACTGGCGGGACTGGTGCATCAAAGCGTTGAACGACAACATGCCTTTTGACCAGTTTACGCTTTGGCAGATCGCGGGTGACTTATTGCCGCAGCCCTCACAAGAGCAACTCATCGCCACGGGCTTTCACCGCAATCACATGCTCAACGGCGAGGGCGGGCGCATCCCGGAGGAATCTCGCGTCGATTACGTCCAGGATCGCGTGGAAACGACCGGCGCTGTTTGGTTGGGGCTGACGTTGAACTGCTGCCGCTGCCACGACCACAAATTCGACCCGTTCACGCAACGTGATTATTATCAATTTGCGGCCTATTTCAATTCCATAGACGAGAGCGGCGCCACTGACGCCCATCCGTTTGCGCGCCCGGTGCTCGATCTTGGTTCGCCCGAATATGACGCCAAACTAGCCGAAGCGAAACAACGTGAAGAGGCAGCCCGCGCCGCGGCCGATGCAGACCGCGGCAGTGGCTGGACAACCCTCGATCCGGTAGAGTTTTCATCTGCTCATGGCGCGACGCTTGCCCGGCGTGAGGACGGTGCCGTGGTCGTTTCTGGCGTCAATCCTCTCAAGGATACCTTCACCGTTACGGTGACGGCTACCCTTCCCACTCTCACCGCGCTGCGCATCGAAGCCCTGCCCGATGACACGCTGGTCAATCGCGGCCCCGGCCGCGCTGACAATGGCAACTACGTGCTGACCGAAGTGAGAGTGGATGGCGCGGAGTTTTCGAGCGCGGAAGTCGACTTTTCTCAAAACGACACGCACCGCCCGCCGACGTTGTTCGACAAGGACTCCGAGACGGGATGGGCGGTGATGCCGCGGTTCGGAGAACGGCACGAGGCAGTTTTGACGTTCAGCCAACCGTTGGAGATATCGCCTTCGCGCCGGCTTGCCATTCGTCTGGACTGTCTTTCGGGACACCCTCAACACGTGCTCGGCTGTTTCCGGCTTTCGGCCACCGACGCGGCGCAGCCAAAGCTTTCGCAACCCGGCGCCGAGACCAAAAAACGGCTGGATGAAGCGCGCAAGGCTCGTGAATCCGTCGAGAAATCAGCGCCGAAAACCATGGTTATGCGCGACCTCCCCCAACCACGCCCCACGTACATTCTGGAACGCGGCAGCTATGACAAGCAGCGGGAAAGGGTCGAGCCTGCCACGCCGGCCGCGTTGCCGGCTCTGCCTGGCAACGCTCCCAAAAACCGGCTCGCCCTGGCCCATTGGATGGTCTCACCTGGCAACCCGCTCACAGGACGCGTGGCTGTCAATCGTGAGTGGGCAAAGTTTTTTGGCACCGGCCTGGTGAAAACCGCGGAGGACTTTGGCGTGCAAGGCGAGCGACCCTCGCACCCTGAACTTCTCGACTGGCTGGCGGTCGACTTCGTCGAGTCTGGCTGGGACTTGAAGCAACTCCACCGGCTCATCGTTACGAGCGCGGCTTATCGCCAGGCTTCACAAGTCACAGCGGCACTTGCTGAACGCGATCCGGGGAATCGGCTGCTCGCTCGGGGCCCCCGCTTTCGGTTGCCGTCCTGGATGCTGCGCGACCAGGCGCTGGCTGTCAGTGGTTTGCTCGTGGAAGAGCTGGGTGGTGCGGCCGTGAAGCCCTACCAGCCGCCTGGTGTCTGGGAGGATGCCACCTTCGGGCAGATCGGCTACCAGCAGGACCGCGGCCAGGCGCTCTACCGGCGAAGCCTGTACACGTTCTGGCGACGCATTGTCGCACCTACCATGTTTTTCGATGTCGCCAGTCGCCAAACCTGCGCCGTCAAAACCGGGCGCACCAACACTCCGTTGCATGCGCTCATCACTCTGAACGAAACAACCTTTGTCGAGGCGGCGCGACACCTCGCCCGACAACTCCTTCTCGATCCCAACCGCGGCACCGACGAGCGGCGTCTTTCGCAGGCGTTCCGCGCTTGCACGGCGCGAACGCCTTCGATCGAAGAAATGAGATTGCTGGTTTCCGCTCTTGACCGCCTCCGCCGAAATTACTTTGCCGACCCACAAGCGGCGGAAAAACTCATCAACGTCGGGGAATCAAAGCCGCCCCCGTCGCTGGCGCCCGTGGAACTGGCAGCCTGGACGGGCGTGTGCAGCATGCTGCTAAATCTTGACGAGACGCTGAACAAGGAATGACTGCCGTTTAGTCGTCCAGGCTGAGAGTCGCGCGAGCGTCAGCCGAAATGCCCCCGCCTGTCGTTGTTCGGGTCAGGGACATGCCTCGCTGGAATTTGCGAAACGCCACGACCCCTCGCGTCCACGATTGTGAAACCTCATCCTAACCTAACCTCCTGCCAGGCTTTTCCACAGGTTGCGCATTTTCCCCAGGCATCCGCTGTTTCCCGCCAGATCAGCGCTCATCAATTCCCGCGCTTCCGGCGAATTCTCGATCAGTAGTTGGAGGTCCAGGCGGTCTTTGGCGCGATAGGTTTGCTTGCTGCGGATAAGGTCTTTGAGGCCAAGGTAAGGTATGCGGATTTCGTTCACGATTTCTTCGCGGCCATTTGGCGCCGCTTCATCATAGGTCACGGTCCACGCGCGCTTACTGACATCGATCATAATCTCGTCGGAAATTTTAATGACCAGGTTATCAGCCAGATCTTGCTCGGTCAGTTCACGAGCGATCCCATCTTCAAGCTTGCTCAGAGCGGCGATCACGCGCCGGAAGTTATCCGGCGAGTCCTCGATTAGGAGGTCGACATCTTCTGTGGCACGCAAGGCACCATGGAGGATGCAAGCATAGCCGCCAATGACAAAATACCGCGCTCCTTGCTCGTTAAGCAAAGAGCAGACCTTGAGAAAGCGGCGGTCCTGGTCTTCCTGATCAGCAACCGAGTCGCTCATCTCAACCGAGGATTGGTCTGCCTCTTGCACCAAGCCTCGCAGTCATTCCAATCGCGGAATTTCCACAGCCCCCGGGGAGCAGGTGGGTGGGGACTAAGCATCCTGATTCTTCGCTTCATACTGGCGGCCACCCGCAGCCGTTCCGAAGCATTGCCGGGTGCAGGCCTCGACCCAATGATTTTAAGTGCTGACATTTGCGCACAAGTTAGTGACGAAAGCAACCGCCGGCAACCTCGCGTTGGCGATCACTCCGGCAGGGATATCGCGCAACTAAGCAACTCTCGTGCTGGCTGCCCGATCATTTACTGCTAACTTTGCGCATGACTCGAGCTGACCGTGCGGCGCTGTTAACGCGCAGGCAGTTTTTTGGCCGTGGGGCGAAAGGCATCGGTGCCGTGGCGCTGGCGTCGCTGCTGGACCGGGACGCTTTCAGCGCGACCTCGCGGGCTACAGAGGCGGGTGCCAGCGGCGGTTTTCCTGGGCTGCCACACTGGTTTCCCAGAGTCAAACGCGTCATTTATTTGCTGCAAAACGGCGCGCCGTCTCATGTTGATCTCTTCGACCATAAGCCCGGGCTGGCCAGGCTCCACGGTACCCCTCTGCCGGACTCGGTGCGCAACAACCAGCGGCTCAGCACGATGACGGCCGGCCAGGGCCAGTATTTCGTCCAGACCAACATTGCGCCATTCAAAAAATGCGGCCAAAGCGGCGCCACGGTGTCCGATCTCCTCCCACACACCCAGGGCATCGCTGACCAGTTGTGCTTCATCAAATCGATGCACACCAACGCGATCAACCACGCGCCGGCGATCACACATTTTCTCACTGGCTCTGAAATGCCCGGTCGCCCGAGCATGGGCGCCTGGCTGAGTTACGGACTGGGCAGCGAATCGGAAAACCTGCCCGCCTTCGTGGTCATGACCAGCCGGGACAAGGAAGCAAGCTGCGGCCAGATCTTTTACGACTTTTATTGGAGCAGCGGCTTTTTGCCCTCGAAGTTCCAAGGCGTCAAATTTCGCGGGCAGGGCGATCCGGTGCTTTACCTTTCGAATCCCTCGGGAATGAGCCGCGAGATCAGGCGAGGGTTGCTGGATGACCTGGCGCAACTCAATCGGCTGCATCACGAGGAATTTCGCGATCCTGAGATTCTCACCCGGATTGCGCAATATGAGATGGCTTACCGCATGCAAATGAGTGTGCCGGAACTGACCGATTTTTCGAACGAGCCGCCGCACATTCTTGAAATGTACGGTCCCGATGTATCGCGCCCGGGAAGCTACGCTTACAACTGTCTCATCGCGCGCCGGCTGGCCGAACGGGGCGTTCGCTTTGTTCAGCTTATGCACGCCGGCTGGGACCAGCATCAAAACCTCTTCACCCAGCTCGAAGTGCAGTGCCGCGATACCGATCAGCCGAGTGCCGCACTGGTGCGAGATCTCGCTCAGCGTGGCCTGCTCGACGACACCCTTGTCATTTGGGGCGGTGAGTTCGGCCGCACCGTCTTTCGACAGGGGAATTTCAAGCCGGAGGAAAAAAAGGGCGGACGCGATCACCATCCGCGCTGCTTCACAATCTGGATGGCCGGGGGCGGCATCAAGCCCGGTCTGAGCTTCGGAGCGACCGACGATTACGCGTACAATATTGTCCGCGACCCGGTCGATGTGCACGACTGGCAGGCTACCGTGATGCATTTGCTGGGCATCGACCACGAAAAATTCACCTACAGCTTTCAGGGCCGCCAGTATCGCTTAACCGACGTGCACGGGAAGGTGGTCGAGGCACTTCTCGTCTAAAAGTCATTTTGATGGGAGGAGTTTCGCGGCGAAATCTGAGGTTGATTGCCACGTTTGAAGCGGCCAAAGGAGCGGCGGCTGTTCTCGTCGCTTTTGGTGTGCTGGCCCATGTCAGCAGCGGCGCAGAAGCGGACGCTGAGAAAATCCTGCGGCACTTTCATCTCAACTCCGCCCATCGTTACCCGGGCCTTTTCATCGAACTGATGGAGAGGTTGGGCCAGGTTCCGCTGTGGTTGCTGGTGTCAGCCGCGGGAGCGTATTGCACCGTTCGCCTTGCCGAAGCCTGGGGGCTTTGGTGGGACAGGCGCTGGGCTTCGTGGGTCGGAGCTCTATCCGGCGCCATTTACCTCCCCCTCGAAATCTATGACATGCTTCGCCTCTTCACATGGGTGACGTTCGCCATATTCGCCATCAATCTATTAATTGTGGGTGTTTTGACCTTCAATCTCTGGCGCGGGCAAAAACAAAACGCTCTCGGCCCGTCAGGTCTTTGATCAGATCGATCGATGAGCAACCGGCTTGCTCGAAGGCAACGCTGACGGTCTTGCCCTCTCCGAGACCGACCTCGAGCCCCACAAGTCCATCCCCCTCCAGAAACTCCGGCACCGCGCGGACAAATCGTTCGATGATTTCGGTGCCCGCTTCGCCGCCTTCCCAACAAAGCCGACATCTCGGTAGACATGAGGAATCTCTTCGGGTGAGGACATATGGAAGAAAGTTATCAGGTGATTTCCTTGACCACATCCACGCGGACGGATAAAAAGAGCAGCAGGTCGCATAACTCTCTCGTTCCAGACCCACCGTGTACATTGGGATGGATGCTTCTCTCGAATCCACCATGAACCTCAGAACAACCCCTACTCACACGGTTAAAACCTGCGGCCTTCAACTCGGGGCCACGCTCGCTGCGTCGCTCCTGTTGCTCGCCGCGGCTCGTAACACTCGTGCGGAGCTGCTCATCGGACTCACTACCCAGAATAATCTCATCAGCTTCGATAGCGCCACACCTGGCACGATCAATACGATCGGCACAATCTCCGGCCTGACGGCTGGCGACACCCTGGTTGGCATCGACCGGCGCCCGCAGCATTTGGCGGGGTCGTCGCTTCCCGGACCGAACAACGGCCGCATTTTCGCCGTGGGCGTCAACTTCACAGGGGGTAGCGCGCGCATCTACACGCTCAGTGAGTTCGATGCCGCCGCGATGCTTTTGTCCACGCTTGCTCCGGATCCGGCAGATGTCGTCGCCCCATTCCCCTTCACGACGGTGAGTGGGACCTCTTTCGGTGTCGACTTCAACCCGGTGCCTGATCGGCTCCGCGTGACCAGCAACACGGGCCAGAACTTGCGCATCAATGTCGACAACGGGCTGGTGCAGCTTGACGTGCCGCTTGCCTACCAGGCGGGCGATCCGAACTTCGGAGACGCTCCCTTCGAGGTCGCCGTCGCCTACTCGAATAATTTCGGCGGCGCAACGAGCACGACGCTTCGCGGGGTAGATATCGGCCAGCTTTCGGACGCCCTGGTCATACACACAAATCCAAACGGTGGTCTGCTTCAGACGAGTCTGGATCTTTCTTTCAACTCAACCTCGACCGCGGCTTACGACATTTCCGGGATCACTGGAACGCCGTATTTCGCCATCCAGAGCCCTGAATCCTTCGTCAGTTCGCTCTACAGTTCAGGACCAGGAGGCGTCACTCTTACCGGCACCATCGGCGGAGGCGTGCCGCTGATTGGGCTGGCGGCTCCCGTCGGCGCTCCAATTCCCGAGCCGGGCGGACTAGGCTTACTGGCCTTGGCTTTGACGCTGTTAACCGGTAGAAAGGTGGGCAGTTCCTACGCCGACCTCGGGGAGAGTTGAGTCGCGTCCCACGACGTTGCGATGATAGCACTCGACTGAACCGTGAGGTCATCGTCGGTCGGTTCCCGCTCGATTGGGAAGAGAATGACGGATTTGCTGGGGCAAGCGCGCAAGTGTCGCGATACCGATCAGCCAAGCCGAAAAGTTCACTTACCGTTTTCAAGGCCGTCAATACCGCCTGACTGACGTGCGCGGGAAGGTGGTCAACGACATCGTTGGGTAACGAGGTCATCGTTGGGGTTTTGACACTTAGCCTTTGGCGCGGGCAAAAACAAAACGCTCTCGGCCCGCCAGGTCTTTGAGCAGATCGATCGATGACCAACCGGCCTGCTCGAAGGCAACGCTGACGGTCTTGCCCTGTCCGAAGCCGACCTCGAGCGCCACAAGTCCATTCCCCTCCAGAAACTCCGGAACCGCGCGGACAAATCGCTCGATGATTTCGGTGCCCGCTTCGCCGCCTTCCAGGGCGCGCAAAGGATCATGCCGCACCTCGCGGCTGAGGTTCGGGATCTCGGATGCCGGAATGTAAGGAAGATTCGCCACCACGGCCTCGAATCGCAAGTGCTTCGGCACCCGCTCAAAGAGATCGCTTTCCACAATGCCGACACGTCCGTCCAGAATTCCCAGAGCTTGCGCATTTTCACGAGCGAGTTCCAGCGCTTCGGGAGAAATGTCGACCAGCGTCACGCGCGCCTCCGGGAAGCCGCACGCCAGTGACAGCCCGATCACGCCCGAGCCACAGCCCATATCCATTATCGAGCGAGGCGGCTGCGCCGCCCTTTTTAATCGCGCCATGACTTTTTCGACGAGTTCCTCGGTCTCGAGCCGCGGAACCAATGCCCGACGATCGCACCTGAATACATGCCGTGAGAACTCGACTGTGCCCAGCACATGCTGCAGCGGCTCGCCCCCCGCCCGGCGTTCGATCAGGCTTCGCAACGGCGCGAGTTCACTTTCAGCCAGCGGGCGATCAAATTGCAAATAAAGCTCGAGGCGCTTCAAGCCCAGCACATGCGCGAGCAGATGCTCCATATTCAGCCGCGACTGCTCGACCCCCTTCCTGCCAAGAAAGGCCGCTCCACTCTGCAGCACCTCGAGGACCGTTTTCAAATCGTTCGCCTCTCCATCCTCATAGCGCCGACAGGAGCATTTGCCATGCCTGTCTGTGACGTGGCTGTGTGTTCCATTTATCCAGATGCTCGCCCACCTGCTTGAGAAAGGTCTGGCGAATGGGTTCTCCGCCGAGCGCCAACACAGAGCGCCCCAACACCAACAGATCAAAAACATAGATATTCTGCCCGGAGCTGAAGGCACGCGCTAACCGATCCTTAACTGCATCGTCGGACCCAAAGTCCACCTCCGGCGCCATAAAAAGAATTTCTTTGATCAGCCTAGATTTCGCCTTGCGCAAAGTTCCTTCAACATCGGCGAGTGTCAGAGTCCGGTCTTTCACTTCGACTGCCAGCACTACCGAACCAACTTCGTCCACACACTCCAGATCCGCCGCTTGCGCGGTGGCTTGGTCGGCGGCGTTAATCGGCGCCCGGTTTACAGCGGTGTAGAGGTGAAAGTGGACGCCGATCGCGTCAAATAACGCTCCGGCCAGGGCAAGCGCTCGGTCACCACCAGACTTTTCCTGCAGGAAACGGTCAGCCATCGTCAGGGTGTCTTCCAGGCTGGCCCGCAAAGGAACAGGATAAGCAAATCGCAGCGCATGTTGCCGCCGGAGCATTTCAAGCAACACCTGGCGAAAGATGCTTTGCGTAAACGCTGCGTCCTGACGCTGCTGAACAGCCTCCAAGATCGTCACTAACTCATTCCAGCCGTGGCGGTCCTTTTTGCTGGGATCATCTCGAGACATTCGTGGAAGCCGCATTGGATTGCCTACGTACGGATCCTGCGAGGCGCCTAGTGGCGATTCCTGTCGCGCGTTGAAAGGAGCAATCACTTTGCTCGCAAGGCTGCGAGCATCCCACGCAGTCTGATCACGTTCACCTCTTTGCAGCTTGAGGCAATCAATCGCGGGATTGACCAACTTGCCGAGAAGTTGGGTTGGCAAACAAAAGCGATACGTCACTTGGCGATGATTGACACTGCGCCTAATCGCTTCCGCCAGACTAGCCTCCGCGACGAAATTTACGGCAGGCTCTGATGCTGCGGCCTTATTCACATACTCCCATTCCTCCGCAATGCGTGCGGCAGCCGCCTGATGATCGACGCTGATGACCGCCTTACGTTGTTCTGGCATGAGGCGCAGAAAGTGGTTTCGCTCGTCGCTGAGCTTTCTCCAAAAGTCGGGGCGTCGAGTTGAGATCGTCCACTGCATTGGCCAGCAACGCTTGCGGCTGGTAATTCAACCACACTGATTCCGTTCGCTCTCCCTTGGAAGAATTACACAGTCGAGTACCTTCATCGATGCGAAGCCAATTGCCGTAAAGACGGTCCATCAACGCGCATCGATAACCGGAGACCGCGACCGCGCCCTTCACCGCATGAAGCATCTCTGCCATCCGTTCATGCTCACGATCATCCATTTCGTACCCGTAGGCTTTGGCGTCGCCGCGCGATTGATGGGGGTACGGCGGGTCACAGTAAAACAGCGTTTGTTTCGAGTCGTAACGCTCGACGATTTCCAGCGCTGGCGCATTTTCGATTTGCACTCGTTGCAAGCGCTGCACGATCTCACTCAAGCCCTCGACGCTACCGAGCCAGCGTGAAACAGCTCCCGCCATCCCCGCGCGCGAAGTCAGAACGCAATGCGCCCAGCGGCCTTCCGAGCTGGTTTGCGCGAGACCAGTTCGAGTCTGACGCGCCCGGACAAAAAATCTGCGCGCTCGTTCCAGAGCGGTCAAACCGCTCTCGGGAGTAAGTGCTTTGACCAGTTCCTCCCGCGAAAAGGGCGTCAGGCTGATCAATCGAATGAGCTTCGCACCATGACCGCGCAGACACCGGAAAAAATTTGTCACCTCGCCATCGAGGTCATTGTAAGTCTCGACCGGCGCGGGCGGCCGATTGATCAGAACGGCAGCCGAGCCGCCGAATGGCTCGCAATAATGCGAGAAATGCGTTGGTAGAAGCGGGAGCAGAAAGTCAAGGTGGGAATATTTGCCGCCATAGTAGCCGAACGCGATCATTTTGCCGCGCCGTTCGCTGGCACGCGCGACTAATCGTCTCCCTGACCCGCGATAATTGACAGGTCGGAGCGCCGATGCGGGGGCAGTTACGTGACCAGATTTCATCACTGCACTTAAAGACAAAGACCTCGCCTTGTCTATCATCTCAAAGACGCCGCCCGCATTTGGTGGCGGTGAACTCCCTTTTCCCCCATGCCGCTGAGGCCGCTGCGGCGCCAAACAAAATGTTGCGCGCTTCCGAGCGGCTCCTAAACTTATTTCCCCACCGCGACGCGCGCGATTAGCTCAGTGGTAGAGCGCTTGCTTCACACGCAAGAAGTCGCAGGTTCGAACCCTGCATCGCGCACCAAGTTGATGATTAGGACTTTGTGGGACAGGACGGGACACGGAGAGTCTTGCCGGCTCAGGGTCAGAGGCTTCCGAATCGCCAAGGTCCTCGGAGATTGTGACAGGCGAGGCCACCGCCAGACCAGCAGGGACCAAAGCGAGTGCGTCCACAGGTGCGTTCATGTCCCGCGTCGGCACCAATGGAACCAGGGCCATCATGGCCTCGGTGGTCGGAAGCTGGCCGACATCCAGGTACACTTGTGTTGTCAGCTTTGGGTCGGAGTGGCGCATTAGTTTCATAGCGACCTGCAAAGGAGTGTTCGCGAGCGCCAGACGAGTGCAGAACGTATAGCGCAGCGCGTGAAAGTCTGCGTGGCGACCTTGGCCGTCGAGTGGTTCGATCCCGCCGCTTCGAGGTCTCTCCGCATCCGCGCCATCCTTGGCAGGCCTTCGGCGAACACGAGGCCGCGTGGATCAAACGATCCGGGCCGTGCTGTCAGTAAGGCTGCAGCGAAACGGGCGCTGAGAGGCATGTGTGCATCCTTGCGGTTTTTCGTCGTCGAGGACCGCGCCAGAAGAAAAGGCTGCGTTGTGTCGAAGCGAACATCGCGCCATTCAAGTTGTTCCACCTCGCCCCGACGGAGCCCCGTTTCCAAGGCTAGCCAGTAGATAATGGCGAAAGGACTTGGCAGGCTAATCAGTCGTTGCGCCTCGTCATGCGTCAGCGCCCGCCGAGGGTGCGTCGATTCACCTCGCTTTTCAATCCGCTGGACCGAACGGAGTGGATTCCGCGCCAAACGCTCTCCTTTCTCCAGCCATCCCATGAACGCGCCCGCATTGCAGAGGTACTCATTGAGTGTTTTCGGTGTCTTGCGCTTCTCTGCACTTCGCCACTTGCGGAAGGATTCGGCCGTCACGTCCCTTGTGCGAGCCCAGCCGCATTCACGCACAAGAACCTCCATTTGCCGGCGGAGCCCGAGAACGTATTTCGGAGCTCTTCCCAACCGTTCAAGCTCGTCCACGATATTCGTGGAGGTAGCCGGCGAGCAGCGCGTTTGCCGCATCACGCATGGCCTTGGGAGGGGTCAGGCCTTCTCGCGCTTCCTGGGCTTCCTGGAAGATTCGGCGCATTCTGCTCTCCGCCACGCGCCGATCGGTCGTCCCAAGCGCAACGAAGGTATCCTTTGTGTCCCCGGGTAGACGGTAACGCCCACTGAAGTGGCACTTCATGACGCTCTCCTTAATTGAGAGTCTCGCCGGGTTTTTAGTCGTTCCAGGTAGGCGGCCACCTCCGACCAGAACCACCGCGAACTGCCACCGATCTTCACCGGAGGCGGAAGTTCGTCGCTTGCTACGAGGCGGCGGACGCCGCGAGTGCAGATGCCCAGGCAGCCGGCAACCATTTCGACGGTCAACATTCGGTCGTTTGTTTCCTCGTTCATTTCTTCCTCCGGTTCTGTTTGGCCTTCTCCTTCTCGGAAGGGCCGTCATATCCGCCGAGCAACGCTTGCGGCGGATCGGTCTGCGCGCTCATTTTTACAACTGTCACCAGCCTCTCGACGAAATTCCGTTTCGGCCGGCCTGCGCTCAAGTCCGCGTCCCGGCGCTCCCTCACCTCCTTCATGGAAACGTAGGTGCGTCCCATGAAATCCAAGCGAGTGAGCTTCCCGAGCCGAACCAGTTCACTAATGCGTTTCGTACTCACATCCAGAATCAGGCCCGCTTGGGCGTGATTCAGCAGCCCCTGCTCCCTGATCATAGCGGCGCTCATGGCCTCAAGGTCGGCCCGTGCGGCTTCCCTTGCTGCCCGGCGACGCTCCGCGGCATCACCCGCACCGGACAACACTGACTCGTCGATCCCAAGCGAAAAGTTCATTAATGAGTAGGTAACGCATAATACCTATTTGTCAAATACTTCGTGATGGTCGCGGGAGCCAACCGTCCCTCAGCTTTTCACCGGCCGCAGAATGGGGATCTGTCCATTCCACACCCCGAAGCCTCACAGATTTCCATTTGCACCTACCTACCTCCATTGTTGCGCTGCGGATTTTATCCTCGCTTAGCGTTGGCGGGGAATCGCTACGCCTTCCCGTGGAAGCGAGGAGCGGTGGTAAGTTAATCCCAGCCAAGCTGATCCAGCAGAGCGGCTTTTTCTCCTGGAGGCAGCCCTGACGCCTCGATGGTTCGACCGGCCGAGCTGGCATCGATCCCTTTCCATTTGGCGATAGTCGCGCGCAGCGCCTTGGTCCGTGCCGCTGCGTTGGTGACCGACTGGGCCCACCTGAATGCAGCATCCGGATCGCTGGCCGCGATCGATTCCGCCAGAGTAGCCGCCGCCCCATCACGCGCCTGGCCCTCGGGCAGGCTGGCCACCCATTCGCTGGTCGCAACGGGATCGCGATTCGCCCAAGCTGAAACTACCCCGGCGGCCGCCTCGAGCTGTACGTTCCCGGAGGGAAGGCCTTCGACCCATTTTGCCGCCTGGTCGGGACTGTCCGCGGCGAAGCTCGAGCCGGCTCTTCGCGCAACCCTCGGGAGATCTTCAGAAGACGCAGTGGGTCCGGCAAGCAATTCGGCGAGGTGCTTACCGGCGGCTGGCCCGCGCAGCCAGCCAACTGCCTCGGCCTCGGCGGCCAGTCGGACATCGGCCGGAAGCGAGTCGATCCACTTTCTTGCTTCCGCCTCGCCGATGTTCGCAAGTGCCTGCGACACTATCGCTTTGATCCCCCACTGACGCGCGCCGGGTTCGGTTCCTGCCAGGGCGCTGGCTGTCGCCGCCTCCAGATCGGTTTGGACCCACTCACGTAAAACCTTCGTGATGCACGCAGCCCTGGCGCCCGCTGATTCGAAGGAACCGGCCCAGGCCAGGGCCATGACTGGGTCGATCGCTGCCAGGTCCGCGGCGGTCTTCTGCATAATCCGGAGGGAATGTTCATTGGCAGGCAATTCCCGGACAAAATCCGCCACTGCTTTGGGGGACGCCTTGACCAACTCCGAAAAAGCGGAGACGTCGTCGTTGAGATGTCGGGGGGCGATCATGCGCATGATGTCCGGCATAGCCAGCGACTGCACCCAGGCGAAACAAGCCGCTGGTTCACTCGCGCTCCACGCGTTGAGAATCGCGCGCAAGGCCCTATCCCTCACCTCACCGCTCGCCAGCTCCGGCAGGAACGACCTGGCCGCCTCAGCGGCGTTTTGTTCGGTGACACCCATTGCCAGATCCATGAATGCCAACTTCGTGCCTTCTGGGTTCAGGCTCTTGGCCCATTCAAGCGCACTCGCAAAATCGGACCTCGCCCACTCGACCGCAAAGGCGTCGAATAACGACTGACAGTTCTCCTGCCGAGCCAGCATCGCGATCTGTAGAGCGCGGGGCGGATCTGCGTGGACCATGGCCCTGAGCAGTCGGCAGGCCGGGCCTTCCGTAAACGGATCATAGGGCGGCGCTATAAACCTCCTTGCCCACGCGACAAATGCCGCCGGATCCTCGGGCGCCGTCTCGGGAACGGGCTCCATGCCTAAGGCTGCCTGCCCTGGTGCCGCAGGCCCGAGTTTTGCGGGCTTGGTGGGTCCCGCGTCGGCGGAGGATTTTTCTGCCGCGGCCGCGCCCGCCTGCCCGCGCGCCACCCGCCATCCCAAAGCGAACGCACCAACCGCAAGCATGACGTGGGTGAGCGCCAGTAGCAGAAGCCGCTTGTTCATGGCCCAGTGTTCACCCATCACCTCAGCTTGTCGAGCCATCTGGGGGTCCGGCCATTCGGTGGCTTGGATGGCGATGCTGGCGGCCGGAGCGTCGATTTTGCGCCACGAGGCGAAGGAGATTTGGAGAAGGTTCGAACGGACACCGGGATCGGTCGCTTTTTCGCCGGCGGCGTCGTCGTTCTATCCACACCGCTGACAGCACGATTTAACAACATGCCGTACTCGTCCGCCAGATCCCGCATGCTGCATAATACCGGCAAATGCCGCTCGAAGAGGCACTTCTTTCCGACATCGGTGCGTGGGCGGGTTTTTAGTAATACCTCATGGGGCGACCTCCAACCCCGCGGATTTGGCCAGGGCGCGCTGGTTATCATCGAAGCTCGCGAGGGTGCCGGCGCGGAGCAGCCGCGCAGCGGCGACATGGAGAACATCGAGGGTCCCGTGGGGAATCTCCGGTGAGAAGTGATCAATCAACCGTCGGGCCTCCGCGACCAAAAGCCGGGGGCGGAGGTGATGCACTTCGAGGAGACCCTGGAGAGTGAACCCTTCCAGCCGGCGACGGGCATTGCGTTCGTCGGTCTCGCCGATCAGACCGCGAAGCCTGAGGGAGCGAAGGGCATTTTCCGACTCGAACAACGCCAATGAGGACACGGCAACGACTTCCGCATGGCCCGCCCACCATCGTGCGGCTGCTTTGGTGTGGGCATCCCTCGTCACCAAGGGCAGAAGAAAACTCGCATCCGCCACCGCTTTCATGCGCGATCTCGCTCGGCTCGCAGAAAGGCGACGGTGTCGAGGTCGGGGCGTTCTGGACCCGCGTCCAGGTATTTCCGTGAGAACTCGGCGAACGTCATCTTCGGCTTGCGGACGCGGGGCCGGGCTTTGGGCTTGGGTGCGACCGTGGCCACCACCTTGCCCTTATCCGTCAGCCTAACAGTTTTGCCTTCGCGAACCAGCGAGGCGAACGTCTTGGGGAGTTTTTCCAGGGCAAGCGTGCTCATGAGGGGACAATAGGCGACTGCGGCGGACATGGCAAATATGGACGGACCAGGGCAGCACACGCAGAGTCAGGAGGTGCCGAGCAGTTCGGAACGAGAGCAGTCCGCGTAGGGCTTGCCATCCGGCCCGAAACCCGGCTCCCAGCCGGCCAGCAATGTTCGCATTTCCATCTGCCCCACCATACGCAGCCGGAGACGGTAGTCGGAATTACCGCGCCAAGCGAGCCAAGCCTTGCAGGCCCGGTAAATGCGCGTGAACGCGCAGTCGAAAAACACGTCCTTTACCTTGGTCCACTCCCAATTCCCAAACCCTGCCCACAGCCGCCAGCTTTTAAAGCACGCCGGGCGCTCCTTGCTCAAATACTTCGCAAGGTAACTGGCGCGTTCGAGTGGGATGCGCATGACATGGATGCGCCCCCAGCCTGCCTTGCCGGCAAGGAGGCGAGCCTCGTTCACATCGATCCAACGATTCGTGATGAGGTGGACATGCAACCCATGGTACTCATGCAGCTCGAACACCCGCAGCCCCGCTAGCTTTGGCCATCGGCGCTTTAACAGGGTGAGCAGATGATTCCACCGCGCCCGAGTGGCTGTGATGTCGAGGACCTCCTTGAAAGTGAAGGTCCACATAAAAAGAGTTTGTTGTCCGAGCGTCTGCGCAGCGAACAGGAAGGCGGTTTTGCTTTTCATGATGGGGTGTGGAGTTGTTTCCAGTATGACAAGTTTAGGCGCCGCCATCCCCCACCCCTGCGCCTGCCGGCGCAGGGGTGGGGGACCCGAAGCCATCCAGTGCGACCGGATCCGCAGCGTCCATTGTGGCGGTTCTCAGGCCGGTCTTTTCGTCCC
>JBPCQC010000089.1:0-51883 GCA_050998515.1 Verrucomicrobiales bacterium
AAAAGCAAAGAGCGCACGATCAAGAAGAAACCGAAATGCAGTTTTCCAGTGCGAAAAAAGGGAGCCAAGCCCGTGACTGAGAAAAGAAATTTACAGGTGGAAATCACTTAAGTGAACAGTATTGGGCGAGACGCCCGTGCCCCTACTTTATGCGTGTGCATTTCAATTCCCAACGTTTGTGCGCAAGCGAAAGAACTGAGCGGGCTGGTCGAGCGGCACAGTCCTCGGGGAGACGGCGCTGGTAACCGCGGACCAGCTTCCCGACAGCGTCGTCGACGTTTCCAGTGTCGCCGCCGGTCCGATCCAATCCAGAAGCGCGAACTGGCCCTGCCGCGTGACGTTGAGTGTGGGCGCAGGCACGGCGCCTTCGGCGCTGAGAATGGCATCGTCGATTCCATAGAGGTGCCATTGCACGCCTTCCCCTTTCATGCGTACAAAAGCGGTCAGCGCCGTACCAGTCGAGATCGCCGAGTGCGCGACGGGAGTCCAATGGAGGTGGCTGTAAAAACGCGGCGTCCATTGCACTGAAGCCGCCAGAGGATTCGTTCCTCCAGCGGGGTCGATGCCGATCTGCATGTAGATAAGCCGGGCACGATCCTGCCAGACATCGTACTTGAAGGCGTTGTTTTCCCGGGGCCACGTGGTGCACCAGACGCTGAAGGTGTGTCTTTGCGCGGGCGCTATGTTCGTCACCCGCTGGAAAAGGACTGCGTCTGAGAGGCTGCCATTGAGCGATCCTTGAGCGAGCCAGCCACCTGAGTGAGGGGGCAACCCGGAAAACCAACTGCCATTGGAAGCCTTGAGATCTAGGCTGCCGCTGGCGGTCCACCCGTTGATCGGCCGCGGGCTATTTCCGCTGCCAGTTTCGAAGCCGGGATTCGCGAGGAGATTCGGTGCGAGGTTGCGCGTGCACACCACTTGATCTCGAAAAACGCCGTCACGTCGAGTCGTGGCCCGGGAGGTCGCTTGAAAGTGATGGAGCGTGTGCGGAGCCAGGTTCCTCAGGGTGACGACATGGTTCGTGACCAGCTCAGTTCCCAGCACGGATTTTGTATAGGGCGGAGCATTCTCAGCGTAATGAACCTCGCTTTCAGCCGGCACATCGGTGGTCCACCGAATCGTCACCTGGTCAGCCGCACGGTCGGCCTCCATGATAACCGGATCAGTGGTGAATCTGACGCTCGGTCGGGTGGCACTGCCCGCACTCTGCTCTTCCATCAGCGTTCCGGCGAGGTCAAAACCGGTTTGCGCCGCCCCGTTTCGAAAGGCCTGGCCGTGGGCAAATGGATTGTTGTTATTTGCATAAACGCTGTTGAATGCGGCTCCCCCCTCGCGAGTCACTTCGACGTAATAAGTTTGCCCGGGCACCAGTGGGCATTCGCCTGGATTCCAGGTAACGATCATCTCAGGGTCGGCGCCGAGGCGAGGTGGCTTGCCCCGTTTCGTTGTCCCCACGGCTGCGCCGCCAGGTCCGGACTGGAAGACTCGAACCACGTAGGTGGGCGCTGAAGGATCGGCGACCCAAAAGGCGGCGCTGATTAGATTCACCCCGCGCGCAACGAAGGTTTGTCCAACACTGGTGCCGTTGAAACTCTGTCCGCTGTCCCGCGTGTGGAGGTTTGTCAGGACACCGTCGTCGTCACTCATGATAACCAGGCCGAGGTCGCGGCCGGGATGGGGTGTGAGGTTGGTGCCGTTGCCCAGAAAGAGCATGCCGCCGGGCATGGGGTCGGAAAAATCCGGACGCGGGTCCATTTGCGCGAGAACGCCGCCCGTCGTCGGAGCGCTCGTACGGATGCGCACGTAGTAGGTCTGGCCGGCCACCGTCGGCATCTCCCCCCAGCCGTAAATGACTCGGACATCGCCGCTGTTAAAGGTTCTGTCTGGCGAACCGGCAACCCGCGGCCCATTGGGACCGCCCTCGCGAATGGTCAGGGTGTAATTGGTGCTAAACGGAGCCCGCAGGTAGATCATCGTGAGGGGGCCGGTAGCCACGAACGTTTGTCCGAATTCGTGGAACCCAGTCTCCTCCCAAAACGTGGGATACCCCCACATCGTGGCGTGCAGTCGGAGGTCGATGTCCGGTGTTGCACCGCTGGCTGGGACCTGGACGTTGAAAGCGAACGCCGAACGCCACCACACGTCCCAAGAGGCGACCGTGTACTCACCCGCGGGCAAATTGGGCATCGAAAACTCGCCGAAAATGCCGGTGTCGTCGGAGCCGCCCAAACTGGCAATCTGTGCGCCGTTGGCGTTGACTCCATATTCGTAATAGCCGACGCCGTACGGCTCAGTCTGATAGCGGGCGAACCAGTTCTGGTCGCGCACATGCCCGGTCAGAGTCCCGCCGAGGCCGCTGACTGCCAGGGCAAACCACGGAATTAAGAGAAAACGGAGCATGGCAGCCGTGGCCAGAGGATTTCACAATTACGATCCCAAAACAAGCCCGGTGGTTTTGAGGGCCTCAGCGTGGATGAAACATGTTCACCCGGGCCGTTTCCATGAGGACCGGGTAAGATTTCCTTTTACAGGCTGGCAGCCGGATTGGTAAGCTTCGCGCCGTTGGTGAAAAATGAGAGCTGGCTGCCGGTCGTCGCTTCCGTTTGCCAAGAATGGCAGGCCGGGTTATGTGGGCGCGCACTGAGCCGATGAGCCTCGATTTCACTGTGATCCTACGGAACATGAGAAGACTTCCCTTTCTTTTGCTGCCGCTGATAGCCGCCATCGGCGCGGCTGTTGCGCAGAACGACCCGTTTGGCTTTCTGGAACGGCTGGGAAGCGACGTGAAGGTCGATGCCGACGACACGACCTACGACAGCGAAAAGGCCGCGGTGCTCTGGAAAGGGAATGTGTCGATAAGACTGGTTGATACTGAAATATATGCCGACAAAGCGGTCTTTGATACCAAGCTCGAGGAAGTGCACGTCACCGGCAACGTTTCGATCTACCGCCAGGGCCTGCTCTACCGCGGCGAAGCGGCGACCTACAACGTGCGCAATAACGAGATTAATGCGCAGCATTTGCGCAGTTCGTTCGAGCCGGTGTTTTTCACTGCCGATCACCTGAAGACCCAGACCGACGAGATTTCGGTCGTCACCACCGAGGGCACCATCTTTACCACTGACGACAACCCGGACCCGGATTGGTTCATCAAGGCCAAGGAAGTGCGCATTTATCCTGAGGACCGCATCGTTTTTGTCAGCCCGACCGCCTACGTCGGCAAGGTCCCTGTCTTTTGGCTGCCCTATCTTTCGCAGCCGCTCAACGCCGACCTTGGCTACCAGTTCACCCCGGGGTACACCAGCCAGTGGGGCGCCTTTTTGCTCAATCGTTATGGCACTCTGTGGGGCGACCATTCCATCATCCAATACAATCTCGATTACCGCTCCGCCCGCGGCCCCGGCGGCGGAATCAATCTCCTGTCACGGCGCTGGCGGGAAAAAAGTGACACCTTTGGCAAATTTCAGTTTTATTACGCCCACGACAGCGATCCGCAGGCAACTGGCGTCACTGCCCGCACCGAGGACCGGGCGGATGTGGATTCCAGCCGCTACCGGATCAATTTCCAGCACCGCGTTTACCTGCCCGGACCGCAGGAGAGCACACTGTACGTCGACTTCGACATCAACAAACTGAGTGACGAGTTTTTCTACGAAGACTTTTTTCCGGGTGAGTTCCGCCTCGACCCGGAGCCGGACAATTTCATTACCCTGACCAAGCAGCACGAGCGCGGCGAGTTCAACCTGTTCGGTCGCTTCCGCTTGAATGACTTTTATCAAACCGACACCCGATTGCCGGAGATCGCGCTCGATTTCACCCGGCAGCCGATCTTTGACACCGGATTATTTTATTGGGGAAGCACAAGCTTCGGGCTCTACGAGGAAAAGCCTGGCGGAACCCGGTTGCGCGCCCTCAACGAACGCATCGCTCAGCTTGAAGCGCGGCAAGCCGGCACCGTCCTGATCGAACAGGACGGCGTGCTTTCCCCCGCGGTCCTCAGCCAGGACACGACCGGCACTTTGCCCAAAACCTCGCTGCTCTTCACCCCGGAAGATCAGACCATGCTTGACGATCTTCGCCAGCAAGTCGCCCAGCGAGGCTTCACCCGGCTATCGAGTTACCACGAGGTCCTTTATCCAATGACCCTGGGCGGCGCGTTCAACTTCACTCCAAAAATCGGTCTCGGCGCGGTCAATTACAGCAGCGTCGACGGGCCTTCACCGGGCAGTTCGACGCGCGGGCTTTTCCACGCGGGATTCGACGCGTCGTTCAAGGCCTCGAAATTATATGAAGACGTGAAAATCCCAGCTCTCGGGGTCGATAGCCTGATGCACGTCGTTCAGCCGTACCTGAGTTACTCATTTTTGGGCAGCAATGATCTGGGCACAGATTTCCGCCGGATCGATCGGCTAGCGCCGAGCACCGTCCTGCGGCCCATCGATGTGCCACAATTCACCGCCATCGATGACCTCAACAGTTGGAACATTGTTCGCCTGGGCGTGGAAAACCGATTTCTCACGCGCCGGGGAGCCGCCTCCTACCCCTGGCTCACCACCAACACGTACTTCGACACTTTTATCGAAGATCCGGAGTTCGACCGTGATTTCTCGAACCTCTTCAACGACATCGCATGGCAGCCATTGCCCTGGCTGCGTCTGAACATCGGCTCCCAGGTTCCGATTTTTGGCGGGCCCCTCGACTTCACCGAGGTGAACACCGCGCTCACCTTCATGCCCATTCCCAGCTTCGAATTCCAGGTCGGCCATCGCGTATTGCAGGACCATCCACTATTCCAGGACTCACACCTAATCGATCTTCGCACCTACACCCGTTTGAACGATAACTGGGGTCTGAGCACTTATCATCGCTATGAGCTCGATGACAGCACATTCGAACTGCAGCAGTATTCCCTGCACCGGGATCTGACGAGCTGGACCGCCGCACTCGGCGTGTTGGTGCGGGACCATCGTGGCGAGCAAGAAGCCGGCGTCGTCCTCTCGCTGACCTTAAAGGATTTCCCCAGCGTCAGCATTCCGCTTGATTTGGATGCCAGCGGCGGGGGCGCCAATTAGGACCTCATGGCGTAAGACAGGCATTCTGCCAGGCATTTTGCCTGTCGCGTAGGCGTTTTGCCGGCTCGGCAAGGGGCCGGAAAAATGCCCGGCAGACATGACCGGCAGAATGCCTGTCTTACGAGGAAGCACCGTTGGCGCAGATACGGCGCCGCGTTTAGAGCCTGTCATGCACTTTTGAACTGGAAACCGGACGGTGAATCGACCCCGGAGGCGTCACGGAAATTAGCCGGTGGTGAAGCGGAGCGAAACCACCGGAACCCCGCCAATAAATGTTCCGCCCGGGATGGGGCGGCGGAAATCGGTCGCACCTTTCCTGCGCCCTGCCGGCTAATCTCCGTGGTCCCTCCGGGACAGTCCTCTTAGCACTTAAATTACAATCACAACACGAAGTGCATGACAGGCTCTAACTAAAAGTCCCGATCCACGGAGCGGCCCGAAGCGGTTTCGCCGGTCCGCACAATACACCGAGTTAAATGAGCGTCTGCGGCAACATTTGCGCCCCGCCAGACGATGCTGTCCTCGAGCACCGCCCCGCTTGAAATGACGGCCTGAGGTGAGAGGGCGCAGATTCCGCGAAGCTCAACCCCCGGGAGCAGACAAGGAATCCCGCCTGGCGGCCTTCCGATTCGGCGATGGGCCTCGATATACGAGGATCGGTCGCCCAAATCGATCCATTGGCCTTCATCCATGATGACGCCGCTGAGCCGGCCGGTGCGGCGGATGATTTCGAGAAACGCACGAACGCTGGACTCGATTATTCCCGGCCGAAGCCAATCGAGGAATTCGCGGCGGCACAAATAAATGCCGGTGAATTGCAACGCAGCGGGGGCCCCTGTGCCTAACAGATTTTTAATATCGAGGACGCGGCCTGTCGCCTCGTCGATGGCCACCACTTTTTGCGGGCCGGACCGGCGCAGAACAAGCGTCACGATGGCATTCGAGTTCCGATGCTGAGCGATCACCGGCAGCAGCGGCAACGTCGCCAGAGTGTCGCCATTGTACACCCAGAAGGACTCTTCATCGCGCAGGAAGTCGGCCACATTCGCGATCCCGCCCCCCGTTTCGAGCAGAACAGGTTCGTGACGAAAAGTGATTGGCGCGCCGCGCCATTCGTTGCTGGGAAAAACTTCGCCATAGGCCTGCGGATGCCAATGGGTGTTGACAACAAACTCGTGAGCGCCGGCACTGATAAGATGATCGAAAGCATAGGTGATGAGCGGGCGGTCCCACACCGGGATCAGTGTCTTTGGAAGACGTTCCGTCAGGGGCCGCAGGCGTGTCCCCAGGCCAGCTCCAAGAACAAATGCTTTGGTCGGGTCGCTCACCAGCCACGAAATGCACCGAATCCGCAGTCACAGCCAATGCTTTTCGTTTTCGCCGGCGCAATTTGCCTCCCTGACAGTCTCCGCTACGATCATCCCCAAATGGCCGATCACTCGCTGTCGCTGGACGATCCGCTGGTGCGCCGCCGGCTCGAAGCCGCGCGCGGCTATTGCGATTTGGGGCTGCCCCACCTCGCCTCGCAGGAAATCGCTCCGCTGCGCGAGCCGCTGGGACACCTTACCGAAATTATCGAGCTCGAGTTGATGATCCTGTTGCAGGAAAAGCGCTGGTCTGAGGGTCTCGCCAAGGCGCAGAAACTCATCCAGGAATTGCCCTCACACCCCGCCGGCTGGTTGCAATCCGCCTTTTGCCTTCATGAATCAGGACGCACCCGTGAGGCCCTCGAGTGCCTTATCAATGCCCCGCGTCCTCTGCGCAAAGAAGCGCTCTACCACTACAACTGCGGCTGCTACTTCGCCGTCCTCGGCCAGATGCGCGACGCCATCACCGCGCTGAAACGCGCCTTCGAAATCGATCCCGAATACAAGAAGAATGCCAAAAGCGATCCCGACCTCGTCTCGGTGCGCGAGCAGTTGTAGAGTTTAAAGGACTCTGCGCTTCATCGGCTCGCGCCGACGGTGCGCAAGCGGAAAAAGTGCGTGCCGAATCCAAGTCCGACGGCGAAAAGTCCTTCGTCCGCCGATTCGGACGGAGGAGCGCCTGTCAAGTAGACTCCGAGCGACGACCATTTAACGAGATCGCTCGAGGTTTCCACTTCGACGAATTGGCCCAATCTGGACCGCCAACGAAGGTGAACCACCCGAAGCTCTGCATCGTAGGAGAATTCCGCAATTTCCACGTGCGCTGGCAGCTCATCAAGCCCGCCTCCGGAAACCACTGCAAATGACTCGAGCGAGGGATACATCTCGTTGTTCGCCACGAGAGCCGCAAAATCAGGCAGGCGCGGATCTTGCGGATCGATCCGCGCCTCGACAGTGATTTTCCGCTGAGTATGGCCGGTGATAAAATCGATCCCCGGCGTGAACTGATCCGGCGCGCTTGCTTCGGCGTGGGCAATGGTTTCCGCAATCACATGGACCTCGAACGTATTCGACCGCGTTGTCAGGTGGGGGTAGATGTTTGCGTAAGGACGCTCCTTCGTGTTGTCGCCAGTCAGACGATGTGCGGCCCAAAATGACGGCATGTTCTCGAGCGTTTCGCCCTCGGGTACAAGCCATTGTTCGCAAATTTCAGAAGGATGCCGAAAGACCTCGCCGCTTTCGAACTTTGCTTCCCACTGGCGCAACGTTTGCTCGGCATCGATGAAATGGCGCCAAGGCTGGTCGCCCGCGCCGGTTTTGTAAGTCGCCGCTGCGCTGTCCGGAATCGCGAGAAGCTTTTGTGCCTTCAACACCGCATGCAACGCCGTCGCCCGGCGAATGTGAGTGAACGGCACGATCTGATAATTCAGGTTTATCCGTCCCTCGGTGGAAAAGGCGTCGCTCGCGGTCCATGTGCGCTCAAGTTGTGCCCAGTCGATGGCTGTCGATGGCTGGACGATCGGCATGCGGAAAAAATCGAGAAACACGCGGTCGGGCACGCCGTCACTGCCAAAGTGCCGCATCGCAGTGGCCTTGTTAGGGTCCGGTCTGAATAAGAGCGTCTGCCACGGGACATTTAATTGCACGCCCGTCGGCATTGAACCGAACATTGCCGGCGATGGCACATGCCGATACGGCGAGAACGTGCCGGGATTGTCCATCCAGGGATCGCTAAGATGTTCGAAATAAGGCGTGGCGCCATGAGCGAGAGCGCGAATGTCTCCGCCGTCAGGGGCATTGATGTAAGGTCCGTCGGGCGCCGGACCCAAACCGTTGTCGAAATCGCCTGTGATGTCAGGCCTGGCTTCGCGACGGCGATGCTGTGTGCCATCGCGGTCGAACCGGGTGATTTGGAAGACCTCGCGGCCGGGCATGCTTGCTTCACGGCCCCCTAACAAGGCACCCCTACTGAGGCCGAATTGGTTGAAATCTTTGATCAATCTGACTAATCCGAAATGGAAAGCTCTCGAAGGATAGTCTGGGCTGCCGCTTCCCATCCCGAGGTCTTCAAAAAAGCTCGCGGTCCGCATCGGAACACCATCCCAAATGGCTTGCCGCGAGCGGCCCGGCTCACGCAAAAAATGGGCCGCCGGGCTGCGTCCATAGTCAAAGTGAGTCACAAACGTAGGATATGCGCGAGAATCCGTAGATTGATGGAATTGTATGACGTGGCGCTTCGCTGCCACCAGGCGGTAATCGCTGTGATTAGGCACCAGCGAATGTACAATGGCATTCGAGAAGACGGCGCCGTTCACATCCGATCGAGCCGTTTCCAATAGTTGTTCGATAGGCAGGGATAATTGATCTGGCAAAGGAAGGTTTTGCATGGATGGCCATGGCAAGGGAATTGACTGAACCAACGGGCTGGCATCGTTAAAGTTTCCTGTCGCCAACTCGCCTGGGCCTTCAGCATCGTAAAACACGAGCAGTCTGGGATGTTCAATGCTGCTGATTGAGCCGGAAAAACTCAATGTACGGGTTTCATCGCCTGCCAGCACCAATGATTGGAATCTAATCGGCAGGGCGAGAAAACGAGGCCCGAGAGTCCCACCCCAGGCAGGCCAATCCGTCGGCGGCCTCGTCAAGTTCGAGCGAGTGATCGAACCAATAGTTGCCCCCGTGATATCGACATCGAAAATCAGCGGTCGGCCGTTCATGGTGGCGTTCCAGATGGTAAGATTCTGCGCCCCAGCCCGATACGGTCGTGCCAATTCCCTGGCGCCAAAGCCGGCGAGTAAAAATGAGCAGTCCGGGTAAATTGGAGGCCAGGCGTGACTCGGACAAAATCCTTCGATTAGCAATCCCACGTCGTATTCGGAGACCTTAATCCCGGTCAAAGCTTGTGCTCTCGCCCGAGCCGTTGGTGCCCCCGTCCAAACGTCCTGGGCGGATTTTTCTGCGCGCAGAGTCACAATCAAAGCCACCTCACTCACGGTCGGAAAGCGGCCGAGGCCGCGTGGACGCGGTAGGGTCGCAAAAAACCAGGTGTTTGCATGAGCGGTCGCGCCACCACTGAAGTTCATTGGCACGACCTGGCCTTTGCCCGTGACGCCATCGGCGCCGCGCGCCCGCGCGAACTGCTGCTCGGCAGGAAGGATCGGATCCAGCGGATTGGTCTCGCGAATGTAGTTGAGAGCCGACGCCGCGATGGCGGTCGCGTCCCCATAGATCGATGCGTCGAATTTCTCCGCAAAGGAAAGAGGTGAAAGGCCGGAACCGATCAGCGCCTTCCAGCGTGTCGTATCAGTGCGATTCAGAAAAACAAACAGGACATGGTTCCGTCCCGCATGGAGTCCATAGAGATCGGTGTGCTGGAACTGTGCGTCCTGCCGCTGTACCGAATAAGCGCGATGCGGCTGCTCGCCTGATCGCTGTGCCGAAACCGCGGCGGCGAGGGCATCAAATTCCGTGAAGCTGTCGGCCGCACCCGGCCCGCGTCGTTCCGCCAGCGCCTGATAAGTGTCGTGGGGAATTGGCCAAATCGAAATCCGGGGCGTTCCCGCAATAGTGATGTCCGGCCCACGGCTGTGCGCCGTCAGAAAAAACTGGCCTTGTTCGGCGCGCCCTCTTGTCGCCTCGTCGAGGTTCCGTGACTCGGCGATCTCGCCGGTGCTTGCCATCAATCGGTCGATCGTTTCGCTGACGATGGATTCGGCCAATCCGCTCACGATTTCGGTGCCCCCGCGTGAGCCGGCATCGGGAATTCCCGGCGCGACCCGCCACAACTGACGCGCCTCGTCGAGATCGAGAGCCTCCAACCGGCTCGTCGTTCCAGGGAGGTGATACCGTTTCCCCGGAAAAAGCACGCTGCTCAAACAAACCGCGGCTGGGTGGCCCATATCGCGCTGCCATTCGCCGCGCGCGGGCTGATATTTCGCGTAGTGCCGTTCCTCGGTGGTGTCACAGCGCAGGCTGTCCCAAAAGACGCCTTCCGAAGCGGTATTAATGTTGATTTTGCACGTTGTGTCATCCGTCCAAAACGCCACGCGTGCGACCAGCGGATTGTCCGCGCCGGCTGGCCGAACGACACCACTGCGACCGGCAAGCGTAGCCACAAACCGATTGCTGTCATCGAGGGACCCCATCGTGCCATCCTGGCAGATGTATAGCCAGGCGACTGGCATCGGAAGTGGGTTGCCGTCTGCCGTGGGAGTAAAGCTGAATCCTTCCGCATCCGATCGCGGATCAGCAATTGGATATATCAAGCCGCCCATCGGATCGGCCAAGGGTGCATTTAGATCGACATACTGCCCGGGCTTGGACGACCAATTCGCCGGCACGTCCGCTGCCAGGCTCGTGGCATCGGCGGTGGTTAACTGGGGTGCGGAATAAAGTTTGTAGAGCCGCTGCAAACTGCCCGTGCTATGTGAAAAACTTCTCAAGGCGCCCGGTTGACTCGACCAAGGCAG
This sequence comes from Verrucomicrobiales bacterium, assembly GCA_050998515.1. Lineage (GTDB taxonomy): Bacteria > Verrucomicrobiota > Verrucomicrobiia > Verrucomicrobiales > V1-33 > JBPCQC01. The sequence continues at coordinate 10,909 of JBPCQC010000089.1, forward strand.
CGCCGTCCCCCGTTCATCGCGGGCGTAAATCGCAGTCTGCAACTGACCCACGACCAACCGAGCCCCATGATTGGCGGCAGCATCGAGAGCCGTGCTCCACCCATTCGCTGGAAACGAGATTGCCAGAATCAAAAATGTTAACGCTCGCCAAAGGCACGATTTTGTTTTCATAACCGCTTGGTCATCCGGGCAAATAGGGGCGGTCACAAATCGGTCTGGAATAGCGCCTCATCACAACGCGTACAATCCACGCGAATCCCATTTTGGGTCGCTTTATTTCGAGGTTATTCTGCCGGAGAAGTGAAACTCTTAGGCCGTCTTGGCGCAAAATCCTTCTTGCGCCTCGAGCGAATCGAGGCACGTATTCTGCCCGCCTCCGCGCGGGTCGGCAAAAGACCCCTTCGTCTAGAGGCCTAGGACACCGCCCTTTCACGGCAGTAACACGGGTTCGAATCCCGTAGGGGTCGCTCTCTGAGGAGAGAAAGTTATGTCAGGCGGGCCGCTCGTTCTAGTTTTAGGAGCCGCCCGGAAAGATCTACTGGCGAAACAAATATCATCTGTTTTTCCGCGTTTGCGGAAGAGCTTTCCCGCCGGGCCCCAGGAAAGAATTTTGACGCCACGCCAGCCTCCGGTAGAGTCCGAAGGATAAATTCCAGCTTCTCATGAGAACATTGTGCTTTTATCTCTCCGCGATATTGCTGGGCTGCGGTCTGTCGTTCTCTGGTCGGGCAGCCTCGGTCATCGTGCCCGGTTTTTCGACCAGCCAGAGCAGTGCGACGTTGGCAGAGTTAACGTCATCCACGACACGAACCATTAATCTGAACGATCGGACGGGACTTGCTGTTGGAAAGCCGATTGCGATCCGAGTCACCGCCACGGATCCAACCTCATGGGGTGGGATCTTCAATTACTCCCCAGGACCTGTCGTTCTCGACGTCACCGCCACGCTCGGCGTTTTCGTCGGGCAAGATGGGGTAAGCGCCTCCTTCAGTCTACTGCACTTTGATTTCGTGGCCCCAAATGATGGTGTGGTCAGCGATGTCGGAGGCTTCAATTTAGGGCCGTCGTTTGGTGTTTTGGAACTGGTGGTGCCTTGGGAGACCGATCTATCCGCGGTTCAATTGGTGCTGAGTCAGAACGCTACCGCGACAAACGGCGGGTTCCGTGAGTCGAACGTTTTCACTTCGGTGGCGGCCAGTTCGACCGCACAAAACATCGCCGCGCTGCCACTGCAAATTGAAGTCGTGTCGGTGCCAGAACCGTCGGCGATGTTACTGGTCTTGCCGGCGACCGCATTGCTCGGCTGCTTTCGGAGAAGAGCCGGAGCAGGGGTAAGCCGTCACCCTGCATAGCGCGACGGTTCGTTGGGGATCGCGCAGGATGATTCTTTCCCCTGCGTGCTGCCTGGTGGCGATCGGAATCAATCAACTTGAAACCGCAAATGGACGCCAATATTGGAAGTGCATGACAGGCTCTAAGCCGTAACTATGCAGTTGAACAGAAGGCAACGAAGAAAACAAAGGATCAAACCGGTGGCACAATTGGATTTCGACGCAGCAGCGATGCTCACCAAACGGTGGCGGGAATTCCCCGGTTCTCCAGTCTGCCGGGCATCGATCCAACCGCCGTGAAATGTCGTCCACTAGGTGTCACCGGGATTGAGGTTTCGGAAATTTCATTTGGCGCGGGTCCGGTTCCTGCTTTGATGACAACCGCGGACGGCAATCCGCTGCAACTCGAAACTGTCCGCCGGGCCGTGGAAGCGGGACTCAATTGGTTCGATACGGCGGCCACGTATGGAGACGGGCGCTCGGAATCGAGTCTTGGCGCGGCGCTACGCGCGGTTGGGGCTGACCGATCAGTTTATGTGGCGACGAAAGCCCGGGTGAACACCGGCGAACCAGCTTCCCTCAAAGACCAGGTCAAAGCATCGGTACGCGGAAGTTTGCGGCGGTTGGGACGGGATCGAATCACGCTCCTGCAGCTTCATAATTCCATCACCCGGAATCGCGGCGATCAGCCGACGTCGATCACGCCTAACGATGTTTTGGGCAGCGGCGGGATCCTCAAGGCTTTCGCCGAACTGCAGGCTGAGGGATTGATCGAGCACTTCGGGTTGACGGGTTTGGGCGATGCGGATGCCTTGCGCGAAGTCATCGGGGCCGGACGTTGGGCGGCGATTCAATTGTGCGTGGATATTTTGCGTCCGGTCCCGCAGCTTCTCTCACTTTGCGCAGAACGCGGCATTGGCGTGATCGCAATCCGGGTTCTCGCTGGGGGAGCGCTGGCCGGACAGGTGCCGAGCACTCACACGCGCACCACGAAATTTTTCCCACTGCCGGTCTATGAAGAAGATCAAATAATGGCGGCGCGACTCGCCTCGAGCCTTCCCGACGGGTTGAGTTTAACCGAAGCGGCCATGCGGTTCGTTCTGAGCCAAAAGCAAATCTCTACGGCGCTGGTTGGCCTGGCGAGTCCGGAGCAGGTCGATCAAGCGATTCGATGGGCTGAAGCGGGAGCTCTGTCAGAGGAGCTGTTGCAAAAACTCTCGTGCAGTGGTTGGTCTTGAAATGGGGACTGATGATGATCGAGCGGCCATTCGCGCCCACGGCTTGACCGAGGCTCACCCCATCCGATCGACAGGCTCAAAGGCTCAGCGGCTTCTGGTTCTGGTGGCGGCGTTTTTGGGCTGGCTGTTTGCCGGAGTGCAACTGGGATTGATGCCGCTGGCATCGCTGTCGGTGTCGAGGAATTTGATGGGGGATGCTTTCAGTCATGCGTTGGCCGGGGACTGGTTCGCGCGTTACACCGCATCGCTGATGCTGGGCGCAGCGATTGGCGGCATCCTGCTGGGCCAGCTTGGGGACCGATTGGGGCGGGCGAAGGGAATGGCCTCGAGCATCCTGATTTACTCGCTGTTTGGCGGAGCCGGATTTTTCGCTGCAAACCAGGAGCAGTTGCTGGTGCTGCGTTTTCTGACGGGCCTGGGCATCGGCGGCATGTGGCCTAACGGTGTCTCGCTGGTCTCTGAATTTTGGAAGGACGTATCGCGCCCGATGCTGGCCGGGATTTTTGGCACTGCCGCGAACCTTGGTGTTCTTGCCATGTCACAGCTTGGCACGCTGCGGAGTGTGACGCCAGATTCGTGGAGGTGGCTCATGCTTGCTGGCGCCACGCCCGCGCTGTTGGGCTTGCTGTCACTGTGGCTGGTGCCCGAGTCCCCCAAATGGTTGCTGGCCCGAGCCTCGGGTGAAATCAAAAAGGAGGAGGCGCCCATTCGGGAATTGTTTCGCCCGCCGCTGCTGCGTCTCACTCTGATCGGAATCTGTCTGGGCATGATCCCGCTGGTCGGGGCTTGGGGGGCGAGCAAATGGCTGATTCCCTGGGCGGACAGGGTTGGTGGTTTGACGAATCCGGGCTACAAAGCGACAACGCAGGCCTGCTGGGCGATTGGGGCAGCGCTCGGAAGTTTTCTCGGGGGACACATCGCCAGTCGCCTGGGGCGACGTCTCACATATTTTTTGATCAGCCTTGGCGCCGCGGTGATAACGAGCGGGATTTTCATGTTTCTCGAGCCGCTCGAGCCGATGTTTTTGCCAGCGGTATTCGTGCAGGGGTTTGTTTCGACGCTCTTCTTTGGCTGGCTTCCGCTTTGCTTGCCGGAACTATTTCCGACTCGCGTGCGCGCGACCGGCACCGGCGTGAGCTACAACTTCGGTCGCTTTGCTTCCGCAGCGGGAGTTTTGGGCGCCGGCGCTTTGATGCAGGTATTCGGTGGCGATTACGCGAGAGTCGGGGCCATTTGCAGTCTCGTTTATGGATTGGGAATGATCGTCATCTGGTGGGCGCCGGATACGACGGGCAAAAGTCTCAGTGAGTGATCCGGAAGCGCACGTGGCTCGCGACAATGGGGGCTGAAGTACCGCAAGTCTCCCGACCTGCCGTGCCGCCGGCTTGCAGCCGGCAGAACTGGGGCGAAGCCGGCTCAATTCAGCAGTAGCAGACCAGACGTCTGCGACACAGCAGACTTTGGAAGTCTGCGGTACGCTGACCAAGTGCGGAACTTGGGCGAGCGGGCTTCGATGTCACTCGAACGCCTTGATGATTGCGCTGTTGTCGAGTGCGCCGTGGCCGGCACCAACCAATGCGCTGAGCAGTTTGCGATGCAGCGCGGACAGCGGAAGTTTCGCTCCGGTACGCCGGCCGGCTGCCAGAATCAATCTCACATCCTTAAGGTGCTGCTCGAGTTTGGCTTGTGGCGAAAACTCCCGCGCCAGCATTTTTCCTCCCTTCGTTTCCATGACCCGCGAATAGGCCGTGCCTTCGCGCATGATCTCGAGCGCCCGTTGGGACGAAACACCGAGGGCCTCCGCAAACATGAGCGCCTCGGCCAGCACCGCGCGGTTTAATCCCAAAACGAGATTGAAGACCAGCTTCATGCGCGCGCCATCCCCGCTTGGGCCGATGTGAAAAACCTGGCGGGCGAAACATTTGAAAATGTCACGGCAATCCAGGAATTCCGGGCGCTCACCGCCCACCAGAACGAGAGCGTTCCCCGCTCGCGCTTCGGAACTGCTTCCTGCGATGGGCGCATCCAGGTAGTGAATCCCGCGCAAACGAAGTTTGCCTTCGATCTGCATCATCTTTTCGGGATCGCCGGTCGAGGTGTCGATGATCGTGCTGCCTCGTCTGAGCGCGGAGCTTATCTCTGTGCAAACGAGATCAACCTGATCGGCGCTCATGAGCGAGAAGATGATCCGCCGGCAAGCTGTCGCGACGGCGATCGTGGAATTCGCCGCCTGCCCGCCCAGCCGCACCAGCAGAGCGCAACGCTCCGGCCTGATGTCGAATCCAATGACGCGGAAGCCGGCACCCAACGCCCGTTCCGCGAGCGCGCTGCCCATGAGACCTAAACCGATGATGCCCACGGCAGGCTGTGATTTCGCGATTGCTGGCAAGTTAAATCCTCCGGGTGTCTGGCTTCCCGCACTACTCGCTCAAAACTCGGCCGCTTTCGCTCAGTTCTTATTTTCCCTGATGGACAAACTTCATCGTTCGGCGCTAAACGGGTGCCAGCCATTTTGCCACACACTTGTCTTCGATATACGCCAAAACGGCACACGGCTCTCGGCGTTTTGTTGTGGCCACAGCCGTTGTCTATTCATTTTTAAAGACTTAACAACTATTCAGCGGCAGGCACGCCAGTTGCGATACGTTCAGCGTAACTCAATGGCCGAAGCTATGCTGGCTGATCGAGTCTGCCCTATGAACCCGGAAAAAATGACGATCAAGAGCCAGGAGGCGATCAACGCGGCGCATTCGATAGCAACGCGGCGAGAGCATTCTGAGCTTCGCCCCGCACACTTGTTTCTGGCCCTGCTCGAACAGGAGGGCGGCGTGGCGCAGCCGATTCTTGAAAAGCTCGGCGCCAAGGTGGCAACGGTAAGATCGGGTGTCGAGTCGCTGCTCGAGCGCCAGCCCAAAGTCAGCGGTGGCACAAGGCTCGGCATGAGCAACGACCTGAACGCGGCGTTGCTGGCCGCGGAAGACGAACAAAAGAAATTGCGTGATGATTATTTGAGCGTCGAGCATTTGCTGCTCGGGCTGCTGCGCAAACCAGGCGAACTGGCTGAGATCGTGCGGGCGAACGGCCTGAAATACGAAGCCGCAGCACAGGCGCTCTCCTCGGTGCGGGGCGCTCAACGTGTCACCGATCAAGACCCTGAAGGAAAATACCAGACGCTGGAAAAATACGGAACCGATCTCACGGCGCGTGCCCGCCAGGGGAAGATTGATCCGGTGATTGGCCGGGATAACGAGATTCGCCGCATCATGCAGGTGCTTTCGCGCCGCAGTAAAAACAATCCGGTCCTCATCGGCGAACCTGGCGTCGGCAAGACCGCCATTGTCGAAGGACTGGCCCGCCGCATCGTGGCCGGCGATGTGCCCGAATCGCTCAAGAACAAGCGTCTCATCTCGATGGACCTTGGCGGTATGCTGGCCGGCGCCAAGTTCCGAGGCGAATTCGAGGAACGGTTGAAGGCGTTTCTGAAGGAAGTCACCTCTAGCGAAGGCCAGATCGTTCTCTTCATCGACGAGTTGCACACCATCGTCGGCGCCGGGAAAAGCGAAGGCGCCGTGGATGCCTCCAACCTGCTTAAGCCGCAACTGGCGCGGGGCGAGTTGCGCTGCATTGGCGCCACGACTCTGGACGAGTATCGCAAGTACATAGAAAAGGATGCCGCGCTCGAACGCCGCTTTCAGCCCGTGTTCGTTGGTGAACCAAGCGTGGACGATACGATCGCCATTCTGCGCGGCTTGAAGGAACGGTATGAGGTTCACCATGGCGTGCGCATTCAGGACAGTGCGCTGATCGCCGCGGCGACCCTCTCGCATCGCTACATCAGCGACCGGTTTTTGCCCGACAAGGCGGTCGACCTGGTCGACGAAGCGGCCTCGCGGCTCAAAATTGAACTCGATTCCATGCCGACGGAGATTGACGTCATCGAGCGGGAAATCATGCAGCACGAGATGGAACGCCAGGTTCTGAAAAAGGAAAAGGACCCGGCCAGTCGTGACCGCGTCGAACGTCTGGAAAAGGAGATCGCCGAACTCAAGGAAAAGAGCACGGCACTCAAGGCCCAGTGGCAGAAAGAAAAAGAGGACGTGACCTTCAGCCGCAAACTGAAGGAGGAACTCGAGCAACTGCGGCTTGATTTGGAGAAAGCTCAGCGGGAAGGCAACTACGCCCGCGCCGGCGAGATTCAATATGGAAGGATTCCGGAACTCGAGCGGCAGTTGGCCGAGCCGAGTGAATCGCACCAACGTAGCAGCGACACTCCTGTCGCTGAAGCGTCTCCCACCAGCGACAAGAGTCTCGCTGCCACCAGCCAGACCAGCGACAAGAGTGTCGCTGCTACGGGCATGAGTCTCGCTGCCACGGGCCAGGCCAGCGACAAGAGTGCCGCTGCCACCGGGCACCGCCTCCTGCGAGAGGAAGTCACCGACGAAGATATCGCGCAGGTTGTTGCCGCCTGGACCGGCATTCCAGTGTCGCGATTGCAGGAGGGCGAGCGATCAAAACTCGTTCACATGGAAAAACGGCTGCGAGCGCGCGTCATCGGGCAGGACGCCGCGATTCGTGCCGTCGCCAACGCCGTTCGCCGCGCCCGCGCCGGCTTGCAGGATGAAAATCGGCCCATTGGATCATTCCTTTTTCTGGGCCCGACCGGAGTTGGGAAGACGGAGTTGAGCAAGGCGCTCGCCGAGTTTCTCTTCGACGATGAGAACGCCATGACGCGGATCGACATGTCGGAGTACATGGAAAAACACAGCGTCAGCCGGCTGATTGGCGCGCCTCCCGGCTATGTTGGTTACGAGGAAGGCGGCCAGCTCAGTGAAGCCGTGCGCCGCCGGCCCTACAGCGTCGTGCTCTTCGACGAAGTGGAAAAAGCGCATCCTGATGTTTTCAACACCTTGCTTCAGGTCTTGGACGATGGCCGCATCACCGATGGTCAGGGACGCACGGTCGATTTCCGAAATACCGTCATCATCCTGACGAGCAACATCGGCAGCCAGGCGCTTCAGGATGTTTCCAATGCCGAACAGCGCGAGGCCATGGTGCGTGACGCTCTCAAACAATTCTTTCGCCCCGAATTTCTCAATCGCATTGATGAAGTCGTGATCTTTGACCGGCTGGATCCAAGCGAGCTTGACGGCATCGTCCGAATCCAGGTTCAGCGCGTGGTGGACCGGTTGGCGAAACAAAAACTGACGCTGCATTTGAGCGAAGATGCCATCCGATTTCTTGCTCAAGAAGGGTACGATCCAGTCTTTGGGGCGCGCCCGCTCAAGCGCGCCATTCAACGGCATGTCCTCGATCCCCTAAGCCTGGAAGTCCTCGAGGGCCGCTTCAGCCCGGGCGACGCCATCCACGGCCAGATGCGCGATGGCTCGATCATTTTTGAGAAGTAATTTCAGATCCGCACCCTCACTCCAACTTCGATGACACGATTTTCCGGCAGCTTGAAGTAGTGCGCTGGCGATTGCGCAACTCGGGAGAGGAACGAAAAGAGGTGTTCGCGCCAGAGCGCCATGCCCAGGACTTTTGAAGGCACGATGGTTTCGCGCCCAAGAAAAAAGGTGGCTTCTGCGGCATCGCAGTCGAAGCCGTGCAGATTGCGGGCCCGGCGCAGAAGTTGCGGCACATTTGGCTCCTGCATGAAACCGTAGTGGCCGGTCAGCCGATAAATACCCGGTTGTAATTGCTCGATCTCGACCTGCTGTTCGCGCACCACGTAGGGAACGTCATCGGTGACGATGGTGAGGAAAACAACGCGTTCATGCAGCACTTTGTTGTGCTTGAGGTTGTGCAGGAGCGCGACCGGGGTCTTGCCGCGGCTCCCGCACATAAAAATCGCCGTTCCGGGCACTTGCGTCACTTTCGGACTCAGCTTGATGCTCTCACAAAACATCTCCTGCGGCATCGCACTGTCGGCCTGTTCCTGCGCCACCAGATGGCGTCCGAGCCGCCACGTTGTCATCACCGTAAAAAGGGCGGCCCCCACTGCCAGCGGCAACCATCCCCCGCTCGCGATCTTCAGTGAATTGGCCGCGAAAAACGCTCCCTCGATGACGACAATCACGGTCATTAGTGGCAGGATTCTCGACCACTTCCAGCCCCACTGGTCGCGCGCCACGAAGGAAATAAGCAGGCTGGTTATGAGCATCGTCAGGGTCACCCCCACGCCGTAAGCGCCGGCCAGCGCCTCAGAGGAACCGAACCCGTAAACAATCGCCAGGCATGAAAGCATCAGCGCCCAATTCACCACGCTGATATAGATTTGCCCTCGGGTATGGGCCGAGGTGTGGCGGATACTGACGCGCGGCAAAAAGCCAAGCTGCATCGCCTGCAATGTCAGCGAGTAGCTGCCGGTGATGAGGGCCTGCGAAGCAATGACGGCCGCCGCAGTCGAGAGCACGACCAGGGGATAAAGCACCCATGGCGAAGGAGCCAGCATGAAGAACGGATTGAAGCTGGCGCTCGCCTGAAGCTCAGGCTGTGAAAGCAGCAACGCACCCTGCCCAAAATAATTGAGCAACAGTGCCGGCAGAACCATCGCGAACCATCCGCGGCGAATCGGCGCAATTCCAAAATGGCCCATGTCTGCATAAAGCGCTTCGCAGCCGGTCACGACGAGCACCACCGAACCGAGCACGAGGAAACCATGCCATCCCGTATGCGAAAGGTATTGAACCGCATGCCAGGGGTTGAGCGCGGTCAGCACTTCGGGCGCCCGCACAATTCCATAGACGCCAAGTGTAGCCAGCGTCCCGAACCACAACAGCATGACCGGACCAAACAGCCGCCCAACTCTTTCGGTGCCGATCCGCTGGAAGGAAAACAAGCCGATCACGACGGCCATGGTCAGCGGGACGACGAAGGGACGAAACATTTCCGTCGCTACGGTCAAGCCTTCCATTGCGCCGAGCGTCGTGATTGCGGGCGTGATGATGCCTTCACCGTAGAGCAACGTGGCCCCAAATACGCCGACCATGAGCAGGGAACTGCGCCGCCGCGAAGTCGCGGGCCATTTTTCCACCGCCAGTGCCAGCAACACCAGAATGCCGCCCTCGCCTTTGTTGCTCGCCCGCATCACCAGGCACAAGTATTTGATTGAGACGATGATAATGAGCGCCCAAAACATCAGCGAGAGAACCCCCAGCACCATGAGTTGAGTCGTCCCCGGCGTCAGTGTTACGTGCTTGGGATTGAAACATTCCTTGAAAGCGTAAAGGGGGCTCGTTCCGATGTCTCCAAAGACAACGCCCAGCGCGCCGACCAACAAAGCATTGGTCGAGGGCCGCAAACCGGAGGAAGACATACTCATGGGCGGAAACAAAGATGATCGCGGCGGTCGGTGGCTGCCATCCAGCGCTGCCCTTTACGCAAAAAAACTGGGCAGCTCATCAGTGCGGATCATGTCCGGCAGAGAATAGCGGGTGCATCCGGCGCGTAAAGAAGCGAATTTTCGGCGGAATCGATGAGAATCCTCGCCATTGATCACGGAACCGTGCGCATCGGACTCGCGTTGAGCGATGAGTTGGGAATGCTGGCGCGTCCCCTGGAAACCATTCCTGCCGCCGGTGCCATTGCGCGCATCAGGCAAATTGCCGGCGAGCGCGCGGTGAAAATAATTATCCTCGGTCTGCCGCTGCGTCTCGATGGCACCGAGGGCCCGGCGGCAGCCCGAGTGCGCGAATTTTACGCCCGACTCCGAGCCGCCTTGGACGACTCAGTGGCGATTCTGCTGCGCGATGAAAGTCTCACCACGGTGGAAGCGCAGGAAAAATTGCGGGCTCGACGACGAAGCGCGAAAGGGCGAAATGCGATCATCGATCAGGCGGCTGCGGCGGTGATCCTGCAGGAGTTTTTGGATGAAAGGATCGATCGGACACTGCCCACAGGAGACGAGCCATCGTGACGCGTTACAAACTGACTCTTGCGTACGATGGCCGCCCTTTTTCCGGCTGGCAGAGCCAGCGCGGAGGAAATACGATTCAGGATGTCATCGAGCGCGCGGTGGCGTCGCTCAGTGGCCAGCCGGCCCGCGTGCACGCCTCAGGGCGCACCGACGCCGGAGTTCATGCGCTGGGTCAGGTCGCGCATTTTGATCCGCCGGCGGAGTGCCGGCTGAACGAAATGGACTGGCACCGCGGGCTGAATGCTCTTCTGCCGCCGACCATTCGCGTCATGCGTTGCGAACAATCGGAGCCGGATTTTCACTCGCGGTTCGATGTTCGAGGCAAGGTCTATCGCTACCGGCTTTGGCACGGGGAAGTTTTGCCTCCCCTCGAAAGCGGGCTCGCGTGGCACCTTTACGGGCCTCTCGACGGCAAACTCCTCCGCGAGGCCGCACACGTCTTCAAAGGCCGGCACGACTTCACCGTCTTCTCAGCCAACCGCCGTGAAGAAGCCGAAGAAAAGATCGATAAGATCAGGACGCTTCACGAAGTGACTCTTTTTCACGACGGGGAACTGATCGAGCTGACCTTCGGAGGCGATGGCTTTCTTTACAAAATGGTGCGCATGATTGTCGGCGCGGCAGTGCACGCCGCGCGCGGCCGCACGTCGATAGACCGGCTGCTGGACTTGCTGAAAAACCCGCAGCAAAAAAAGCCCGGCTGGCAGGCCCCTGCGGACGGATTGTATCTCGTGCGCGTCGATTATTGAGGCGGCCCGGGGCGGGCCGTCTCCACTGAATGACGCGCCACGGCATCGGTGGAGACGGCGCGCCCTCGCGCCGCCTGTTGTCTCAGAGGCGAAGAAACCAGCCGCGCCGACTGAGCCACGCCACCAGCAGCGTGTTCACCATGATAAATGATGCAGTCAAAATAAGCACCCACCACAGCGCGGCATCGCGCGGCTTGAGCGGCTCAAAGGCGACATCGATAAGCGTATGCAGCAGGTAGGCCGCCAGCGCGTTTTGCCCCAGGATCGCAAACCATCGCGAAGTCCAGCCGCGCTGGTCTGCCAGCCAGACGAAGGTTGCGTAAACGGCGAGCGAGAATCCGGCCGCAAATGTCTGGTAGGACACGCTTCCTGCGCGCTGGCTCATGGTCCAAAGATCGTAAGGCGGCGGGGCCGGCCAAAACGGAGGAGGAACGAGCCGTCCGCCCTGGTTCAAACAGGAAAGCAGGTACCCACCCGCCATTAGCAGGACGGCCCCCTGGATCAGCCTTCCCGTCACCCGCTCGGGCGCCCCTTTCACTATGTCAAAGGCCCATGCGCCGCACAACGTCGGGATCGTCCACGTCAAAAACCCAAGCGGCCCACCGTCAATGACGCGTTTGGCCTCGAGCAGGTCGTACCAGAACCACACCGAAAGCAAAATGTGCAGCAACGCACAGGCGGCGGCGAAGCCGAAACGGATTCGCGGCGAACACGCCATCACGGGAAGCACCCAGAGACTCGTCACCCCGATGTGGACCAGGGTCTGAAAGCTGTCGCGCCAAAAATGAGCTTCTGAAAACATTGGCGCTCGCCACGCTTCCAGCGAGAGCCAATCCCAATCAAAGAGATACAGGCCAAGTCCGATTGCGATGAGCAGACCGATGCGCCTCAACGTGCGCCGATACGCGGGCCAGACCCCGAGCGTTTCGCGATTTTTCGACAAAACCAGCCGGAGGGCAAAGCCGACCGCGAAAAAGAAATGCGGCATGATGGTGTCGGCATAGCTGCAGTAGGTTCTGTGATGTTTGAATAGCGGATGAATGGCATCGAAGCCGCCGGCAAAGTTGACGAAGAACATGCCCGCTACGGTGTAGCCGCGGAATTGATCGAGTGAAGCGATGCGGGCCATGCAGACTCAAGCTCGCGAGCGGGGGTCAAACGCGTCACGCAAACCATCGCCAAGGAAATTGAGCGCCAGCAGAGTGGCCGACATCAACGCTGCCGGGAAAAAGAGAAGCCACCAGCGGCTTTCGATGGGATTGATCACCTGAGCGCCCTGTTTGAGCAGCGACCCCCAGCTTGCCGCCGGCTCATCGATTCCGAGTCCAAGAAAGCTCAGGAACGATTCGGTTAGAATGACCGCTGGGATGGTCAGCGTGAGATAAGTGAGGATGACAGTCCAAAGATTGGGCAGCAGGTGTTTGCTCATGATGACCAGAGGACGCTGTCCCATGGCGCGCGCGGCGGTGATGAATTGCTGCTCGCGCAAAACGAGAACCTGTCCCCGCACGATGCGCGCCATCGTCAGCCACTCGATGAGACCAAGGCTCAGAATCACAATCAGCATCCTGTTGTACGGCAGCAGACCGGTGAAAAAGCGTTCGATGCTTCCCAGGCGGCTCGCCTGCGCCCAAAGCCGCGCGTCATCGAGCCAGTGGACAAAGGCATCCGAATACGCCGAGATGAGCACCATGATTATGAGGATGCGGGGGATGGCGTAAAGCAGGTCGACCAGACGCATCATGGCGCCATCCAATCTTCCTCCGGCGAAGCCCGAAACCAGCCCGTACGCCACCCCGATGAGCAAGTTGACCAGCGTAGCCGCCACACCCACCAGCAAGGACACCCGCGCTCCCGCCATCACCCGGTAAAGAAGATCTTTCCCGTGATCGTCGCTTCCCAGCCAAAAGGTGACCCGGCGTTCCCCGATTTTGCGCGTTGGATCATGGCGATCGCTCACTGACAAAATGGCCGTGTCACCCGGCCCCCGAAAGATTTCGTCGGAGGATCGCTTTTTCTCTTCAGCAATGAAGGCTGGGACCAGGAAGCTGCCTAGCGTCACGGCGGTTAGAAACCACAACGACCAAACCGCTGCCCGATTACGGCGCAGCCGCTTCCAGCCCTGGCGAACACCGTCAGCCATCGAGCTTGATGCGCGGGTCGAGCACGCCGTAGGCGAGATCGACGAGGAAGTTGAGCCCCACCAGGAGGGAGCAATAGACAATCACGACACCGAGCAGCAGGAACAGGTCGCGGTTTTCGATCGCGCGAACGAAATACTGCCCGGCGCCCGGCACCCCAAAAACGGCTTCCACCACCACCGAGCCGGTGAGCAGATTTGCCGCCAGCGGCCCCAGAAAAGTCACCACTGGCAGGATCGCCACTCGCAACGCATGTTGGTAGGCGACGCGCGAAGGCCGCAGTCCTTTCGCCCGGGCGGTGCGGATGAAATCCTGCCCGAGGACGTCAAGGAGGCTGTTGCGCATGAGCCTCGCTATGTAGGCGACATAGGGCGCCGCCAGACAGAGTGAGGGCAGGATGGCCCGCTCCCAGGCAAACCAACCGCCGACTGGAAACCATCCGAGCCAAAGCGCGAAAATAAAAATCAGCAAGGGGCCGGTGATGAACGCCGGCAGCGAAATGGCGCCCAGCGCTGCCAGCATGGCCGCGTAGTCCGCCCACGTGTTGCGGTGCATCGCCGCGGCGACCCCGAGCGCGATCCCGCCCACGGTCGCCAGCACAAATGCCAAAGCGCCAAGGTGAAACGAAACCGGCAGGCTTTGTCCCAGAATTTCCGCGACCCGGACGCCTTTGTATTTGGTCGATTCGCGCAGATTGCCCACAGCCAGATCACCATAGTAACGCCCCAACTGCCACCAGAGAGGTCCATCGAGACTCATCTGGCGCAGCTTTAGTTCTCGTGCTGCCGGAGCGAGATCCCTCTCGCCTAAAAAAGGGTCCCCGGGAGCCAGGCGCAGCAGGACAAACGTGGTCGTGATCACCCCCACCAGCACAGCCGCCAGCCCCAGAAGACGTCGAACCATGCGCCGCACCATCGGCCGACGGTGAACGAGTTTTCCCAAGTGTCAAAGAGCAGCAGAGGCACTGGCGCAATGATGCAGGTGGACGATCGCGCACGACCCGCGGCTGCCGTTGTGCTGGAATGTTGCCAAATCGAGTGCCCTGCTCGACTAATTGTCGAGGCGCTTTGGCGTGGGCAGAAGCGTTTCCCAACCACCAGGACCGGATCAGCGCCATCGGCGGAGTCCGTATCGAATTTGGTTTCCCGAGACCCCTCCCAGGCGGTCGCAGTCATCGACGCTCAACCAGCCCGAGTGCGGCGGCAACTTCGTCGACAAGTCGCCGCGCTTTGGGCACACCAGGACGCCGAGTCAGCGAGGGCATGGGTTGAGTCATTTCCGGCCCATGAGCGCGAACCTCTGTACGGAGCCATGGCCGACGCAGTGCGCAGCACCAGGCCGGAAGTGGCGTGGGAATTTGTGCAGAAAGTGCCCGCGGGTGAGGAACGAAAACGGCACCTCCGGCACTTCTTCAATCAGTCTGACGGAGTCGATCCGGATCGAGCTATCGAATTCGCACAGTCGCTCGAATGGGACGAGCGGCACGAGGCGCTTGACACGATCGTTACTCGGCTTGTTCACAGCGATCTTCAAACGGCGCGTCGATGGGCCGAGCAACTGGCCGGCGAGGACAGCCCATCTTTTGCCTATTTTGCTGTCGCACGAACAATGGCAGAAGCTGACGGGGAAGAAGCCCTGAAATGGGCACAGAGTTTGCCTGCGCGCGCGAGGTCGCACGGAATTGCGGCCGCTTGCAGGGGATGGGCCGAGTCGATCCCACTCGCGCCGCGGCGGCGACAGAGCGAGATTGAAAATCTCGCAACGCGGAGGGCAGCCGGTAATGAGGTCGCCGGAGTGTTGGCGCAACGGTCGCCGGACGAGGCGGAATCCTGGGCGGCAGCTTTACCCCCTGAGGCAACGGATACCTAAAATCCGTTCGCCGGGATCAATAGTTCTGGAACCGGTTGTAATCGGCGCCGCCGTCAAAGCCAAGCTCCGGCGGGAAGTCGGTATAGCCACTCTGCGGGTTCATGCGTTGCTTGTGTTTAAAGGGCGCCTTGAAACCGCCTTTGTAGGTCGGAAAGGGAGCGGTTGCGACTTCATAAAGGCCCCAGGCCAGTCGAATCGCCGTTTTGTGGGCTCCCCACAGAAGCCCGTAAGAGGCCGAGTGCGAAGAACCTTCGGAGTCGTTCTCCCGGGTCCATTGGTGTGGGATTTCGATAAAGCCGTAAACGATATTGGCCAATCCCCGGCTCAATTTGCCCACCCGGCGGTATTTGGCCCCTGGGGGCGCCTGAATATCAGCCACACTTGTGCCGGCAATCGCCAAGGTCACCAGAATGAGGAAAAGCTTTTTCATAACGCAGCCTCAGATTAGCGGAGGGAAGCGAAGGGAGGCAAACGCAAAATTGCAAAAAAAGTGGCTTTAGATGGCATCCGACTTTCAGAAAGACGATGGGTTGAATTGAGGCGCAGGAATGGTTTTCGGAATTTTATGAAACTCGGAGCTGGCGTCGAAGTCGGGATCGATTCCCCTGTAAACACGCGCGCCTCGCGCCACATGCGGAGGAAAAGGGGAGCTTAGGTCAGAATATTCGGCAATGGCATGGCCTCGTTCGAGGCGGGTAACGGTGGCGGCGAGAGTGGGACGAACCCAACCCTGCACTTTGAGCGAGACACGGTCGCCCGGTTGAAGCGGGCGCCCACGGTAGGGATCAATAACGCAGAACGAATAAGCGGCGTTGGCCAGAGCGACTCGGCCTACTTCTTCAGGGCTCCGGAGCGCCTTCCTGGCAGATACCTTGGTCACCACGCGGTTCTGTCGGTGCGTGGGCTGCTCAGGGGCTGCGAGCTGAAGCGGACGAGGAACAGCAACCGGCGACTCAGGACGGCGCATCTGTTCGGTCCGCATAGCTATCGGGGATTGCGCGACGTTGCGCTGAAGTGCTGCATCCGCGGGTGGCGACTCAGCAGTCCCGGGAGATTCGGCAGTCGGTGCCTCCTCCGTGGACGCAAGTTTCGCCCCAGGGACCAAACGTTCGGCAACGCGCTCCGCCAGGGCAAACATTCGCGGAAGCGATCCCGCACCGGTCTCATCAACGATGGCGTCCACCTGGCCCGAGGGAATGGCAATCTTTTTCACTGTCACTTTGTAAAACCCGCCCTGACCGACCAAGGTCGGGACAAAAACGTAGTCTGGGGGCGTAACGGAGGGGGCTGTCGAGGGTGCGGAACTCTCCTTTAGTGCTGCCTGGGCCTCGGCGTCGATCACCTCCACTCGATCGCCTCTTAGCAGTCCCGCTATCAGACTGTCGGTGAAGGAACGCCCGAGATCGGCACGTTCGGTGCCGTCTAAACTGACCAGGGTGTCGGTGATCGCGACTCGAATCCGCGCTTTGTCCAGATCATCCACCACCAGCTGGTCAGTCTCGATGTCGCCCCGGGCCAGCGAGCCCAGAAACAGGGAGAGGGCGCATTTAAGAAGGGAGGAGAAGCCGTTCATGGCGTCAAAAGCTACTCGACCGCACCCCGGGCAGCGACTATTATTCGAGCGACGCTCCCTGTTCTTACCATGAAGAAAATCCTAACGGTCGCCCTGACTTTAATTGTTGGAGGAAACCTGCTCGTGGCTGAAGAGCCGCCCGCCAAGGGCTTTGCGCGGGATATCGAGCCGCCTGAAGGCGTAATTCTCCTCCGCGCTGACAAGTCGGCTGCCAAACGGAACCCGTTGCGCAAGCCAATTACCGTTCTCGATGTGCGTACGCCTGAGGAATTCGCCAGCGGGCACCTTGAGGGAGCCATAAACATTGACTTCAAGCACCCCGACTTTGAAAAACAGGTCGCCCAATTGGATAAAAACCGACCCTACCTGGTTCATTGCGGACGCGGCACTCGCAGTGCCAAGGCCCGGGACCGCATGAAAGAGCTCGGATTCACCAAAATTTATCATCTGAACGGGGGTGCCGAAGGATGGCAGAAGGCCGGCGGGCCGATGGTTAAAGAAGATAAAAAATAGTTGGCCGCTGGCGCGGTCAGAGAGTCAGAATTAGAGAATCACTGAGTTTCCCTGACCTGGAAACTGCGCGGCCGGCACCGGCCTCAGGTGAATCCGAGAGCTTCACTCTCTGAATCACAACTCAATGACTCATAACTTTTCTGTCCCAATTGGGCGATGGGCGGGTTCTACTCATTGAGTCCTGATGAATCCAATGCCTGAAGACGCCCATTTACTGCGCCAGTTTCAGGCAGAACGCAGCGAGGGAGCCTTTCGCGAGTTGGTCGAGCGGCACCTGCCGCTGGTATGGTCAACCGCGCGCCGCGTTGTGAATGGCGATGCCGCGATGGCGGAGGATGTCGCGCAGTGCGTATTCCGTGACCTCGCGGGCAAAGCCCGCTCGCTGCCGTCCGATGTCTTGCTGGGCGGCTGGCTGCACCGCCATACTTTTTTCACTGCCACCAAGGCCGTCCGCACCGAAGCCCGCCGTCGCGCGCGCGAAAAACACGCTGCCGCCATGCATGACGAATTCTCCCTCGACGACCGCTGGTCGGAATTGGCGCCGCACCTCGATGCCGCCCTGGAAAAACTGTCCCGCGCCGACCGTGAGGCCATCATCCTGCGCTTCTTCGAGCGCCGCAGCATGCGCGATGTGGGAATGGTGCTTGGATCCTCGGAAGAAGCGACGCGCAAACGCGTCACGCGTGCGCTGGAAAAATTGCGGCGTGATCTCTCGCGTCGCGGCATCGCCGTTGCGGCCACGATGTTAGGCACGCTGATTGCAAGGCATGCGGTGGCGCCAGTGCCGGCGGCGTTGTTCGGGACTGTCGCCGGCAGCGCGTGGCAGGCTGGCGCCGCCGGCGCATCTGGCGGCGTGTTCGCGGCGCTTTGGGCTCGTGTCGCCACCGCCACCGGAGCGGCGATCACGGCAACGACGATCGTCGTCGCGAGCGGCGTCTTTCTATGGTGGAACGCGACGCACAACGCGGCCACTTCCCAGCGGTCCCGCCGTGCGACAGTGAATGATGCGTCCCGCTCACCCCCGAGCGCGCTTCCGCCCGGAATTCCGTTCCGCACGCAGGTCTCGCTCTTTCGGATGTCGGACAAGGAAGCCGCGCGGTGGCTGCTGCGGCGCCGCGACAGCGCGAGCGATGCCGCAGTCTTCGAGCAACTTAAAGCTGGCGGTGGAAAGCTTGAAGGAGATTTCACGCTGGCGACGCCGTCAGGTCGGCTGGTCAGCGGCGGCAAGAGCGAACCGTTCGAGTACGCTGCGGAGTTCGCATACGACAACACTGGACGCGAGCACGCTACGGCTTTCGTAGACTACGACGTCGGCACCGAAATTAAAGCCAGGGTGCGGATGATCGAGGCTGCAAACCAAGCGCACCTCGACCTGCACGCCCGCACACCCGACGGCGATCTGCCGCACGCCGGGCCAAGAACTGGACGTCGGCACGTCATTCGAGGCGGAGGCGTGGGTCGAGCGCGATGGGAATATTGCGTTGAGCTTCGCACTGACTTATCACCCAGCGCCTCTCGAACGCCTGACGGTTGAGGAGCTTTGGAGTAGCGCGCAAACACCGGAACCCAAAGGAACGCCGAGCGTCGACT
This sequence comes from Verrucomicrobiales bacterium, assembly GCA_050998515.1. Taxonomy (GTDB): domain Bacteria; phylum Verrucomicrobiota; class Verrucomicrobiia; order Verrucomicrobiales; family V1-33; genus JBPCQC01. The sequence goes on from JBPCQC010000089.1 coordinate 29,828, forward strand.
CGGCGAAAAGCGATTCGGATAACGAGAATGATCACTCGCCACAGGCTGGACGCCTCATCAAGCACCGGAAGTTTCGCGAGGAGTTTCGGCGCGAGAAGTTGGAACTCACCAGCGGCGAACCGCGGTTGCTCGAGGTCCGCGAGTCTGTCGCGCCCGACGGGTCGCCGGAATTCGGCAGGTGGCATGCGCTGGTGGTGAGGGCGACGGTGCTCAAATGAATGAGTACCGCAGACTTTTCAGTCTGCTGTGTCGCAGGCCCGTGGGCTGCATCGACAAATTCCCTTTGCCGGCTGCAAGCCAGCGGCACAGCAGGCTGGAAAGCCTCCGGTACGACGGCTTCAAAACCCATTGACATGATCGCCCTTAAACCGTCGCCCATTCAAAAAATTCCCCGCCCTCGCGCCGCCGCGGGCAGAGAAAATCCATCGAGCGGCCCGCTGGCCTGCGCCCTTGCTTCCCGCCAAGCTGATTGGCAATTGGAATTGATGGAACGTCGATCAGCATTAATAAGAACTCTCCAATAACGATCCCGTGCGCACCATCATCCTCCTCTTGTCATTGCTCGCAGCCACGGCTGACGTTTTGGCGTCACCGCGTCTGAAAGTTTCCGATAACAAGCGCTTTCTCGTCCGAGAGGATGGCAAGCCGTTTTTCTGGCTCGGGGACACCGCTTGGGAACTCTTTCACCGGCTCAACCGCGAGGAAGCAGAACACTACCTGCGGACCCGGGCCGCGCAGGGCTTCACCGTCATCCAGGCAGTCGTCCTGGCCGAACTCGATGGCCTCAACACCCCGAATGCCAACGGCGACCGGCCGCTCATTGACAACGACCCGACGAAACCGGAGGGAAAATATTTCCAGCATGTGGACTGGATCGTGGCCAAAGCCGGGGAACTCGGGTTGTTCATCGGCATGCTTCCGACCTGGGGGGACAAATGGCACAACAAGGACGGCGCAATTTTCAGGCCGGAAAATGCAGCAGCCTACGGAGAGTGGCTCGGTCGGCGATATAAGGAGAAACCAATCATCTGGATCCTCGGCGGGGATCGGGTCGTCGAGAACGATCAACATAAATCAGTGATTCGAGCGATGGCGGAAGGCCTGCGCAAAGGCGATGGCGGCAACCACCTGATGACGTTTCATCCCACCGGCGGGCGCGGCTCGGCAGAATGGTTTCATGAAGAAGCATGGCTCGATTTCAACATGCGGCAGAACGGTCACGTCACGGAATTTGGCAGGTATGAGCAGACGCGGGCCGACTACGATCGCCAGCCCGTGAAACCGGTGCTCGATGGCGAACCAATTTACGAAGACCATCCGATCTCATTCAAGGCCGCCGAATTCGGCCACTCAGTGGCCGCCGATGTGAGGCGCCCGCTTTATTGGGACCTCTTCCAAGGTGGCTTTGGCCACACCTACGGCAACCATTGTGTCTGGCAGATGTGGGCGCCGGGACGGCCGCCGATCAATAACCCGTTGATGCCATGGCGCGAAGCGCTCGAGCAGCCCGGCGCGCGCCAAATGCAGTTTGGCCGCAAGTTGCTCGAATCCCGCCCGTTTCTCACCCGCGTTCCGGACGATTCAATCATCGTGCCATCGAAAATACCGACCGATATTCCAGGAGCAGGCACTCGGCGTTTTGTGGCGACTCGGGACGAAAGCGGTGCCTACGCCATGATTTACGCGCCAATCTCGAAGACTTTCTCAGTCCACATGGACAAAATCACAGGCACCAGCGTAACGGCATGGTGGTATAACCCGCGCAACGGCGAAGCCATCCGGATCGGTGACTTTCCCAACACGGGCACAAAAACCTTCACCCCTCCACAGCCCGGTGAGCAAACCGATTGGATACTGGTGCTTGATGACGCTTTAAAAAAGTATACTCCGCCGGGGCAGCCGCGTTGACTGGCAGTGAATATTGACTTCAGGTCGTCGTGCGTCATTATGTTAAACATGAGGACGGCAACCATCCGCGAAGTGCAGCATCACTTGAATAAGGTTCTTGCCTGGGTCGAGAATGGCGAAGAAGTTCAGGTCACCCGGCGCAACAAGCCGGTGGCGAAAATCGTTCCGGCCAAAGTTTCAAATCACCGTGCCAAATTGCCCGATTTCGCAGCCCGTGCGGCCGCGATCTGGGGTGAGAAACCTGCGGGCAAGACCATCAGCCAGACCGTGATCGATGATCGCGAGGAGCGTGTGTGATCTACATCGACACGAGTGCTTTGGTCGCGTTGTATTTCCCTGAAGCACGCACAGCGCGGGTGCAGGCGCATTTGCGTCGTCGTCGCTCGGCTCTTCCATTTACCTGGCTGCACGAAATCGAGTTCACGAACAGTTTACGGCTCAAACTTTTCCGAGGGGAAGCCACGAACGCTGCCGTCACCGCTACGCTCGCCGCCGTCCGCGCCGACGTAGAGATCGGTGTGTTCGCCAAGGCGCCCGTCATTTGGCCGCGGGTTTTCGAGGGAACGCTAAGACTCTCGGCGGCATATTCCCACCGCCTCGGGACGCGCACCCTCGATCTCCTGCACATCGCTTCAGCATGTGATCTCGGCGTGAAGGAATTCGTCACCAGCGACCTACGACAAGCTGATGCGGCTGAGAAAGAAGGGCTCAAGGTTATGCAAATCGCGTAGGCCCATTCCGCGCAGTTAGTTACAGGCCAGCACCAGCAGGTTCGCAGCCGCTTCACAACCACCGTTGCCTCCGCAGGGGAAATCCATTATGGTTCCATTATGGCTACCATCACCTTGAAGAATATCCCCGAACTTCTCCACAGGACGTTGCAGGAGCGCGCAAAGGCCAATCACCGGAGTATCAACCGCGAGGCAATTGACTGTCTTGAACGCGTGGTACTCGGCAAACCTCTCGATGCCCTGGCGTTCCTCGAGAAAGTGCGGTGCCGCCGTCGTGAGACACCGGGACAGCTCGCCGATGACTTGCTCTGGGAAGCTCGACATACTGGCCGGCCATGATTCGCCGACTCGAACCTGATAGCGTACCTGTGCCTGCCTGGTCCCAAAGAAGGCGTAGCTGACGGAGTATTCGAAAGAGACCCTGAGTGGTGTGCCCCGCCGCTCTGGCAATCTGAATTTAGAAGCATTCTGTTTTCCTACATTCGTACTCAGGGTATGAGCCTGCCCTTGGCGGAAAGCCACTGGCGCGACGCACTCTCCCTGGTTGGTCCGAATCAAGTCGAGGTTGAACCCAGCGTAATATTTGCGAAAGCGAGGTCCACGAACCTGAGCGCCTATGATGCCGAATATGTAGCGCTGGCCGAATCGCTTGGTCTTTGGCTCGTCACTTCTGACAAAGAAATCCTCGCCGCGTGTCCGCAGCTCGCTTCGACGCCGGAAGATTTTGTCGCAGCGTAACAGAGCGACAACTGTGCATTCATTCCATACCGTCAATGGCGCGCTGAGCAGTGAGACCCTTGTCGCTCGAATCGTCTGCCCAGCGAGAAGAGTGTCGCTGCTCTCTCATGGTTCTGGCACCGGCGGGCCAATGCAGCGGCCTGCCAGGAAAACTGGTATTCGCCTTTCGGCAATTCCGCCATCGAGCGTTCCAGTGCAGAGTATTCAGGCGCCGCCAGATCCGGTAATACAGCAGTAAGCATATCTTCCCATAGCGTCCTGCCATCCATCGTTCGGATTGCCACGGCTGCCTTCTGAACATCTTGGCTTACTGGCTTAAGCCGCTCGATGAACTCTGTAGCGTGAGTCTTTTCACCTAAACTTTTCGAGAGCATCCGCCAAACCCACCTTCTTTCAGATATATGAATCTTATTCACAGCTGTCCCATAGCGGATGAGAAAATGGGCTGGACGGCCGCTTAAAACTCGCCACTCGGCGAGGTGTGAAAAAAAGAACAACCGCGCCAGCCCGCTCGAATCTGAGCGTTCTTCGTCAGCTTCTCAACTTTATTCCGCTGCATCTTGTGCCCCGGCTGGCACGGGAGTGTGGAGCCGATAAGAGGTCGCGCACTTTTACACCCTGGAGCCAGGTGGTCAGTCTGATGTATGCGCATCTGGTCCATTGCATCGGGCTCAATGACGTTTGTGACAGCCTGCAGTTGCATTCCGGGCCGCTCTCGGCCATTCGCGGAGCGAAGGCGCCCTGCCGCAACACTCTTTCGCATGCCAACAGGCAGCGTGATGCGTCCATGGCGGAGAAGCTTTTCTGGAGCGTTTTGGAGCACTTGCAAAAAATCCATCCTCCCTTCGCGCGGGGGCGCAAGGGCAAGGGGCTGCTGCACCGCTTCAAAGTCAATGTCCACGCGGTGGACTCGACGACCATCGAGCTGGTGGCCAATTGCATCGATTGGGCCAAGCACCGCCGGCGCAAAGCGGCCGCCAAAACCCACCTGCGGCTCAATTTGCAGAGCTTCCTGCCCTCCTATGCGGTGATCGACACGGCCAAGGAACATGACGCGAAGCGGGCGCGGGAGGTGTGCGCTGGCTTGCAAAGCGGGGAGATCGTGGTCTTTGACAAGGCGTATCTGGACTATGATCATCTCGCCGATCTTGATGAACGCGGCATTTTCTGGGTCACGCGGGCCAAGGAGAACATGGCTTTCATCGTGGTGAAGAAGCGGCCCGTGAAAAAAGGCGGGCGCCTGGTCCGCGATGAGATCGTGGCCCTGGAGGGCCGCTCCCATCAGCCCGGTGAATTCGTGCGGCGGATCGAGGCCTGGGTGGAGGTCGATGGCAGGGAGTGCCTGATGTTTTTCCTCACCAACAACATGGAGTGGAGTCCGCGCAGTGTCTGCGACCTTTATCGTGCCCGCTGGGATATCGAAGTGTTCTTCAAGCAGCTCAAGCAAACCCTCAAGCTCTCCGATTTTCTAGGGCACAGCGCCAATGCGGTGCGCTGGCAGGTGTGGACGGCCCTGCTCACCTACGTGCTGCTGCGCTTCCAGGCCTGCGTGGGTCGCTGGGCGCACAGTTTCACCCGACTCTTCACGCTGCTGCGCGCCACTCTCTGGCAGCGCCTGGACCTGCCCTCGCTTCTCAAACGCTATGGGACAGCCGGTGGCCATTTCAAACTGTTAGGCGCTCCCGAACAGGCGTGGCTGCCCAAACTTTTCCCCTCCAATGGGACAGCACACTGACACAACCTGCCCGGGCGGCCGCCGAAAAATCTTAAAGTGCTATCTCCATCCGCACCAGCCAAGCCCTTGTCCATCAGGGTGGCACCGTCAATTGCGCAACGCTATGGGATGGCTGTGAATCTTATTTATTGCCTCGATAAGAAGGTAAAGGCCGTCCGTGAAGTCATACGGGTTCCGTATACGCAGTGTGATTTCCAGCCGGCGCCGAAGACCCCGACACGACGCGGAATCCGCCTTGGATCGGCGCGGCGGGCGCGTCATTTTTGTTAAAATCGACGCCAAAGAGCCGAAGGGTCGGAATGACCGGCACCGACGCGAAGCTCACGTCGATGTTGCTTCCATCGCGGATAAATTGGCGCTTAATTTTGATTGATGGGCATGGGTGTCGCACTCAGCTTGAGAATAACGGGTGCGTCACCCCACCCAAACTTCCCTCATGGCCAATCTTCTTGTCTGGATTGATATTCCGGTGCGCGATCTCGAGCGCGCGGTACAATTTTATTCCGGAGTGCTCGACCGGAAGGTCCGTTGTGAGGAGTTCCCTGGCATGGCGATCGGCGTTTTCGAGCATGGCGGCGATGAAGTCGCGGGCTGCCTTTTCATCTCGGAAAAAAACGACCCCGCTCCGTCGACAGACGGTGTACTCGCTTATTTCAATTGCACCGGCCGGCTCGATGCAGCCGTGGCCCGCGTGGCGGAACTCGGCGGCGAAGTCCTGCAGCCGACCCATCCCATTGGACAACATGGATTTCGTGCGGTGGTGAAAGACAGCGAAGGAAATCGGATAGCTCTCCATTCGCCGTGAAGGCATCACGCTTAACCAATGGGTGCCGGGCTCTGATGGTCTTCGCCTTTGCTGAGCTCGCCTGGGCGGACGCGGCTGTCTTCACGGCTAGCGACGTGGTGGCACTTGCCGGCGGCGAGGAGATGGTCGTTATGAGCGAATGGCCGGCCCTCGAAATGCTTGTGGCCCAGGAGCCGGGCCTCGCCACGGTGAAATTCCGCAACCTCGCCTGCGAAGGCGACACCGTGTTCGAACAATTTCGCCAGCTCAACTTTCCCTCGTGGCCTGAGCAGTTGAAAAAAGTCGGCGCCACCCTGGTGATTGCACAGTTTGGGAAAATGGAATCGTTGCGGGGTAGCGCGGCGATTCCGGAGTTCGTCGCCGCCTATGAAAAGCTCCTCAAGGCATTCGCGGAGGATGGGCGCCGCGTGCTTGTGCTCTCCCCGCTGCCCTTTGGGCGAGTGGTGGGCACGCAGGGGGGGTTCTCTGAAAAGGCGCTGCTTCCGGAGGCAAAACCCAGAAACGAAGTCCTCGGCCTCTACGTGGCCGCCGTCAGAAAATTATGCGAGATGCATGATTGGCGCTTCGTCGATGTTTTCACGAGCCAGTCGAAGCATGGCATCGCCACGCGCGATGGTGTCCACGCAGTTGGCTGCGTTTATTCCGGGCCCCTCCTAACCGACTTCTGCGCCGAATTGAACCTCAAGCCGCCGGCGCTTCCTTTGTTGACGCAGCCACTGGCGAGCCTGATTCGCGAAAAGAACCGCTTCTGGTTTCACCATTGGCGGCCGCAGAATTGGGCCTTTCTGCGCGGGGACCGCACCGAGCAGCTCTTCAGTCGGGATTTTCCAGATACGAATGCCCGCCGTCTCGTGGCTGAAACCGATCAATGGTTGCGGCTCGTGACCGCCAAGGAGGATGAGATCGCGCGAATGGCGGCATCGCCAGCCAAGCCATGACGGCAACAGGGAGTTTTTGGAAAAGCGTTAGGCGAATTGTCTGTGGTGCGGTCTTGTCGCTGTTCCCCTCGACTGCGGTCTTCGCGCAAAATCGCGACGATCCTGGCGCCGAGCTCGCATCCTTCAAAATGGCCGACGGATTCGAAGCCAATCTCTTCGCCTCGGAGAAGGATGGCGTGGTCAAGCCGATCCAGATGCGCTTCGATGCGCGGGGCCGGCTCTGGGTGGCGGGCAGCGCGGTCTATCCGCAGCTCAAGCCGGGTCAAGAGCCGTCCGATCGCATCATCATACTCGAAGACCTGGATCGCGACAGCCGGTGCGACAAGACGACGGTTTTTGCCGAAGGCTTGATGATCCCAACGGGACTTGAAGTGACCGGCGATGCGAGTGGTTGCTACATCGGCCAGGGACCCGAGTTGATTTATCTGCGTGACCTCGACGGCGACGGAAAGTCGGATATCCGTGAAACCGTGCTGCGCGGCTTTGGCACGGGAGACAATCATCAAAACATCAATTCCTTTCGCTTCGGACCTGGTGGTGATTTGTGGTTCTGTCAGGGACTGCACATTTACTCGCGGGTCGAGACGCCATGGGGGATCGAAAAACTCGATCAGGCCGGCATGTGGCGGCTGCGGCCCCGCCGGCTGCGACTCGCGGGTTACTACGGGAGCGCCGCCGAACCGCAGAACCCGTGGGGATTCGTCTTTACGCGCTGGGGCGAGCCGCTCGAACTTGCCGGCAACAACCATTCCATCATCTATCCTGTGCCCGGTCTTGTCCACAACGACCGGCCCGGCCAGCCAACCCTCATTTGGAAAAGCGGCCGCAGTCGCAAAATGAGCGGCGGCGAGATCGTCGAGACCGCGCATTTTCCTGATGAATGGCAGGGCCGCTTGATCATCGGTGGTTACCTCAACAACGCCGTTTGGGCGCTGAATATTCGCGATGATGGCAGCGGCTTTGCGCTTGACGACGCGCCCCCGCTCATCACTTCAAATCACGCCAGCTTCCGCCCCGTCGACGTCCGCTTCGGGCCCGACGGCGCGCTCTATCTTTGCGATTGGTACAACCCGATTATCGGGCACTATCAGGCGAGCTTTCGTCATCCTGAGCGCGACAAAACACATGGGCGCATCTGGCGGGTGACAGCAAAAAATCGGCCCCTCACACCGCTGCCGAAATTGCCCGACATGTCGATGCGCGAGATCATGGCGAAGCTCGGCGCGGAGGACGGATGGGCGCGCGAATTTGCCAGGCGGGTGCTGGCAGATCGCCCGACCGATGAAATGCTCGCCGCGGCGACGGAATGGCTCGAAGGAAGGCGCACCGACCACGAATTGAAGGAATGTTTGGGTGTTTTGCAAAGTCACGAGGCCGTCGAGGCAGGCCAATCTGTGATCGAACGCCTGTGCCAGGCCCAGGAAGCCGGTGCGCGGGCTTACGCGGCCAGCGCGATTGGCCTATGGGCGGACTGTTTGCCTCGAGCGATCGAGCTGTTGCGGCCCCTGGCGTCCGACGCCCACGCGAGGGTTCGACTGCAAGCGGTGGTCGCGTGCACGTATGTTGAAGCCGCGGAGGCGATCGAGGTGGCGATGGCGGCGGCTGATTTTCCGACCGACAAGTTTCTCGATTACGCGCTCGATCAGGCGGTGCACGCGCTCAAGCCCCACTGGCTGCCGCATTTCCGCGCCGGTCGGTTGACCTTCGGCGGGCAGCCCCATCGGCTGCTGCGTTTTGTGCGGGGCGAGGGGACCGATGAGATGGTGAATCTGGCCCGGGATCTTTTGCGTGAAGGCAAGATCGAATCTGCAGCCCGGCAAGGCTTGTGGACACTGCTTGTTGAAGCAGGGACGCCGAGTGATCTCACCGGTGTGCTCCAGCTCGATGACCAGAGGTTGCTCTCGCAATTGTTGCCAGTGGTCACCCGCCTGGCACGCAACCGCGGACTCCGGCCCGACGGTAACATCCTCGAGCGTCTGCGGCATTTGCTCGATAGCCCATCACCGATTGTGCGAGATGAAGCGCTGCGCCTGGCCGGGGCGTGGAAGGTCCAGGAGCTGCGTCCGGTTTTGCTCGAGAAGGCATCGACGCTCGCGGGCATCGAGGGTCTGGTGGCGCTCGATTCCGCTGCCGCCGCGCAAGAGCTGACAAAATTGCTCGCTGCCAACAGTCGAACGGCTCCGTCGCTGCTCCCGGTCTTTTTCCAGCGGGCAGGCGCTGCGGATTTGCTGGCGCAGGCACTCAAGTCAACACCGCCCGCTTCCGACGCCGCTCGAGCCTCCCGGCAGGAAATGAATGAGCGCGGTCTCGAACATGCGGGTTTGAGCGAGGTCTTCGCCCAAACCAGGTCCGGCGCGACGCCTTGGGCGAATGCGCCGGAATTCGCCACCGCGCTGGCGGTTGAGGTGCGCACGGACGGCAATCCCGAAAACGGTGCGCTCGTTTACAAGCGCGCAGAACTCACCTGCGTTGCCTGCCATTCCGTCGCAGGCGAAGGGGGTTCTTTGGGTCCTGCACTGGATTCCATCGGCACCGCCCAGCCGCTGGATTTCATCATCGGCGCCGTGCTCGCACCCCAAAAAGAAGTGAAGGAAAGTTACGACGCCGTGCAGGTGACATTGAAAAACGGGGAGATCATCACCGGATTTCGATCCACCGATAACCCGCGGGAACTGACCCTGCGCGCCCCGGCGCAAAACAACATCGTGGTTCTGCGCCGCGAAGACATAGCCGCGGAAAAGCCATTGGGATCGCTCATGCCCGCCGGCCTCGTGGACAGCCTCACCCGCCACGAACTGCGCGACCTCTTTTGCTACCTCTCGACCCTCGGCAAAGCCAGATAGTTGCAGCCGGCGTGAGCTAGCGGCTTGGCCGACCTTGAGGGATAGCCGCCCGAGGACGGCGGCGCTCTCTGTGCGCGATTCATCGCTGGAAAGCCAGGAAGCGAAGCGCCGCCCGAATCATTTCACGCTAAGTTAGCGCATATGGGTCAGCGACCTCGGCTACCAATGCCGAACATGGAGACGGCCTGCCCTTGGGCCGCCGGAAGGAACGCCTCACCGCCAGGCGCCCGCCAAATAAACTTCCGGCGCGATGGGTCATCGCGCCCTACCTTGGTTCGGCACCAGCAACTCGCGGATTGGGATCGACCACTTTGAAGCGAAGGAACTGCAAAGTACCGGGGGAAAAGGGAACTGATGCGAAGCCCGAGACCGAGCCCAACGAAACCTCGAGCGGTGGATCGGTGGTCCAAGTTTTCAGGTCGGATGATTTTTCCGCGGTCAACGTTATGGGCGACCCGCCGGAGCCGGTGCCGGTGCTCAGCCCGTTGGTGTTTTCACGGCTGTAGCCGATGTCGAGATAGAATTGCGTTTCGTCGTTTGAAGCTTCGGGAAGCCGGGGGCCATCTACTGGAGTGGAATGGCTATCTTGCGTTGGGTTGGTGCCGAGAACGAGTTCGAGCAAATTGGAGAGGCCATCGCGATCCGGGTCGGCATCCCTCTCAGCCTCCTCGTCACTGAGGGATGGAAAATCGAGCAGCCAGGCCTCGAAGGGCACGCGAGGCGGGCCGGGCGCGAGATGCAAGCGTACGGTCGACGAGAGCGCATACCCCGAGACTGCGAAGTAGTACACGTCCGCGGCAGCAGCGCTGAAGGTCAGCACGCTGGAAAAAGCGCTCACCTCGCGATGGATGTCGTCATTAAACGAGATTGATTGCAAAGCCGCAAAGCTTGCCGGGTTGGTCAGAGCTCGATAGACGACGAGCACGGTGTCTCCGTCGCTCCCGCGAGTGTCAAGGGTGAAAGTTCCCGATGCCGGTGGCGTCCATTTCCACCAGACACTGGCCGAAGAATAGGAAGGATTTATTCCGACCGCCGTGAAATGATTCGGCTCATTTAGCTGGCTCGTGGATTCAAGCAGGGAACTCTGCGCCACCGCAAAGCTGTCGGTTCCGAGGTCCTCCGCCGCCGCGAAATCATCGTTCTCCGGCCGCTGTGCCGCCTTGAGCACGAGCTGGAAACTGCCGTAAGTCGCAGTGAATGATTTAGCGGCCACCACGATGCGAAATACCTGCCCGGCGAAAGCCTGGAACGTTGCGGTGACCAGCGAAGCTGTCGACGCTCCCGGCTCGAAGGCAAGCGGCTCTCCTTTGTCGATGACAATCAGGGATGCGAGGCTCGATCCCCGATAAATACCGAGGGCCGGCTCCCAGTCAGTGTCGCCACCGTCAATTTGGACCGTAAAATAACCAGTCGTTGGAGCGGTCCACAGGAACCAGACCGAGCGTCCGGGACCACTCGGATAAAAAGTAGTTTCGGCGTCAGGTTCTCCCGCTTCCACCGACGCCCTGAAGACGTCGCCCGTGGCTGTAGCGGACGCTGCGTTTCCCAATGAGGTCGCGGCGGCAAAGTCGTCGTTTTTGGGCGGAGTGCCAGGCGCGGGCTGTACGAGGCTCAGTAGAACATTGCCGGTTTGCGCTCCGGCACCGTGATCATACCCATCGACGACGATCGCATACGATGTTCCCGCAACGGCGACAAATCGCACCGCGCTTTCCGAGAACGGCGAGCTGTCGTCAAAGACGTTGCCGGCCAGCCGCTGAAGCGAGCCAAGCGTCGAGCCGGTGTAAACAACCAGGCGAGTATCGAAAGATGTACCAATGGTGTTGATTTCAGCCACCGCCGATATCGGCGCCGTCCAGCGCCACCACAAAGAGCGCGCAGCCGGGTGCGCCATGTGCTGCGGTTCGCCTGGCTCCGCGCTGGCCGTTAGATTCGACCCAAGGCCGGTCGCCGCGCCACCATTTAAGGTCAGCGCTGGACGAGCCGCAAAACTATTGGCCCCCGTGACCTGGGCGCAGAGTGAAGAATTCACGGCCAGGCAGCCGGCCCATGCCAAAACAATCACGCTTCGCTTCGTCATCACTGCTTTTCATTGGCCAAACGACATGCTCTGCGGCGCCAGGGGACCGAATCCCTGCCGCCCGCCGTGTTCGATGCGTTCCTTCACCAGATACCAGACCACAGCCGCCAGCCCGAGACAGACCAGCCACGCTTTCCAGTTTCTCAAAAGGACTTCACTCATGCTTTTTTGACGAAGGGAAGGACTCTGCAGCGTCTTCCGGCTCGGCCGACAGCAACGCTTCGAGTCTAGAGACGAAATCATCCACGCTCAGGTTACCAAGCAATTCGCCATTGTAGGCGAAGGACATCTGTCCAGTCTCTTCGGACACGACGATTACGATGGCATCGGTTTGTTCGGTCAGCCCGATGGCAGCCCGATGCCGCAGGCCCAGGCTCCGGTCGATCAACTCCCGCTGGCTAACTGGAAAAACGCATGCGGCCCCTTCGATGCGTCCATTTTTTAGAATCACGCCCCCATCATGAAGCATGGTCTTGGGATGGAAAATCGTCATCACCAGCTCGACGCTTAACTCAGCATCGATCCGCACCCCGGTTTCAAGATATCCATCAAGGTCCATGCCGCGCTGAATGGCGAAAAGAGCGCCGAACCTTTTCGCCGAAAGCTGGCGGCAGACTTCCCACATTTCCTCGGCGAACCCACCGCGTTCCTTTTTCCCCAGGAACAGGTTGAAACGATCCAGATCCACCACGGCGCGACGCAGCTCGGGTTGGAAAACGACGATCAGACCTATGACTCCGAACAGCCAGAGGCTGCGGATCAGCCAGCTCAAAACCTGCAGATCGAGAATGGTGGCGATGAGCGTGAGCACCACAAGCACCACCAGAAACTCTACCAGAATCCGCGCCCCACGCAGGCGCCGAAAGTATCGGTAGCCGGCATAGAAGAGGATGCCGATGATGAGGATTTCAATCCCATCCTGCCAGTGTGTTTCTAGAAATGTGCCCGCCTTCCCGAACATTGGGCGCGGATTCTAACAGCTTTCAAATCATTCTCCAGCGAAGAGAATCGCTTCAGTCATTCTCAGTGCCTGCACGTTAGGCAAAACCTCATGGACGCGAAAGACGCGGGCGCCCTTTTCTCGCGCGAATGAGGTCAGGGCCACGGTCGGCCAGAACCGGTCCGCCATGGCCTCACTGTCGATGGCGCGGCCGATAAAGCTCTTGCGCGAGACACCGAGCAGGAGGGGGCGATCAGCCTCCGGTGCCAGCGCTTCGAGACGGCGCAACAATGCGAGGTTGTGTTCCAGGTTCTTTCCGAACCCAATGCCCGGATCAAACACCAGGGCCTCGCGCGAGATGCCTGCCTCTTGCGCGACGGCGAGTTGCTGGCAAAAGAACTCGCGCACTTCCGCGACAACGTCCCCGTAAACCGGGTTGGCTTGCATGGTGCGCGGGTCACCCTGCATGTGCATGATGATTACGCCGGCACGTGATTCGGCCGCGACCGCCGCCATCGCGGCATCACCGCGCAGACCAGTCACGTCATTGATGATATCCGCGCCGGCGACCACCCCGGCATACGCGACTTCCGCGCTCGCAGTATCGATTGAAAGCAGAGCGTCTGTTGATTCTCGCAACCGCCCGATCACCGGCAGCACCCGCCGCATTTGTTCGCCGGCTGCCACCGGCGCCGCCCCCGGTCTGGTCGATTCGCCGCCGATATCCAGAATGTCAGCACCCTGGTCGATCAACCCCAAGCCATGCGCCACCGCCGCATCGGCGCTCTCATATTGCCCGCCATCAAAAAATGAATCCGGGGTGACGTTGACAACCCCCATGATCAACCCTCGCCGGGTCAGGTCGAGCCGCTGTCGGCGGAGTTGCCATGTAAGAGCCATGAGCGGATCGTTAACCAGGGGCGAGCGAACAGGTCCCAGGTGAAATGGCATCGAGTGGCTCGTGGACGGGTATCCCTGGCGGCCCGCCCGTCCAGCCCGGGCGCCAGCGACGCCCGTGTCTACTTTGGCCAGCGTCCGCGGCGCCCTCAACTAGCCTTCGAAATAGGTATACCCCGCCATCCCGTTGCGATAGGCGTGGACGAGGCGGCTTTTTTCTTGAGCGGTAATGTGGCCATCAGCCAGGGCCCGTTCAGCGAAGATGGTGAATCGTTCGGTCAAGGCGGCGGGGTTATATTCCATGTACGAAAGGACGTCGCCCACGGTGTCACCCCGGTAATGCACTTCACATTTGGGAATTCCGTTTTCGAGCTTAACTGATACGACGTTGGTATCGCCGAAGAGGTTGTGCAGGCCGCCGAGGCTTTCCTGGTAGGCGCCGACTAAAAAGACGCCGAGATGATAGTCCCCTTCTTCGTTTAGTTGATGGACCGGGAGAACATTTTCGCGCACATTTCCGGTGAAGTGATCGAGCACACCATCGCAATCGCAGGTCAGATCCGAGATCACCGCTTCGCGCGTGGGGGCTTCGCACAGGCGGTGCATCGGCATGACCGGAAAGAGCTGATCAATCGCCCAGGAATCGGGCAGTGATTGGAAAATCGAGAAGTTGCCGTAGTAAAAATCCGCCAGTGAGCTGCGAATGTCTTTCAGTGGTTTGGGGAGTGATTTCGAACCGCGCGTCTTGGCGGCGATTCGCGTCATAATGCGCCAGAAGATTTCTTCACCCAGGGCCGTTTCGCGCAGGCTAATAACTCCGAGGGTGAAAAGCTGCCGGAGGCCATCGCGGTAGAAGACTGCGTCGTTATAACACTCCTGGGCGCCGAGCGTGTCGAGGTTGCCGAGCACCTCGTAGAGGCTGCGCAATTGCATGTTCGCGTCATCGGGCAGCGTGACGTCGGCGGAGCCATTGAGGTCCAGACGAGTGGTGCCGAGGACATTAAAAACCAGCACGCTGAAGTAGCTCGCCACAGCGCGGCCAGACTCGGTGACGACGTCCGGATGCGGCACTTTAGCTTCGTCGCACACTTGCGTCAGCACATGGACCATGTCGGAGCAGTATTCCTGCGTGGCGTAGTTTTTGCTGCTGTTGGATGAGCCGGACCCGTCATAGTCCACCGCCAGGCCTCCTCCAAGATCAATATATCCCATCGGCGCCCCTTCCTTCACCAGGCTGACGTATACACGCGCTGCCTCGGTGGCACTTTGGCGAATGGTCTGTATTTTGGGGATTTGCGAGCCTTGGTGGAAATGCAGCAGTCGCAGCCAGTGGAGGCGGCCTCGACCTCGCAACTCATCCACCAGCCGCATCAGTTGCGGCAACGAGAGCCCAAACGGCGAGCGATCACCAGCAGAGTTCGCCCAGTGTCCTCCGCTCCGGCCCGAAAGCCGGATACGCACTCCCAGCAGCGGCTCGATGCCGAAACTCTCCGCGCTTTCCATAATGAGCGGGAGTTCGTCCGGCATTTCCATCACGATAACCACCTTCAACCCCATCTTCACCGCGCCGAACGCTAGATCGATGAACTCGCGGTCTTTGTAGCCGTTGCACACGATGAGCGCCTCGGGGTCGTGCATATAAGCCAGCGCGGCGAGTAATTCCGGCTTGCTCCCAGCTTCGAAACCGTAGTGAAAAGCTCGCCCGAAACTCGCGACCTCGCTGATAACCTGATGTTGCTGGTTGACCTTGATCGGATAGACCCCCCGATAGCGGCCTTTGTATTTGTGCTCCGTGATCGCCTTCTGAAAAGAGAGATTCAGCTCTTCAATGCGCGAGTGCAGAATGTCGCTGAAGCGAAAAAGCAGAGGCAGCGTGAGGTCTGGATGCGATTTTTTGAGGTCGCGGATCAAGCCGTCGATGCTCGTTCGCACGATCGGCCCGCCTTCCTGGGGTTCGAGATCAGCGCAGACCTCGCCGTCTTCGTTGACCGAGTAATAACCCTGTCCCCAGCGATCGATGCCGTAGAGGGCACGTGCCTCTTCCACCGACCACTTGTCAGGAGTGGACGCGAGGCGTGGGTGAATTGGTTCGAGAGACTTAAGCTTTTCCACTTCGAAGAACAGCGAGCGGGAATTTGAGCGGCGCGCACCGAATGGCGCGTGCGCTCATTGATGACATAAACGCCTTCACTCGCAAGAATGGTTTCGTGAAATGTGATCGTCGTGCGCAGAGTGAGTCGAGCGCTTTCATTTAGAGGCATGCAGGCTCGCGCTGCGAGTCTCAACGCCGGCGCATTGACGCGGTCTCACAGCGATCGAGCCTCGAAGGGCCTTCAAAGCTTCACTCGGACCTCGGCCTTCAACAGGTCATCCACATTCTCGCGCCGGGAAATCATCTCGACGGAACCGTCTTCATCCAGCCAGAGTTGTGGTGCACGGCCGATGGAATTGTAATTCGAACTCATGCTGTAACCGTACGCGCCGGCGTCGTGAATCGTGAGCAAATCGCCGGCACGGGGACGCGGCAGCATGCGCGGGCGCAAAAACTCCGCTTCATCGCGAGTGAAAACATCTCCGCTCTCACATATGGGGCCGGCGACCACAATCGGTTCGGCCTCCGCCTCACTGCCCACGATCTCGATGCGGTGATACGAACCGTACATGGCAGGCCTGATTAGGTCTACGAAACCGGCGTCGATCATCGCAAACGTGGTGCCGGGACCTTTTTCGTTGGTCTGTGTTTGCTTGAGGTCTCGAACCCGAGCCACCAGGGTGCATGCCGGCGCCACGTAATACCGGCCGGGTTCAATTTCGAGTCGCAATTCGCGCCCGGCGGCCGCACAGAGGCGCTGGCGGCTCTCTGCAAAGAGATCGCGCAGCCGTTCGGCCGGTAATTCGGGGGCCGGTTCGCGATAATGATGCGGAATGCCGCCGCCCAGGCTCACCGCTTCCACCGTCGGAAACTGTGGGAGCAACTCGGCGAACCCATCGGTGAGCCGGTCAAGATTCCCGCAAAGTTCTTCAAACTGCGGACCACTGCCGATATGCGCGTGCAGCATGGCGACTTTCATTCCGCAGCCTTCGGCAGCATCTCTGGCCGCGGAGAGTTCTTCGAGCCAGATGCCGTGCTTGGAACTCGGACCGCCCGTATCACAGGAATTCACATGGCCATGTCCGAAACCCGGATTGACGCGCAGCGAGATCGGCCCCGAATAACCGGCGGAGGTCAATTCAGCCAGCATTCCCGGCGATCCAAGATTGGGCAGAATATCGTGCTCGATCAGGACTTTAAGGGCGTTGTCACGAAATACGTCGGCAGTGAAACACAAAACCGGAGGCGCAGTCCCACCCACAAAACCGGCGCGCAAAGCGCGCAGGACTTCATTGCCAGAAACCGCATCGATCCATATGCCGGCGGCGGCGATTTCCTCGAGCACTCGTGTGGCCGGACATGCCTTCATGGCGTATCGCGCTTGCATGCCGAGAGAACTGGCCAGGCGTTTCACATCGCGAATCCGCTGCCGCAGCAGGCCCGCATCGAACAACCAGAACGGCGTGCCGACCTTCTCAGCCAGACTGTGGAGAAGTGTTGGATCGTGACTCATGGGGAAGTTTTGATTCAGTGAGTTGTGAATCATTGAGTGAACTGCGTCTTTAACTCACTGATGCACTAACTCACAACGAGTTTGATTGTCGGGTATTGTTTGGCACCATACGAGTGCAATGAAAACATTGAAGACATTCGCTACAGCAGAGGAGGGACACCTTGCGGCTTCTTTGCTCGAGAGCGCGGGCATTCAAGCGTTTGTCGTCGAAGATCGCGCCCTCGGTGGAAATCTTCTGGCCACGACGTCGCGCGGAGTGCGCATCGAGCTAGACGAGGCGGATTTCGCGCAGGCGGAAAAAATCCTCGAACAATCATCACAGTCATGACTCAGTAAGCTGGGAGTCGGAGAGTCAACTCACTGACTCACAACTCACTGATTCACAACTCACTGATTCACAACTTTCCTCACTCCTCGAACCATATTCGCGAGCTTCTCTTTGGCGGCCCAACGGGCGGTCTGGCTCAGCCCGCAATCAGGAGCGAAGCTCAATCGTTCTGCTGGCGCGTGCTCGAGGCAGCGCCTTACGCGCTCCACCACATCTGTGGGTTGCTCGATGAAATAACTCTTCACGTCGATAATGCCGACGCAGACGTCTTTTCCGTGGGCCACGAGGTCAGCAATGATTTCGATTTCCGCGAACTCCCGGCTCGCCATTTCGAGGTGAATTTCATCCACCGAAAGTTCAAAAAACGCGGGAAAGAGCGGAGCGTACCGGCGGGGGGCGACAGCTCGGGCCTTGTAATTTCCGAAGCACAGGTGCGTCGAGAGCCGGCACTTTCCGGCCGCCGGCTCGACGGTGCGGTTGAAAATGTCGACAAAGCGGCCGGTGTCTTCTTTGTAACCGTAACAACTCATCGATGGCTCGTCGATAGTGATCTCTCTGCATCCTGATTCGATCAAGGCCGCCAATTCCGCACGGACGATGGGAAGCAATCCTTCAGTCAATGCCCAGCGGTCCGGATACCGAGCGTTGGGCAGCAACCGTCCGGCGAGGGTGTACGGCCCAGGCACGCTGGCCTTCAATGCAACTGATGCCGGAACGCGGATTGACGCTGCCAGTCGCTCCAGCCGTTTAAACTCCTCGACCACCCCAAGGCCGCGGGGCGCCTGCAACTCGCCAATCACTTGATGCTTGCCCCGCTGATCGTGAGCCGGTGGGCCAAACTGCCTCGGCGGCGCGCCTTCCAACTCGAGACCATCGAGGTATCCATAAAACGACAGATTAAAATCCAGTCGTGTTTGCTCGCCGTCGGTCACCACATCGAGACCGGCAGCGATTTGATCTCGGAGCGACGCCGTGACGGCGTCGTCCTGGATCTCAGCAATATCAGCGCTGCCGAATTCATCCAGGTGCTGGCTGGCAAGCTCGAGCCAACTCGGGAAGGGATAACTGCCAATTACGGTCGTGCGCAGCGGAATCGGTTGCATTGGAAAGTGAGCACAACAAACGCAAAACTTCCGCTCCTCAAACAGTCAAATTAGTCTGAATGGGCCGCGCTTGCGCCGGTTGAATTCGTAGCAGCGACACTCTTGTCGCTGAGTTTTTGATCGTGGCAGCGACACTCCTGTCGCTGGGTTGATTTATTCAGCGACACTCCTGTCGCTGCTACTCGACCCCAATTGCCCATAATACCGCGCGAGCCGCCTTGAGTGTTCATCGTACGCACTTTCAAAAAGCTCCGCGGCCCGTTCGCTGCCGACGACTGCTGGCGCACTTAATACTCTTGGCGGCTGGCCGGCCGCCGTCAGCCGTTGGGCCACTTCGGATTTGATTGCGTTGACAACCAAGCACCCGCCAACCGTCGATCCGGGCGCGACCGGAGTTTTGAGACCCTCGATTTTTACCATGGCGTCGCCTGCCGGCGCACCGGTATCGAGGACGAGATCCGCAATTTCGTGCAGCTTTTTGTTCGCCCAATGGCGGCTGGCGCTGGCTTCCGCGTGCGCCTTGGATACCAGACCCACCACTTTCACCCGCCGCCGTTGAAATTCCTGCGCCATTTCGATGGGCACGACATTGCAGCCGCTCGATGAAACCACCAGTGCCGAGTCTGTGGGTTTGAGGTCGAAATTGCGCAGAATCCGCTCGGCCAGGCCGGAGACATTTTCGAGAAACATGGCCTGCCGCTGGCCGTTGGCGCCGACGACCAGGTTATGAAAGGTCAGTGAGAGCTCGACGATAGGGTTAAAGCCCGGGAATGAACCATAACGCGGCCACATTTCCTCGACCAAAATACGGCTGTGGCCGGACCCGAACACATGCACCATGCCGCCGTCGAGAATCGTTTGGGAAAACCATTCCGCTGCCCGTTCGATTTGCGCCAGTTGCCGCTCGACCGCTTCCACGAGGCCACGGGCTTGTTGAAGATAGTCGAGCGCGGGTGTCATGGCAAAGTTGTGGTGTAATAGGCGGCGCCGTAGGCCCCCGCCCATGAGCCGAGAGCCGCTTTTGCGATCGGGACCCGGTGGCCGTTGGGGCGCCACTCGAAGCTGTCGAGGAACTCCACGAGCGGGTCAAAGAGAAAGCCGTCCAGTTCTGACAAGCCTCCGCCGATCACAATGCATTCGGGATCCAACGCGCAAATCAGCCCAGCGATGTGCGCCGCCAGCGCATGAACGGAGTCGCGCCAGATTCTTTGAGCGAACGTGTCACCACTTTGGGCGGCGGTGGCCAAATCCCGGGTCATCGTGAATCGTCCGCCAGTCCGCTCGGACAACGTGGCGTTGCCAATTGCCAGCTCGATACCGCCCGGAGTGCCGGTGATCGTGGGAGGGCCGTGATGATCGACGGTCATATGGCCGAGATGTCCCGCCCGGCCGATCTCACCTTTGAGCAGCTTGCCATCGACCATGATGGCTCCTCCGACTCCAGTTCCCAACGTGAGCAACACCACATGCTGCCGGTTCCTGGCCGCTCCCTGCCAAACCTCTCCCAGCAAGGCCGCGTGTGCGTCGTTCAGCACTGGGACCTTGTTAGATATCCCAAGGGCCGTGGCCCAGTTCAGCCCCTCGATTCCTCGAAGCCTTCCGGGCATGAACGCGATGCAGGTTTCTCCCCGCGCTGCGAGTCCTGGGGCAGCCAACCCGACCCTGTCGAACCCCTGGTTAAGTTGCTGCGAAAGTTCATGCAGCCCGCGTTTCACTTCACTGACGAATGCCGGATGATCATCCACCATCTCCCCATCGCGCGTAGGCATGATACATTTCGCCACCAATTGTCCGTTTTCATCAAAGGCACCGCACTTGATCTCCGTGCCACCGAGATCAAGACCGGCAATGAATTTCGGACTTGGGATTTCTGATTTCGAAGGTGCTTCAATCATGTCGCCTGGGGCGATGGCTCTTGCCCGGTCAGTTCCTTTCACTCCGCACTTCGGCAATCCGCATATGGTTCAATCCGAAATCGGCGATCCAAGATTCACAGTCTCCGAGACCGTCCATCCGCCATCGACCGCCAGGACCTGCCCGGTGACGAAACGCGCCGCATCGCTCATGAAGAAAACGGCGGCGCCGTCACAGTCTTCCGGCACACCGATGCGGCCGCCTTCGAGCGGTTGCTTGGCTTTGATGAATTCCATGATCTGGCCATTGGCCCGTGCGCGCTCCGACATGGGTGTTTCCACCAGGGCAGGCGCCAGCACGTTGACGCGGATATTTTGCGAAGCGTAGTAACTGGCGATGGCTTTGGAAAACCCGATGATGCCGCTCTTTGCTGCCGCGTAGGCATGGGACGCGAAATAGCGCGGGCTGGGCGACCAGCCCAGAACGCTTCCCATGTTCAGGATGGCGCCTCCGCCATGGCCCAACGCCTCCTGCCTTATGAATTGCTGCACTGCGGCGCGGTTCGAAAGGATGAGGGAGCGCAGGTTGAGGGCAAGTGTGAAATCGAGGCCGCTGTCGCTCATTTCATGCAACGGTCCATCGCCGTGGGTTCGCCCGCTGCCCCCGGCGACGTGGTAAAGCCCATGCAGTTGACCAAACGCGTCAACGGCCATGGCGATTGCCATGGCGGCAGTGTCACTGTTCATGGCATTCCCGGCCAAACCAAGGGCGGCGCCGCCGAGTTGCCGCGTGGCCGCCTCGACGTTTTCCGGATTGCGCCCGACCACGACGACGCGAGCTCCTTCGCGCACGAACGCCTGCGCCCCCGACAAGCCCAGCCCAGTCGTGCCCCCCACCACAACGATCGATTTGCCTGCCAATGTCACAACCCAGCGTTTACGTGACGGCCCGAACCCGAGCAAGAAAAACCAGCGAGTCGGAAAACGTATCAGGGGTGAAGCGCCTTCATCGAGACGAGCGCACCGTGCCCACAAAACATGACAAAGCCTGCGCGCGCCCGGGCCTGCACCTGCCACCAAAAGTGCGTGCCAACCACGGCTCCCAGGGCGTCCGCCCACGTTCCGCGCACAGCCGGCAGCGCTTCCTGTCTCGCCTGCACGAATGCGAGGTATGTTCGTAAGACGGGCCTCTGGCCTGTCCAGTCTGGCGGGCCAAGCGACAGGCCAGAGGCCCGTCTTACACAGCGCACGTCGGACAAGCTGTGGAAACCTTCGCTACGTTCCAAATAAACCAGAATGAAATCAGTGGGCAACAGCAAATCGGCGTCGCACGACGATCTGTTTCATACAAGAATCTCTCGACCGCTTGACCGTAACCGCCAAGCTCCGGGAAAGTCAACTCGCCAAGGGCTCGCAGACCTCGGGCTCAGGGCTGATTTTTTCATGGTACTTCAGGTTTCCAATCCTGCCCATCCGACCGGGGTCTCAGACCCCGGCTACAGCGTTGTAGCCGGCCTCTGTGAGGCCGGAGAAATCAACCGCAACCCTTGAC
>JBPCQC010000103.1:0-28815 GCA_050998515.1 Verrucomicrobiales bacterium
AACGAACCCAGCGACAGGAGTGTCGCTGCCACGACGAATGAACCCAGCGACAGGAGTGTCGCTGCCACGACGAATGATCCCAGCGACAGGAGTGTCGCTGCCACGACGAACAAGCCCAGCGACAAGAGTGTCGCTGCTACTAGCGCTGCTACGGATTTTTTTGGCAAGCCGGCCTATTTGACCGTGAGCGGTCAATTGGAAGGAGAAGCGCTGGCATGCGCATTGGGAAAAATCTATACCTTCGGGCCGACTTTCCGCGCGGAGAATTCGAATACCGCCCGACATGCGGCCGAATTCTGGATGATCGAGCCTGAGATGGCGTTCTGTGATCTCGAACAAAATATGGATACGGCCGAGGCCAATGTGAAGTTCCTCGCTCGAGCGATGCTTGAGGAGTCGCCAGATGAAGCTGAACTTTTCGCCAAATTCGTGGACAAGAGCTTGCGGCAGCGGCTTGAATTCGTGATCGATCGCCCTTTCGCAAGGCTGACCTACAACGAGGCGGTGGCGGCGTTGCAAAACTCCGGCCGAAGCTTCGAGTTTCCGGTCAAGGAGGGTCTGAACCTGCAGTCAGAACACGAGCGATGGCTCACCGAGGAACACTGTCAACGCCCCGTGACGGTCTTTAATTATCCCAAGGAGATCAAACCCTTCTATATGCGGCTCAATGATGATGATAAGACGGTTGCGGCGATGGACGTGCTGGTTCCTGGCATAGGAGAAATCATCGGCGGCAGCCAGCGCGAAGAGCGGGCTGATCTCCTGCGTGCCAACCTGCGGCAGCACAATCTCAGCGAAGAGGATTACTGGTGGTATCTCGACCTGCGAAAGTTTGGGAGCGTACCGCACTCGGGTTATGGCATGGGTTTCGAAAGAATGCTCATGTTTGTCACCGGCGTTCCGAATATCCGCGATGTCATCCCATTTGCGCGCACCCCAGGCCACTGTGAGTTTTGAGCGGCGAGATTTCGAACGGGAATTCGGCAGGAAATCCGCCATGAATGTCATCCGTAAAGGCACTGCGATTCTCGCGGGGCTGGTCATGTTGTCGGCGGGAACAGCCGGCGCGCTGGCAGAGGACCAGCCGCCCAACTGGGTTGAATGGGACTGCAAGACAGACCGCGTGGTTTCACACACGGACAAGGCTGCGGCTTACCCGCGGGCGAAACGGGTTTCCAATGGCGACGTTCTTCTCGCCTACCACCACGGCGGTGGGCTTGGCGAATACGGCACGTGGGTGACAATGCGCCGCAGTCGGGATGGCGGAGCGACCTGGTATGCGACTGCCGACCTGGAAGGGCCTGAGGATGGTCGCTTTTGGGGATTCAGCAACGTGGACTTCGTCGAGTTGGGCGCTGGGCGGATGCTTCTGGTCACCGCGGCTCGGGGAAGAGCTGAATCAGGCCGACCTGAGTTTCTTGCTGAATGCCAGCGTAGCGGCCTGCGAGTGCGATTCAGCGATGATTTTGGCGACAGTTGGGGAGAGCCTGCTTTGATCGCGCGTGGCCGGGGCCGGCTTTGGGAACCGTGCCTCGTGCGGCTGCCGGACGGCGAGCTTCAAATCTACTTTGCCAATGAGGCGCCCGATCTCTCAAAGGAAGGTCGGCGGGATCAACGCATCGAGTTGATTCGCTCGAACGACGACGGCGCCACCTGGAGCGAACCGGTCGAGGTATCGCAACACCCGAAATGCCGCAATGGAATGCCCTCAGCGGTCGTGTTGCCAGGCGGGCGCGTCGCTTGCGCCCAGGAGATGGTGGGCGCGCCACTCTCGCCGTGGATCACGCAGATCGACCGCAATGGAGATTTGGCAGCCTCCCAATTTGAAGCCGCAAATGAGGAGTCGAGGGTTGGAAAACCGTCTCCACGCCCAATCCGCGTCGACGAGTATGTGGCTCAACGCACGCTCGGCTTTGGCGCCGCTCCGTTTTTGCTCAAGGCCCCGGACGGCAGCACGTTGATGTCGCTTCATTGCGGCTTCCAAAAACCCGACGCGCCCGCGGATGCGACCCTGCCGTGGATGTTCTCGAATGTCTGGGTGCAGCGGGGCACTCCCATGGCCCGCAACTTCGGCGCCAGCTCGAACCCCTGGCCCAATCTGAATGCGCACACCGGCGCGTTTTTTGCCTCGCTGTTCCTCAAGGATAAAGACACGCTGGTTGCTCTCGCCTCATTCATTACACTGGATGCTGATAGCCGCAGCCGCACCAATGTGCGTTGGATCGAGGGGCGGTTGAAATAGACACCAGACCAATGAACAAATTGTGCAGCCGCGACGCTCCCGTCGCTGGACAGATACAGCTCAGCGACCGGAGTGTCGCCGGTGCACAACCCGTGCGTTGTCTCGCACTTTTATTATTCCTTTTCCCGGGCGTGCCGGCAGCCGAACCGCTGAAGCAGGAAGGCCTGACGGTCGAGTTGGCGAGCGAACATGCTTCGATTCAGCCCGGCACCCCCTTTTCCGTGGGGATGATTTTTCGCCACGAGCCCGGGTTTCATACTTACTGGCGGCAGCCGGGGATCGTGGGACTGGCCCCTTCCCTCAAGTGGTCGCTGCCGAGCGGTTTCTCTGCCGGCGACATCCTGTGGCCTGAACCCGAGCGCGTGAAGATGGCAAAGTGGGGGGCGTGGGGATTTAAACGCGATGTCTGCCTCGTGGTCGATATTGTGCCGCCCCCAAATTTCGACCCATCGGCCCGACCGACGATAACTCTTTCTGCGAAGGCGGCCTGGATGTGCTGCTCGCAAACGTGTCATCCGGGTTTCGCTGACCTTTCGGTCACGCTGCCTGTCGCGAAAAAACCTCCTTCGCTCACTGCGGACGCGCCCCTTTTTGCAACGACCCGGGCGCAGCAACCTGCTGTAGCCAGAGACTGGCGTTTTACCGCGATTGAGACCGCGGACGGCTTCACCCTCAGCCTCACACCGCCCCGAGGAGTGCGTGTTCCTGAAGACGCCTACTTTTTTGGATTTGCGCGACTGGTGGATTCCCATGCACCACAGACAGGGAGGTTGCAGAAAGATGGCTCACTCGCGCTCGACTTGAAGCTCACTGAAGTCCCCGAGAAAGATGTTACCTCACTCGAGGGACTTGTGTGGTCAGCCAAAGGCTGGCCTCTGGACGCCGGCCAGCCAGCGGGCGCGGCCAAGTCCTCAAGCCCGGCCAAACGCACCTTGCTAGTGCGCGCACCATTGATCCCAAGATAAACTACTCAGCTTTCTTTTCGCCTTTGGCAGGCTGCTTTTGGCCAGCGCTCTGAGCTCGCATTTTGGCGATCACTTCCTTCACCTCTTTCGCGCGTGTGCCCACCTTCGTGTTGGCGTCGACTGCGATCACCTCATCCATCAGCTTGTCGGCGCCATCGATGCCATCGGGCGGGGGGTAAGCGCTCAGCTTGATGAACAGGACTTCCTGTTTTTCGGCGCCAGCCAGCTTCTTCTCGGCGATGAAGGCATCGACCTTCTTCACGATTTCGTCGCTCTTGCGGGATTGGGCCAGCTCGCCGACTTCGCCTTCGAGTTTATCCTTCGCTGCTTTGAAGTCGCGCTCCTTTTTCAGGCCGAGACTATCATCTTTATCGAGGGCGACGATTTCCTCGGCTGTAGAGGCGTAGAACGTTGCCGCAACCTCGTCGTCAAGCGCGTCCAGGGCTGCCTTGAGATGCCTGGCCTTTTCCACGCCATTGGCTTTCTCGGCGGCCGCGAGTTCGGCATCGCGAGTTTCGCGGGCTTTGCTTAATTCATCCAGGTGCTTGAGGTACGCCTCGGCACCACCTGCCTGGTAACCGGTTTTCGCGTACGGTTTACCCGTCGCATCCGCCAGATACACGGTCGGGAATCCTTTGACTTTGAACTCGTCCTGCAGTCGCTCGTTTTGCTTTTGGATGTTTTCAGCCGGCTTTGTTTTCCGCGGAAAATCGAGGGTCACGAGGACGAACTTCTTGGGCGCTTCCTTTTTGAATGCTTCCTGAGCAAAAACTTCGCTGTCGAGTCGCTTGCACCAGACGCACCAGTCAGATCCCGTAAAGTCGATCAAAAGGTCCTTCTTCTCGGCAGCCGCCGTTTTCTTTGCGGCTTCAAAATCGTCGACCCAACCGTCGCTGGCGGCCCAAAGATTTGCCGCCGTGGCAAAAGCGAGAACGACAGGAGGCGCCAGGCGTGTGAGTAGGGTTTTCATGAACGGACGTTAGGGCGGCCCTCCGAAAAAGCGAAGGGAGAACTCAAACAAGGGGCGGGACTTCAATTGCCGGGGTCTCACAGCTTCGGCACGAATACCGGCAGCGAATAGTCTTCCGGCAGGTCGTCGATGGTCTGAACTTTTTCCAAATTCGGATATTTTGAAAGTGGCTCGACGGCAAGGCTCATCTGGCTGCCGAGCGGCCGATCGTTGATGGCCGTGTAGCGATTGTTCATCACGATAAGGTGGGCAATGCGGATGCGGGGGTAATTGTAAAACCCATGCCGCACGCGCACGACGTCATACTCGAAGACCCCGAGAGCGCTTCGGTAGGTCACCTCGTTCAAGGTTTTCACCGCGGACTTCTGTCTGAGAACGACCTCGACATCGAGCACGCTTGAAACATCAGAGAGCGATGAGGGGCTCGAGGTCCTGCTCTCGCCTGGCCGGACCAATTCAGCGCGACGAATCGTGATCGGGGGCACGCCCTCGCGAGCCTTATTCTGATCACGGCGAAAAATGTCCCAGAAGCTGCGGCGACCCGGCCTCGGGTTGGTTCGCATCTCGGGCGGAGCCTCAGCGCGCGATGACTCTGGCCGCGAGCTTTTCTCGCCTGCAATTCTATCGGCTGAGCTCGACTCCTCCGCCATCCTCTTCGGAGAGCGGCCGCCGACAAATGGAACCACATCCCTTGCAACCAGGCGGGCCATCGCCGCAGCCTCCGTGGGTCCGTAATGAATGCCGTCCGTGCCAGGATACGGGTCAGTGAAGCGGCTTACCGCATAAGTGTTGAACACGCGGCCGTACTTTCCCGCGACCCGCATGAGGATGGAACGCATTTCGGCTTGCAGTTCGGGTGTGAATCGCTGCGGATGCGCAGAAGGTGGCGTGATCCAGTAAAGATGCGCGCCGCTCGCGCGGCAATATTCACCGATGCGGGTCAGCAGCCGCTCGAACTCGGCGACGTTCGCTTCATGTGAGCGCCGCTTCGATGTCAGCACACTATACATGTTCGTACCACCCTGGATTACCACCACATCCGGGCCGTATTTCGCGATCAGTTCGTTAATCTTGGGGATGCGGGCGATGTAGCTGACGCGTCGCTCCGAGCGCGGCGTTTTTTCCCAGTAACCGATATCGCATGATGTGGTGCCGAATTCGGGAAGCCAGTCATAGGCGGAGGCACCCCCAGCCACCGAGGTATAAACATCGAGCCCGGCAGCGCGCATCTGCGCATCGAGAGTCTTGCCGAAGGCGCCTTTGCTAAAGGAATCGCCCAGGAAAAGCACCCGTCGAGACGCCTCCGCGCCAGTGCTGAGGATCAGGATCAGCGACAGGCTGGCAATAAGCTTCCACGAGTGGGAGGACATCGAGTAAAAGGATCGGGTATGTAGTGCCGATGTGGACAAGCGTGGATAATTATCTGCGTGGAGCGGCGGCCGTTGCGGGCGGCGTTAATTGAGTGTCCGGTGCGCGCGAAGTTTCGATCATCCGTTCAGCCTGCTTGCGTTCAACGGCGGTCAATCGTGATCGCAAGCCCGCGGCCTTTTTCTCGGCGGCCACTTTAAGTTGGGACGCCGCTTCGTTCGACTTGTCGGCTCTGACGGAGGCGACCGTCTGATAAAGAGCAAAGGCGGAGACGAGGTCCTGCTTAATGCCTCGGCCCTCCTCGAGCATGCTGGCGAGTCGAAATTGTGCTTCCGGCGAACCTTGGCGGGCGGCTGTTTGATAAGAGCTGGCAGCCGAAGCGGGGTCGGGCGGACCGGTTGTCCCCTTTTCCAAGAGTTCGCCCAGGAGCAATTGCGCGGGCGTCCACCCGCCGCGCGCGGCACGATCGACCCACCCCATCGCGGCAACGATGTCTGGCCGCAGGCCCTTGCCGTCGCGGTAGCGCAGAGCCAGGTCATATTGAGCGGGAGGGAAACCACCCAGCGCCGCCTTGTAAATCATCGAGAACCCCTCTTCCTTGTCGGCGGGGGCGCCACGTCCCTGTTCGAGAAGAATTCCGAGATTGTAGGCGCAAACGTTGACGCCACTTTGCGCGCCCTTGCGGTACCATTCGACCGCTTTCGCTTCGTCTTTTGGCCCGCCGAGCCCATTTTCGTAAAAATAAGCGATCTTATTGTAGGCAAGCGGCTCCTGTTGTTCTCGGTCTTCCAGCGCACGCTGGTAATAATCGAGGGCCTTTTTTTCATCCTTCGGCACGCCCTGCCCATTTTCGTACAGCAGGCCAAGAGTGAAAAGTGCCGAGGAGGACTTAAATTGCGCGGCCCTGCTAAAAAACTCGAGCGCCTTCGCCGGATCGGCTTTCACACCCTGACCAGACTGAAATTTCTGACCCAGACGCATCAACGCCGGGACGAAGTCATGCTCCGCCGCCCGTTTATAGAACTCGAGCGACTTTGCATCATCTCGAGCAGCCCCTGCACCGCTTTCGTAGAGCTTTCCGAGTTGGAAAGCCGCGTCGACATCTCCTTTGTCGAGTGCTTTTTGAAACCACTCCCGCGCCTTTTCCGGATCGGGTTTTCCGGCGCGGCCCTCGAGGCTAAGTTGCCCTAGTCCCAGCATCGCCTTGGGAGAGCCCGCGCTGGCCGCTCGCTGCAGCCAATCTGACGCCGCCGTCTGCCGGGTGGGATCGGCCAGCAACAACGTGCCAAGATTATTCATCGCCGGAACATAACCTTTTTCCGCGGCTTTTTGATACCATGACTCAGCCAGGCTTGGGCTCTTTTCGAGGCCGTGACCCTGCTGATAAAGGATTGCCAGCGCGAACATTGCTTGCGCTTTTCCAGCCTCGGCGTCCCGAGTGAACATCGCCGCCGCCTTGTTCCAGTGGCCCGCTTTGTAAAGCTCGAACGCCTGCGCCACCGTCTTGTCCACCGTCTTGTCATCCTCGGGCAACAGCACGAACGCCGCCGAAACTCGAGCCGTGGCGGCCAGCGCAAGAACCAGGAAGATGCCAAAAACACGTCTCATCGGCGAATAAGAGCGAGGAAAATACCGCGTCACCCTCGATCAAGCAAGCGCGGCCGCTTCGAACCGCCGACTTTCACTCTCAGGTTCTTCAGTTATCTTAACTGCCGGCCAAATGCCAAATGCCATCTCTTCAGGTCAATTAGTTGGGCCCCGCCGGGTCGTCGTGACCGGCGCAGGCATTCTGACCTCGATGGGCCTGGGCTGGCGGCAAAATGCCGACGGCTTTCGCGAAGGGCGTCTAGCGTTTCGGGAGGTCACGCTTTTCGATACCTCCAGACAAAGGGTTCACCATGCCGGAGAAACCTTGCTGCCACCTGACCTCCCCCCTTCTTCCCTCACAAAGCGGCAGCGGCACCGCATCGATCGGGCCAGTGCACTCCTCGTGCACGCGGCGGCTGAAGCCTGGGAGCAGTCTGGCTGGCCAGACCTGCCCGGCGAGGGAAAAAAGAAAATTCCGCTCATTCTGGGAACTTCGGCCGGAGCGATGGCCCTGGGCGAAGCCTATTATCGGCAGGCTTCAACATTGCCCGTGCAACGCCGCGGGCAGGCGGTGCGGGTTCATCAATACCAGATTCAGTCCCAGGCCATGCTCGTGGTGACCGCTCTCGGCATTGGCGGTCCCGTATCGATTATCAGCAATGCATGCGCCTCAGGAGCCAACGCCATTGGCCACGCTTTCGGGCAAATCGCGAGCGGCCGTGCCGACCGCGCACTGGCCGGCGGTTACGATGCCCTCAGCCAATTGGTGTTCGCCGGCTTCGACTCGTTGCAAGCGCTCAGCGCGAGCGCCCCGCGCCCATTCGACGCCGCCCGCGACGGCCTCGCCCTCGGAGAAGGAGCCGCTTTGGTTGCGTTGGAGTCTCTCGAAGCGGCCTGGTCGCGTGGAGCGGAAATCCTGGCGGAAGTTCGTGGTTACGGCGCGGCCACCGATGTCCACCACTTAACCCAGCCCCACCCCGAGGGTGACGCCGCCTTGTGCAGCATGACCCGCGCTTGTGCCATGGCCGGATTGCGCCCCCGGGACATCGATTACGTCAACTCCCATGGCACCGGCACGCCGCTTAATGACGTGGCGGAAGCGCACGCCATCCGCCGCTGGTGCGATGCCGACGGGTGCGACCCGAGGCGGATTGCCGTCAGCTCGACCAAGGCATCGATTGGACATTTGTTAGGCGGCGCCGGCGCGGTTGAAGCGGTGATCTGCCTCATGGCTTTGCGCGAGGGCTTTCTTCCGCCCACCACCACAGTCCGTGAGCCGGACCCCGCGGTTTGCTTTGATCTCGTCCGCGCGCCGCGGCAGACACCCGTTCAAAATGCATTGACGAACTCGTTCGGGTTCGGCGGTGCAAACGCGACCCTCGTTTTTCAAAGATGGAACTGAGGCCGCTGCCGATCGGGGTGTGTGGCTTCGGAGCCGTTTCACCGGCAGGCTGGGGCGCGGCCGAACTGGTGAATGCCGCGCGGACAGGCCGGTTCTTGCCCTTCGAGGAAGGGACTCGCGCCCAAGGGGCCCCAACCGTCCGAGCCCGGCGCGTTCCACCTCCGCAGTCGCCGCTCGCGTTTGCCCGTGAGCCAAGGCTGCGGCGGAGCAGCGCCATCGCGCAATTCGCCACCGCCGCCGCGCTCGAAGCCCTCGGCACCGATCGCGCCGCCGCAGCTCAGAGAGGTGCCCTTCGTCTCGGCGTCATCTTTAACATGATGAATGGCTGCGTGAATTTCAGCCGTCGCTTCTACAGCGAGGTGCTGGCGGATCCCCATTCGGCCAGCCCCTTGATTTTTCCGGAAACGGTTTTCAATGCGCCCTCGAGCCATCTGGCCGCGCTGCTCGACGCGCGACACAACAATTATACCCTGGTCGGCGACTCGGCGCAGTTCGTGGCCAGTCTCGATCTGGCAGCACAATGGCTCGAAGGCGATGAAGTGGACGGCTGCCTGGTCGTGGGGGCCGAAGAGTTCGACTGGCTGACTGCCGAAGCCGCGGCACTTTTTGATCGTTCGCTCGTGGTGACGGAAGGAGCCGCTGCGCTCTATTTCGAACGCAGCGGACGAGCGCAGGTCCAACTAACCGGACCACACATTTTCACCTCTAAACTTTCCCGCCGCTCCGCAGCAGAACGAGTCCGCGCTGAAATGGCGTCGGCGATGGCCGCCACCTCGTCGGCGGTGCTCTTTGATGGCCTGAGTGGATCGGGAAAATCAGACGCCGTGGAAGCCGCAGTCTGGTCCGATTGGAAGGGCGCGCGCGTTTCTGTAAAAAAAAACCTGGGCGATGGCTTCGGCGCGGCCGCCGGGTGGCAATGCGTTGCTGCCGCAGCCGCGCTCGCATCCGGAGAATGCCAGGTGGCCGCCATCAGCGCTCCAGGCACCAATCAACAAGCCGTCGGGGCTTTGATTTTTTCATGAATAGTCGAAACATCCTGATCACCGGCGCCAACGGCGGGCTCGGCCTCGCCATGGCGCGGGCCTTTTTGAAAGATGCCGAGACACAGCTTTGGCTCGGTGTCAGGCAATCCCGCGATAATGCGCAGAAACTCGCCGGGGAATTCCCTGAACGCGCCCGGCTCGTGCCGCTCGATGTAACTTCCGCCGGGGCCTGGAGCGCCGCGATCGAACTCGCCGGCCCCGTGTCCGTTTTGATCAATAACGCCGGGATCCACGACGACGCGTTGCTCGGCACCATGACAGCCGCCCAGTGGGATCAAGTGATCGCGTCGAACCTCACGGGAACGTTTCTTGGCTGCCAGGCGGTTATCCGAGGAATGATGGCCCAACGCTGGGGACGCATCGTCAATGTGTCGTCGCTATCCGCGCTGCTCGCGCCCGCCGGCCAGACCAATTACGCCGCCGCCAAGGCTGGTATCGTCGCCCTGACCCAATCGCTGGCCAAGGAGGTCGCCCGTGCCGGGATCACCGTAAACGCGGTTTGCCCAGGATATATTGAAACCGAAGCCCTCGACGATATGGCAGGCGCCGCGCGGGAATCGCGGAAGGCTCAGATTCCCATGCGCCGCTTTGGCCGCCCCGAAGAGGTCGCCAGCGCCGTGAGATTCCTCGCCTCCGAAGAAGCCAGCTACATCACCGGCGCCGTCGTGAAAATTGATGGCGGGATTTTTTAGGTAGGTGGCAACGACGCGTGTCGTTTCAATCGGCTGGTCAGCGCTCGGAACTACTGGCGTTGAATAAAATCGCTGACAATTCGGAGACGTGTTCCTGGCGAAGTAAATTGAATAGCGAATCCAGCAGGCTGGAAACCTGCGACACGGCAGGCCACAGGCCTGCGATACGAGTCGTACCGCAGACTTTGAGTCTGCCGTGACGCGGACCTTCGGTCTGCATGGATGTGGATGGGATTAATTAACAATGCGGCGGCTGCGCCGATTTTCGGGGACGGCCGCCCAAGATGGCGGCGCTCCCAGTAGTATACATCCCGAGCTTTTAAGAACCGATAAGCTGTTGCTACCGTCGGGTCGGGCACTGGCTGCTGCGCTGCACAGCAATGGCAATGCCAGGAGTCGCTTTAAGTGGAGCACGCTTATCATGGTTTCAAGACGCTGCGGAATTAGCGCCGGCTAACCCCGCCTGCTCGAGCACGTGATCGGCGGCCTGGGCGCCCATGCGCATGGCTGAATGCATGTTGGGATAGCAGAAACCGCCCTGGCGGCCGGTGCTTTGCAGGTTGGGAATTGAATCAATGAAGTCCTTGATGCGCTGGTGGTACGGCTCGAAACCGAGATCAAAAACCGGATATCCCGTCTCGGCGTGCATGACGTGCCACTCGGCGATCTCGCTACCGCGGCAAATCTTCTCCGCTTCAAGATCGGCGATGATCTGAGCGCGCACTGCGGGAGTGGCATTCCATTTGTCATCGCCCTTCTCGCACGTGGTTTCGACTATCAACACCGTGTGATCGGGTGGATTGACCACAAGACCGGCGTTTTTCGGCTCACCGATGCGATGGAAAATTCGCTCGCGGTAATAGATGTACAGAGCATCGAGGCATTTCGGCCTTTTCACCAAAAGGCCGTGAATCGTGATCGGTTTGTAGCGCAAACGGCGAGCCGCGGCCAGAACGTCCTCCGGCACCACTCCCCGCATGCTCCGCAACAGCCACATTAAAGGAATGGTGTTGATGCAATAGTCGCATTCGACTCGCTCCTCGACGCCGGTGCGGGTGTTCCTGAATTTGACGGCCGTAACTTTTCCCTCCGGCATCTCGATGGCAGACACTTCGCTGTCGAAGTGAATGCGTCCTCCCCTCTCTGAAATGTAGCGGGCGAGATGCCGGGGCATGGCTTCCGCGCCGGTAGTCGAATAATGCAGAGTCTCCTCGAGCAGGGCGCTATCCACCGCGTGCACGTTCTTGTTTTTGATCCCGAACTTCGCGAGCACTTTTTTCAGCACATCGACGGCGGTCAGCCGCGGCATTTTCGAGGTGATGAACGTGGCGCTCAGTTCGGTGGTGGAAAATCCCCAGTAGCGATGGGTGAAGTCCTTGAAAAAGAAACGATACAAGGGGTCGCCATAGAGCTGTTGCAGCGCCTCTTCCGCGTTCCTGGGCTTGTGCGGAAAGAATTTGTATCGCGTCTGCGCGGTGAGCAGCCCAACGATGCAGCGCGCGAGGGTCAGTGGCGGAATTCCTCGAATCATGTCCGCGAATTGCAGCGGATAACGATAAAAGCTGCCCGCCCAGCGAATCCTGGCATTGAGTTGCACCGGGTGGCTCTCCGGCCCCATGATGGCGAGAATGTCTTTGTAAATCTCCTCGTCGAATTCGTGCAACATGTGCACGCCCATGTCGTAAAAGTTCTCACCGAATCGGTGGCTGGTGGCGAGACCCCCGGGAATGCTCTCCTTCTCGATGAGACTCGCCTCGGTTTCCGGGTGGTCGACAAGACGGCGCATGGCGTAGAGACCAGTGGGGCCCCCGCCAAGAACGACCACACGCACTGGCGCTGACGGCTTCGCGGTCTTTTGCATCGGAAAAAAACACCCGCGTCGCGATGGCGTGCAGCCGTCCAGCGTAGCGGGCGTAAGATGGCTAACGAGAATCGCCAACTTGCCAAGCGGAAGTTTTCGAGGGCACGGCCTGTGGTAGGGCGAAGCTCCTGCTGAGCCGCAGACAATCCTGTAATTGGCGGCTCGGCGAACGCCTCGCCCTGCCTGAATCCTAGAGCTGATTTTAGTTCGTTTTGGCGCGGGCTTGACCTAAGTTAATCATCATTGGTCCCCATGAACTTCGCCACTGAACTTTCCCGCCGCACATTTCTCAGTCGCAGCGCGTCCGGGCTTGGCACGCTGGCGTTGGCTTCGCTGTTGAACCCTTCGCTCGGGCGAGTGGCCGCAGCAGGGGCGCCGCAAAAATGGAGCGGCGTGCTCGGCGGGCCTCATAAGACTGCCAGCGCCAAACGAGTGATCTTTCTCTATCAGGCGGGCGGTCCGTCGCATCTCGAGACTTTCGACCACAAGCCGCAGCTCGCGGCGCTGCACGGTCAGGCCATGCCCGACTCGTTTACGAAGGGCCAGCAGCTGGCGCAGTTGCAGGGCGCCAAGCTCACCTGTTTCGGTCCACAGTGGGAGTTCAAGCGCTTCGGGCAGTCAGGCCAGGGAATGAATGCCCATTTTTCCCTTCTTGGAGAGGTTGCTGATGACCTCTGCATCATCCGCTCGATGCATACCGAGCAGATCAATCACGACCCTGCGCATACTTTCATGAACACGGGGTCGATCATCCCTGGCCGGCCGAGCATCGGGTCGTGGCTCCTCTACGGTCTCGGCGCGGAAACCGAGGACCTTCCAGGGTTCATTGTTTTGGTCAGCAGCGGCCGCGGCGGCCAGATGCAGCCTATCGCCGCGCGTCAGTGGCATTCCGGGTTTCTGCCCAGCCGCTTCCAAGGGGTAAAATTCAATTCCACCGGCGACCCGGTTCTCTACATCAAAAATCCACCCGGCATCACCGGGCGGGATCAAGGGGCGTTGGTCGAGGCAGTGAATCGGCTGAACCAGCTCGAAGATGAAATCACTCCGGATCCCGAGATTGCCACCCGTATCAGCCAATACGAGATGGCGTTCAAGATGCAGTCGAGCGTTCCCGGTTTAATGGATATCGCCCAGGAACCCGCCTCGATGCTGGAAATGTATGGCGCCAAACCCGGTGACGGCAGTTTCGCTTCAAACTGCCTGCTCGCCCGCCGTCTCGCTGAACGCGGCGTTCGTTTCATCCAGCTTTATCACCGCGACTGGGATCACCACGGCAACATCAAGAACGACATCAAACTAAAAATCGAAGAAGTCGACCGGCCGTGCGCGGCGTTGATCCGAGATCTGAAACAGCGCGGCATGCTCGACGACACACTCATCGTCTTTGGCGGCGAGTTCGGGCGAACTCCAATGTCCCAGGGCGGCAACGGCCGCGACCACCACATTCTCGGATTTTCCATCTGGATGGCCGGCGGCGGAATAAAAGGGGGCGTAACTTACGGCGCCACCGATGAGCTGGGCTATCGCGCTGTGGAGAATCCTGTCCACGTCAACGATTTCCATGCCACCATGCTCGCCTGCCTCGGCGTCGATCACACGAAACTGACCTACAAGTTCCAAGGCCGGAATTTTCGGCTCACCGATGTGGCGGGGAATGTGGTGCGGGAGATTTTGGCGTAGGTGTGGTGGAGGGGCTTCTCGATGGGCAGCTTCGTCCTCACCAGCCCGATGACGGCTTTATTCACCACGTTGTCGCCCGCGGTGCCGGAAGTTTTTCGGTTTGCTTGTCCGCGATGCGAAATGAGAAGAGACTCGCCTCTTTCAAAACAAACCTGAGTTGAATGGTTTTGTCTTTCAAGAGGCTGATGTCGGGCCTGCCTATCCATTGCACGCCACCGTCGGATTTTGGGTCGAGCGTATCCCCGGTCAACCGGCGACTCGCTTGCGGATCAAATCCCTCGACGGGTTTTCCATTTTCCAGCACTTCGACTCCGACCGAACCTCGCTCGGCATTGGCATTGATAAATAACATTTCACCGTTGCATACGAACGGCTGGGTCACGAGTTCGCCTTCACTGTCCGCCTGCCACGCGGCAAAGCCATCCAGGCGAGTGGTTGCCAGGCCAGTGGCGGATTCCCAATTTCTGTTCTGGCTATCATGACGGATGGGAAACCCGCCATAGGGGAACCACATTTCCTTTTCCCAAAAGATGGGATCCGCCGGACCTAAAACCATGCCGCAATCGAACGCACCGGGCGGACCGATGTCGAGCCACGGGGCGCGCGACGGGCGGCGCCACTGCAGTCCGTCGGCGCTCCATGCGAACTGAAGACGGAATGTCCCGTTCTCGTCGTGGAGGGTTGGAAACCCCAGGTAGTAGTTGCCGTAACGCATGACGAACATGAACTGGATGTTCGCGGTTGGCGGGTCGCGATCGTCAGCGCGCAGAACAACCTGTTCGTTTGTCCAATGAATGCCATCCTCGCTCGAAGCCCAGCATTGCACGCGCTTCGCGGTCCAGGCGCCTGAGAGAGAGGTGCCCCCTCCATCGTCGAGGCCCTGGTTTCCTGCGCGCAAGACAAACTTTTTTTTCACCACATCCGCGGCGGCATTGGAGCGAAATTCGACGCACGGACCATCGAACTCTGCCTTGCCGTCGGCGGCCTTCTTCACGTTGAACCACGGCATATGTGTTATAAACGGTTTTGCGGCCGCGTCTGCGGTCTGCACTTCCACGCCGGCGACTTCCCAGATTTTGAAATACGCGGTAAACCTCCGCCGCGGTTCGTCCCACATCACGTGAATGATATCGGAAGGAACGAGCCAGACCGGGTTCGCGGGATGCTCGTGCCATGAAATGCCATCCGGCGAAAACGAAACAAATTCACCGTCGTAAGTGAATCGAACGCCAAGATAGCGTCGATGCGGAGGCGTGTCGGGGCGTGGATCGCGTGCGATGCTGCGGGTTCCCTTTTCGGGATGCGGACCGAGCGGCAAACAGTTCTTTGCGGACGCGCCATCAATGCGCTCGAGTCCGAGGTCCGGCTTGTGCCAGTCGAGGCCATCTCGCGAAGTCGAATAACCCCAGCGGTAAAAGTTTCCGTTAAAATCGTAGCCGATGTACCAGAGCCGCAGTTCGCGCGTCTTCTCATCCTGCATGAGACGATTTCCCCAAATATAGGGACCGACGCCTTCCCACCGTTCGGTTCGCCGCATGACCGGATTGGACGGGTGCTTCCGCGCCGCAAAAAATTGCTGCGTCAGGTTTTGTGTCCGAGCCACCGTATGCGAATCTAGGAGGAGAACACTCTCGCCCGGTTTCGGACTAAAGGTTCGACTTGGCGGATCAGCCGAGCAAGCCAGCAGTGGGGCAATCCAAATGAGTACCGAAAGAATCAGTTGTAGCCGCATCGCGGAGCGTCTGATCGACAATGAACATCCGCAAGAGAATCGCAAAGGAAGGAGTCACATGCTAAATTCAGCGGCCACTGAAACGAATGAAGGCCGAAAAAGCATTGCTTTAGTGGGCGCCGTGCCCGCCGAGGGGCGCCAGAATTAGTCCCACCATCACTCCCATCCCACATGATTGGCGGGCGCGATCCGATTGCGCTCGAGCGGCCGCAAAGTATCCCGAAACTACGAGGCATGCGACGGCGGCATTGCCTTGGCTACATTGGCGCGGCCACAGTTTCCTCGAGCACCGTTATGCGTCGGGTGCGGGCCACGGAACCCGCCACGAACGAAGAACCTCGCAGCAGTCTCAGCGGCGATCGTTCCTCGGTGTCCGAGCGTCCCCGCCAAATCTCGGTCACGCATGAAGCGGATGTGGTGGTGGTTGGAGCGACGGTGGGCGGATTGGGCGGATCCATGGCGGCTGTGGCCGCGGCGCGGCAGGGCGCGCGGACGCTGCTGATCGAAGAAAGCGGGCACATCGATCCGCATGTGCCGCTGGGAATGGGCGTCGTCATCGGTATCAAAGGCTGGCAGTCGGGAATGGAGGAAGGACTCTTTCGGGAGTTCGCAGGATACGTTTCGAGCATGGGCTGATCATTCGCTACCACGAGGTGATTAATACGGCGATACTTCAAATGCTGACGGACGCAGGTGTGAAGATGCCTTATTAAGGGTGCAGCGACACTCCCGTCGCTGGGTTACTAAAATCAGCGCAGGAGTGTCGCTGCTACGAAAGAAATCCCGCGCTCGCGGGTGTGGTTGCCACCCTTCGGAATGATTCGCCTCTGGCCATCACAAGTTTATATTCGAAGTTCTAATTTCGCACCGTATGAACTTTTCATGTTCGAGACCCGCATTAGGCTTCCTCCTGATTTTAGCATACGCCCCCGCTTTGCCTGCCGAGACCGCTTCGTGGGGACGTGAAGTGATCCACTTCAAAGTCAATCCGAAAACGGGAAAGGAAGAGAGGACCGGCAGCACGGAGTCGAGCTCGGATCCCGCCAAAAACATGCTGACGCAAATCACCCGAGGTGCCAACGGGGTCGAGACGATGCGCCGGGAATTCATCATGGACAGCAAGGGCCGCATCCGTCGCGGCGCGATCTGGGATGGGCAGCATCAGTTACGCGGCCGGACCGAATACGGCTTCGACGCCTACGACCGCATCAACGAAGAATGGATGTTCCTGGCCAATGGACGCCTGATCCGGCGACTGCTTTTCAAGTATGATGCCACTGGCCGGCGGCTGCCGGATAAGTTTTATACCTGGAACCCAAACGACCCCTTTGGCCCGCTGATCGAGTCGAAGCCCAGGGGAGATGAGGGCACGCCGTTGCTCCCAGTGCAAAAGTCCGACAAGGAATTACCCGGCTTTGGTCTCCCGCAATTCCGCGGAATGGAACCTCCGCCCGCGCGTCCCGTCGCGACGCCATCCTCTCCTCCGAAAAGAGGCAAGGACGGCATTTTTAAGAAGCTGTTCAACCGCGACAAAAAGCCCGCTCGCTGACGCTTACTCGCTATGCGTCCGGTCACTCTGCTCCTCTTGTTGATTGTCCTCGCCACCGTCGGCGGTGCGGCGGCCTACACCAATTACCAGAGAATTCTTTTTGCCGCCGCGCAGCAGGACCGGGCGTCCGCACCAGAGCCGCCGCCAGCCGCGCGTTCCGCCACAAGTGAGGACCCGGATCCCTTGAAGAAAAAAATCGCGTTCTTCGAAGACCAAATCAAGCTG
This sequence comes from Verrucomicrobiales bacterium, assembly GCA_050998515.1. GTDB lineage: Bacteria > Verrucomicrobiota > Verrucomicrobiia > Verrucomicrobiales > V1-33 > JBPCQC01. The sequence goes on from JBPCQC010000103.1 coordinate 17,317, forward strand.
CTCAAGAAGGAGAACGAGAACCTCGGGAAGTCAGTCGAGAAGCTGAGCCAGGCCGCGGTCACAAAGCCGTCGGCGACGCCCGAGACGGCTCCGGCTGGATTTTCTGCGGAAGGCCTCGTTAGCAGTGTCGAGGAAATCCGCCAGTTGAAATTCAAGCGACCGCTCAAATTTGTGCGCGTCCCTGCGAGCGAAATCGAAAAGCGGATTCGTGGTGAGATCGAGGCTGAGTTTCCGCCCCAGCAGGTGCAGGCGCGGGAACACGCTGCGCGAGCGATCGGTTTGGTGCAGGACCCGTTCAAGTTTCTCGATGCTCTGGTGGGGCTCACGTTCGAACAGGCCGGCGGGTATTACGACGCCGCGAGGGCCGAAATGCTGATCGATCAGGATGCGGATTTTGAGGCGCGGGCGGACTTGAAAGGAAAACTGGTAAAGGAAATCGCCTGCGCTTTGCTGCAACAGCATTTCGGAACTCCGTCGCTCAGCGGCTTCTCGGCCACCAACGATGACGCCGCGCTGGCGCGGCGCGCGCTCTTCATCGGCGATGCCGTGGTGACAAAGATTCATTACGGCGTCGTCGACGCGTTGAATACCGACTACAGCCGGGCCCAGCAACCTTCGGCGCAAACTCAGTTTACCGGCGCACCACTCTTTATGCGCGAGCTGTTTCTGTTTCCTTACATGATGTCGAGTAATTTCTCCCAGGAGCTGCAGCAGGGTGGCACGTCACCGGATGCCGCTTTTGCCCGGCCTCCCGGTTCGACCGCGGAAATCCTTCACGTCGAACTCTACCAGCGCAAGGCGGCCTTCGAGCCGGTGGCAATTGCCTGGCGCGACATTGCAGTGCAGCAAACCCCTCCGTTTTTTGACAACGTGCTGGGCGAGTTTGGCATTTACATCCTGCTCAAGCGTCATTTGAGCGAAGATCAGGCATTCAACGCATCCGTTGGCTGGCGCGGGGACCGCTATGTCTGTTATCCCGGAGACGAAAAGAATGGCGACCACATTTTTTGGTCCACCGCCTGGGAAAGCGAAGCTGATGCAGCGGACTTCGCCAAAGCGATCCAGACCACGCTGCTGCATCGCTACTCGATTCCGTGGAACAAGCGGTACGAGCAGGAAGGTGGTGCCTTCGTGGTCAACGATCCTTATCGGGTCGTGCGCATCCGGCGCAGCGCCGATAATAAAGGCGTCACCGTCGTGGATGCAACGAGCGGGGACTTCGCGGATGCGATTGAAGAGAAGCTCCGGCAATGACAGCGAAGCGGATTTACTTCGAGGGACGTGTGCAAGGAGTGGGCTTTCGTTACACGACGCGGCGAGTCGCCCAGGGATTCGAGGTTGTGGGCTGGGTGAAAAACCTGCCGGACGGACGTGTGCAGATGGAGGTGATGTCCAACGATCCGGCTGAACTGGATGCCTTCATCGAAGAGATCCGCGCAAACAGCCCGCTGGCCCATCATATCAAAAATGTCTCGACGGAAAGTATTCCGCCGCTGACGGGCCTGACTGGGTTTGACATCATCCATTAAGCGTTCCCCAGGCGCACAATCAGAACCCCGGCGCCTGATTGTCGGTGCGGTCAGGACGATGAATCACTTGCCGGCGGCTGGCGTTGGCAGCGTGATATCTCCTGGCGGCTGTCCAGTGGTTGGACGTGTGAATTCTGCGCCGGACTCGGTAAATCCTGGAACGAAACCACCGTGCGAGAGGAAAAACCATCCGTTCTCCATTCCCATGAAGCGGTCGAGCCGGTCCGCCTTGCCGGTCTGGTCGTGACTGAAACTCGCCCTCGATTGTTCAAGCCAATTTCCTTCTGAAGTGCGCAGCCATTGGTTGCCGAAGAGCGCTTTGCGCCGCATATGGCCATTGCTGCCGTCGAAGTTTTCGCTGAACGAATAGAGTCCGCGCAGCCAGCCGCCTTCATGCGGAGCCTTCCAACTGGATATCAGAACCCATTGCTCTTTGTCCGCATGAAAATAGAAACCGGAATAAATGGTATGCGCGTCACCGACAGGGCTCGCCGTAACGATGAATCGCTGCCGCGCCCCGGTTTTCCAGGCGTATTTGAGATGGCTGTGGCCGCCCGTGCCTTCGTTGCCAAAATCACCCGCGTTTACATCGTCGCCTTTGGCCACCAGTGTCGTGCGGTTACCGAGGTCCACTTTGTTGCGATCGATTGCCTCAGTCCCGCTATCCCACACGCTGAAAATAATGCGCCGTTCCGTCTCGCTGATCACTTGCATGCCGAAGTAACCGCGATGCCAGCCGCACGCCATATAGTAAGTAGCCACTGGGTCATCGAGTCCGATCAACTCGCAGTAAAAGGCCTCGATCTTCGCGTCTTTTGGTACCGGGTATCTGAGATGCACCGACGCTGCGTTGCGTCGCGCCTTGAGATTGAAGTGCGCATCACTGGCAGCAGGCCCATCGAGAATCAACGCGTCGAGATCGCCGAAGGGCTGCCCGGCTAAATTGAGGGATTCGAGGGCAAACCGTTGATAGCCCGCCTGAGCAATGTGGAAGGAGCCGAAGTCGAGCACCGCCGCATGCGTCTGACCTTGCGCTGTCGCTTCCCGCGACTCTCCTCCGACGGTCAACCGCAATTTCGACACGGCATCCACCGGCAGCCGCATTGCCAGCGAACAGTTGAGTTTTCCCCGCGTACGAATTTCGCCAAACCATAGAACCTTCAGCGCCGGATCACGCCAGTTCGTGACGCCTGATTTTTGCAAGACCGAAGCACCGTTCGACTTTGGTTCAAGGTATGCGGTGAAACCCGGCACTCGCACCTCAGCCCAAACGGTGGTTGCCGCGGCAGCGAGAACCAGGAGGCTGGATGTTTTGAGTGCGACACGCGCGAACACAACCCAACTCATCGATGAAAATGGGAACAACGCTTTCAATTTTCAACCAACGTTCATCAGGTTCCCCGATTGATAGTGAGCGTTCCCGATCTTGTTCGCTGACATTTCAGGGCAATACTGCTAATCACTACATCTGGGTCTCTTCAATCATCCGCGCAAACTCGCGGAAGAAGTAGCTGGCGTCGTGCGGTCCTGGCGCGGCTTCGGGATGATACTGGATTGAGATGACCGGATGCTCCTTGTGGCTGAGGCCCTCGACGGTATTGTCATTGAGGTTGAGGTGGGTGACCTCGATTTCCGGGGGGAGGCTCTTCGCATCCACGGCGAAGCCGTGATTCTGGCTGGTGATGGACACTTTGCCGGTGCGCAGGTCTTTCACCGGTTGATTCCCGCCGCGATGCCCGAACTTGAGTTTGAAAGTTTTGCCCCCGAAGGCGTGACCGAGCATCTGATGTCCTAGGCAAATGGCGAAGATCGGTTTTTTTCCGACGAGCTTGCGCACTTCGCGGTGAACGTAATCGAGCGCTGCCGGATCGCCGGGGCCATTGCTGAGAAAAACGCCATCTGGATTGCGAGCGAGGACATCTTCAGCGGAAGTGCGCGCGTTGACTACGTCGATGTGGAATCCATTTTGCCGGAGACGGCGCAAGATGTTGCGTTTGATGCCAAAATCGTAGGCTACCACGCGATGTTTGACTGGCGGCAGCGGCTTCGGCCCGCTCAGTGTCCATTCGCAACTCTGGGTGCCCTCGGGATCCCAAACATAAGGCTCCGCGGTTGTGACTTCGCGCACGTAATCCGCGCCGACCATCCCGGGGCTTTGCGCGGCGGCGGCCACGGCGTCTGCATCGGACATTGATTCGGTGGTAATGACGGCCCGCATCGCGCCTCGTGTGCGCAAATGCTTGGTCAGCGAACGGGTGTCGATGCCCTGAAGGCCGATCACGTTCCATTTCTGCAAATAGGTATCGAGCGAGTCATCGCTGCGCCAGTTGCTGGGAACGGGACTGAGTTCGCCGACCACGAATCCGCGCACGTGAGGCTGCGCGCTCTCCGGATCTTCCGCATTGGTGCCGTAGTTACCAATCAGCGGATAAGTCATCGCCACGATCTGGCCGCGGTAGCTCGGGTCGGTCAGAACCTCCTGATACCCGGTCATCGAAGTGTTAAAGCAGACCTCCCCAAAGGAAGTGCCGCTCGCGCCGAATGCCTCGCCGCGAAATACCCGTCCGTCCTCGAGTGCCAGAAGCCCGTGCATTGGCGTGTATGCATCGGAGGGTGCGATGGTGCAAGGTAAACTGCGGCGCTGGGAGATCTGCTGTGAGCGTCCGTTTTTTGGAGGGACGTGGACGCTTGCGGTCAGGTGCACCGGAAAAGTTACGCACGCGCGGAAGCGCATCCCTACCGATTTTTTGACGAGGCGGGCCATTCAATTCTCCCCTCACGGTTCCATCCGACCAAATCGCGCGCGCCTTGAGGTGGCACGTTAAGGGCGGGGTTGCCCGCGCGCCGCGCACCGATTCTAGCGAGCGGAACTTCCGCACCAACCTCCGGCGCGCGGCTTAGGGGTCGCGCGCGGCTTAGGGGTCGTAGTCTTCATTTTGACATTTGGCAGTGCTCCGCGAATGATTGGGCAGGCATACGGTGAAAGTCCATTGGGATCCTAATCACACACGGACGCCTACAAGTTCTGACCTCCGAATGAGAACCTTCAGGTCCATTCACCTCAGGCCACCGCGGACAGGCCTGCCGTTGGTACAAGGGCACTGGACGCGAGGGCCGGTAATGTGATAGAACATTTTCTGAATGAATCGACGCCAATTTGTTAATTCGACGCTCGCTGCGACTGCCGGTGCTTCGGCATCAACGGTGGGCGGGGAAACTGCGAGTCGGGCGCACCATAACCGGCTGGGCGTTTCCACTTACTCTTTCTGGCACTTCGATGAGAAAACCGATGTCTATCGCCCGATCGAAAGATGCCTCGAATTGGCGGCCGACTTCGGCTTCGACGGCGTCGAGCTTCTGCAGGTGCAGATGACCGACTCGACCCCGCGGGCGCTGCGGAAAATAAAGCAGCGCGCGTTTTCGCTGGGTCTTGATCTCATGGGGTTCTCGACGCATCAGGGCTTCGTTTCGCCTGACGCGCAGAAGCGCACCGACAACATTCTGAAAACCACTCAGTTTCTCGAGCAGGCTTACGATCTCGGCATTCCCACCATTCGCGTGAACACGGGCCGCTGGGGCACGAGCAAGAACTTCGATGAGCTGATGAAGAACCGGGGCATCGAGCCGCACCTCCCCGGTCATAGTGATGACGAAGGCTTCCAGTGGGTCATCGATTCATTCGAGAAGCTCGTGCCCGAGGCGGAAAAGCGCGGCGTGGTGATGGGACTCGAGAATCATTGGGGCCTGGGGCGAACGGCGGAAGGGGTCCTCCGCGTGGTCGATGCGATCAATTCCCCATGGCTGCGGGTGACGCTCGACACCGGGAATTTTCTCGAAGACCCGTATGACCGTCTGGCACAACTCGCCCTGAAAACAGTCCTGCTCCAGGCCAAAACCTACTACGGCGGCGGTCTCTGGTACTCGCTCGATCTCGATTACGCCCGCATTGCCAAAATCATGCGCGACGCCAATTATCGCGGTTATGTTTCACTCGAATTTGAAGGCAAGGAAGACCCGCTGACCGGAGTGAAAAAGAGTCTCGATTTGCTGCGCAAACATTTTTGAGCGCGGCGAAGGTTTCCGACCTTCGATTCGTCAGCAATTGTGCGTTGCCGCCGCGCATCTGCCAATTCACGCATGACTTGGGCCGGGTTCACACCTGATCCCCTGATCTGGCCTGCTGCGATTGATAAAAAATCGGCGGCCGCAGCGACTTCCAAGGCTCGTCGTTGAAACAATCGACCACCATGGGGCCGTCGGGGCCGGTGGGGCCAAGCATGGCCAGAAAGCGCAGCGTAACCGGTCCATTGTTGAAGGTGCAATGTGGGACCCCCGTTGGAATATGCGCGATCTCGCCCGCTTTCAGCACACGCTTTTCTTCTCCGACCCACTGCTCAGCCTCGCCTTCGAGGATGTAGAGAATCTCCTCGTGCACCGGATGGTAATGGAAGTTGTGCGCCTGGTCCGGCGGAAAGGTCGCCCGGCACAATAACAGGTGCTTCGCTGCTACAATGTTAGGATGCGACAGCCATTCCACGTGACACCATTCGAGATCAACGTGATCGATTTCGGCCGAGGTGACAAAGCGGCGGTTTGAGGAGGTCGCGGGCATACTGCCCCGCCGTTAACAACAATCTGCTTCGCTTGTAAAGGGTTCGTTGAAATTGAAGCCCGACGGGTCAGTCGGGCGGGATCTCGCTATTCGCCGCCACGGCTTTCGTGAACCCGAAAAAAATTCGGCCGCCGCCGAGGCGGGAAAGCTAAAGGTGATGGAGCCGCCGAAGCCGTCGTTATCATCGACGCCCGGCCTGGGTCTCCAGGGAAAGAAAGTTCGAGAGTCTTCCAGAGAATAGCGACAGCTTAACTGCGAGGGGACACGCCGGCCCGGGGACAATGGGAGCCCCGTTGCATGGGATCCTCGATGTGCTTCACTTACCGCCCTGATTTTCCAATTGCTCATGCGCCTCTTCCTTCTCCCCTTTTCTGCGGTCATCAGCTTTCTCGCCGGCACTGCAGGAATCCCCGCTGCCACTCTCGAAATTCGCAAAGGCGACACAATTTGCCTCATCGGAAATACATTTGCGGAGCGCCTGCAAATGGAAGGTCATTGGGAAACCTTATTGCATAGCCGGTATCCGGATTTTCAGCTCACGGTGCGGAATCTTGCCTGGTCGGCGGATCCGGTGACGGTCTGGAAGGAGAGCGCAAAATTTCGTCCTGCGAACTGCCCAACACCGGATGATTTGCTGACCGAGCATGGTGCCGATGTCATCATCGCGGCCTTCGGCATGGTCGAATCGTTTGAGACGCCGCTCGAACAATTGCGCGCCGATCTCATCGAGTTCATCGACCACACACTGGAACAAAAATACAACATGCAGTCGGCGCCGCGGCTGGCGCTGGTATCGCCCATCGCGCACGAGGACCTCGCAGATTCGAATTTGCCAGATGCCACGAAACACAACGCGGCGCTGGCGGGCGTGGTCGCCCTCATGCGGAGCGTCTGTGCCGAAAAAGACGTTCCTTTCCTGGACCTCTTCAATGCCAGCCGGCCGCTTTATCTCGCAGGCGCCGACGCCAAAAAACATCTCACCATCAACGGCATTCATTTGAATGCCGAGGGCGTCCGGCAGATTGTGGGCGCCTTCGATCAGGCGCTTTTCGGGCCGCGTCCCGCTGATTCGCTTTCCACCGACCAAATGGAAAGACTGCGCGCGGAGGTAAAGGAAAAGGACTGGCAATTCTTCAAACGATATCGCCCGGTGAATCCCTACTACGTTTATGGCGGCCGCGCGGAACCTTTCGGCGTGAAATCCTTTCCGCCGGAGATGGCCAAGCTCGATGCCATGATCGCGAATCGCGACCGGCGGATCTGGGACCTTGCTCGAGGGAAAAATGTGCCGGAACCCATCGATGATTCAAACACTCCCGCGATCCCACCCACTCCAACCAAGGATCCCGCAGCGCACGCGCGGATTCTTTACCTTGCTCCCGAAGAGTCGATGGCGAAAACCAAAGTGCTCGAGGGATTCGAAATGCATCTGTTTGCCAGCGAGCGCGAGTTTCCGGAGCTGGCCAATCCCGTGCAATTTGCGTTCGATGCGCGCGGCCGGCTTTGGGTCGCCGTGATGCCGATCTATCCGCAATATCTTCCCGGACAGAAGCCGAACGACAAAATCCTCATTCTGGAAGACAAAAATGCGGACGGAAAAGCGGACGGCTGCACCATATTCGCGGAGGGTCTCTATTTGCCGACCGGCCTCGAACTCGGCGATGGGGGCGCGTACGTCGCGCAGGAACCCAACCTGGTTTTTCTCAAGGACACGGATGGAGATGACCGCGCCGATGTGCGGGAAACGATTTTGCACGGTTTTGGGACCGAAGACAGTCACCACGCGATGCACGCCTTCACTTGGGATAACGGTGGCGCTCTTTATTTCATGGAAGGCACGTTTCACCATAGCCAGGTCGAGACCCCGCACGGGATTACGCGGCTTTATAACGCCGGGGCCTTTCGATTCGAACCTCGGACGCAGAGGCTCGGGGTTTTTGTAAGTTATGGGTTTGCCAATCCCTGGGGCCTCGTCTTCGATGAATGGGGCCAGCCATTTCTCGCCGATGCGTCCGGTGGCGCCAACTATTATGCCACTGCCTTCAGCGGCCATATTCCCTACCCCCAGAAACATGGGGGGATGGAGCAATTCACCACTCGCGAGATGCACATGCGGCCAACCGCCGGTTGCGATTTCGTCCGCTCGCGCCAGTGGCCCGACGAGTTTCAAGGATGCTGGCTGCTCAATAACTGCATCGGGTTTCAGGGCACGCGGATGTATCGCCTCGAAGAAAAGGGCAGCGATTTTCAGGCGGTGAAAACCTGGGATTTGCTCGCCAGCAAAGACCTGAACTTCCGCCCGGTCGACATGGAGTTCGCGCCGGATGGTTCGCTTTTCATTTGCGATTGGCACGAACCTCTCATTGGCCACATGCAATATTCACTGCGTGATCCCTATCGCGACCACGCGCACGGCCGGATTTATCGCGTCACGGCAAAGGGACGCCCCCTGTCGCAACCGCCAAAAATCGCGGGCGAATCCATTGAGACATTGTTAGGACTTTTGCGCTCCTATGAAAACCGCATCCGCGATCGGGTGCGGGGGGAATTGCGCTCGCATCCCTCCCTCGAAGTCGTCGCCGCGACGCGGAAATGGGTGGCTTCGCTTGATTCTGGCGAAGCGCAGTATGAACACCTGCTGTGCGAAGCCCTTTGGGTGCAGCAGCACCATAACGTCATCGATGTCGACCTGGTGAAAAAACTTCTGGGCGCCAGGGACCCGCGTGCCCGTTGCGTGGCGGTGCGGGTTTTCCGGAATTATTGGGACCGCATTTCCGAAACAGTGGCCCTTTTGAAAAAATCAGCCAACGATGAACATCCACGCGTCCGTTTGGAAGCGATTACCGCGGCGAGTTACCTGGATAATCTCGACGGCGTCGAAGTCGCGCTCGAAGCGACCCGCCGGAGTGTCGGTGATGACTACTACCTCAGCTATGCCATGGCCGAAACGATGAAGACGCTCGACCGCCATTGGCAGAAAGCGCTGCAGGAAGGAAAACCGGTAGCGGCCGGCAACCCAAACGGCATCGCCTACATCATTGCGAACGTTTCAAACGAGAGTCTGCCGAAACTGCCAAAGACACCTGCCGTGTGGCAGGCCTATCTCACCCGGGATGGAATTTCGGCAGTCGATCGAAGAGCCGCCTTGATGGCTCTAAGCCAGGAACAAAAGATGGCGCCAGGGTTGTGGCTCGCGATGAATTTGAAATCTTGTGAGCACGGCTCCGCCGCGAGGCATCTCGCCGAGATGCTGCTGGAGCTGCCGTCCGCGACGCTCGCTGCCAGCCGGCCCAGCCTCCTGGATGCGGCCATGAGCGCGAAGACTCCCGACGCCCGCGCCGCGGCGTTTGCCGCCGTCATCATGGTTGACGGCGACGCGCAAAGCGCATTCGACATCGCCAGCGCCAGCGCGGTTCGGCTGAAGGATTTTCTTTCGAGCATCAACCTCATCAAAGGAGAGGCAATTCGCGAGAAACTGTTCCCCGTCATCAAGGAACTGGCGGCCAAATTGCCCGAGACGGTTCTCGCGAACGCCGGCCATGAGAAAGACGTGGCCGGTCGCTTCGTGCGCATTGATTTGGCCGGGAAAAAGGTGCTCTCATTGGCGGAAGTGGAAATCTTTTCTTCCGGCCGCAACATAGGGCTGACGAGCGCGGGGGGGTTCGCCAAACAAAGCAGCACTGAATACCAGGCCTGGCCTAACAAAGCCACAGACGGCAATACCAGCGGCCGCTGGAAGAGTGACGCCCGGGTTAACACCATCACGCATACCCAGGAAGAGCAGGCTGATCCGTGGTGGGAAGTCGATCTCGGCAGCGAACAGCCGATCGACTCGATCGTGGTCTGGAACCGCACTGACGGCCGGCTCAGCCAGCGGCTGGATGGATACAGGTTAAGCATTCTCGACGCGCAGAAGCGCCCGGTCTGGGCGCGCGAAAACAATCGCGCGCCTGCGCCCAGGACCGAGCATGAAGTCAGCGGCAACACCGCTTTCGGCATCCGAATAGCCGCCTTGCGGGCGCTCTCGAGTCTGAGCGGGCACGAAGCAGAGCGCGCCGCGGTTTTCGTCGAGGCGCTGGCACAGCCGGCGTTGCGATCACACGCAATCGCTGCGCTGGCAAAACTCGGTGAGTTGACGGCAAACAACCACGCCAAGGTCGCATCAGCCGTCACCCCGGTGTTGAAAAACACGCCGATGGAAGCGCGTGAGAAGCCAGAGTTTAAAGACGCTGCTGCAGTGGCGGAAATGGTCGGCCTCAGTGATCTCGCCGCCACGGAGTCGCTCCAGGTCATCACGATGACCACGCCTCCTTTAAGTTTTAAATTCGATCCCTCGGAAGTCAGTGTGAAAGCGAATCAACCCTGCGTGATCGTTTTCTCGAATCCTGACGACAAGCCGCATAACTTGCTCCTGATGCCGCCAGGAACGCTCGATCAGACAGTTACCACCGTCGAAACGAATGCGGCAGAACTGGTTAAGGTTGAGTTCGTCCCTGCCGATCCCAAACCGCTTTGCTTCACGGAAATGGTACAGGCGAATGAGACGGCCAGGCTTTATTTCCGTGCGCCGGCCATGGCCGCTGATTACCCGTTCATCTGCACTTTTCCTGGGCACGGCCGGCTTATGAATGGCGTGCTGCATGTGAAGTAGCGCAATCGTCGTGCTGCAACCGTAGCGCAGACTTGAAGTCTGCCGTGTCGCGGACCTGTGGTCTGCACTGAATTCAGTCTGCCGACTGCAAGCCAGCGGCACGGCAGGCCCCATGCCTGCGGTACTATTTATTCACTCCCCCCGCGAGGCTCACGGCCACTCTTCGAATGTCGCACATAGCCCTGCCTTTAACGGATTATTGTCGATATAGTCTTCGATTCGTTGCCGCTCGTCCCGATCACGAATCCAACGGTCAAACGATTCGCGCTGCCAGAAGCTCTCGCCGGTTCGCCCAAGTCGCAGATTTGCCTGCCGGGAAGTGAATGTCTTCCATGACCGCAGAATCTCACTCACAATGTGAGGTGAAATCGGCTCCACGATGACATGCACGTGATTGGGCATGATCACCGACGAGCCGAGCGTATATCGCTGCCCATCAAAAAAACGCAACGCGGATGCCACCAGTTCGGCGATTTCCACGCTGGAAGCGCCGCCGGCCTCTGTAGCCGGGCCCTGTAGCCGGCCTCTGAGAGGCCGGGCCGGGGTCATAGACACCCCGGCTACAGAGGCCGGCCCGGGGTCATGGACACCCCGGCTACAGCAGCGGGGGGGGGGGGGGGGGGGGGGGGGGGGGGGGGGGGGGGGGGGGGGGGGGGGGGGGGCGTGGGGGTTTTTTGTTTGCTGTGGTGGGGGTGTTGTCGATGCTG